>SIBF01000187.1 GCA_009695275.1 Pedosphaera sp. | reverse complement strand
CGGCCGGACGTGATCCTGATGGACATGCGAATGCCGGAGCTGGACGGCCACGAAGCGACGAAGCGACTGAAGGCGAACGCGGCGTTGAAGCATATCCCGGTGATAGCGGTGACAGCGTCGTCGTTCCGCGAGGAAGAAGCGAAGGCGCGGAAAATCTGCGACGGCTTCATCCGCAAACCCTTCAACCGCGCCGAGCTGATCGCGGAGTTGAAGCGTTTCATGAAACGGACACAAGCCTTGGAGCCTGAGCCGAACGCGCGTGGTGAAGCTCCTCCCACTTCCAGCGCACCTATCCTGGTTTCCGAGGCTGCGCTCGCAAGACGTCCCGGGTTGCTGGTCAAACTTCGCGACGAAGAACAGCGTGTCTGGCCCGGCCTCTGCAAGCGCAAGTCAATGGATGAGATCGAGCAGTTCGCCCGTCGTCTCAAGGAGTGGGCGGAGGCTGGCGAATGGCCCGCATTGGGCGCGCATGCGGAAAGTCTCGATCAACAGGTCCAGGAATTCGACCTGGACCGCCTGCCCAAAACCTTGCAGAGCTTTCCGGCCCTCCTCAATTCATTGCAGGAAACCTGAAAACCGCAGATGAACACAGATGAACGCAGATGAACGCAGATAAGCCATTCCGAGGCAGAGGCCAGAATCGATCCGAGTCTTTCTCAGGTCTGGTGGACGTTCTTGAGGGCGCAAAGTTTTCACCATCTGCGTTCATCCGCGTTTATCTGGGGTTCAACTACTCCTTTTAGAGTGAACACTACTTCATCCACCGCGCGATCAAACATTCTCATCGTCGATGACATCACGAAGAACTTGCAAGTGGTCGGCACGATCCTGCGCCAGGCCGGCTATGCGGTGACGCCAGCGACCAGCGGGACGGAGGCGTTGGAGGGATTGCGCGAGCAACTGCCGGATCTCATCCTGCTCGATCTGATGATGCCCGGGATGGACGGTCTGGAAGTGTGCCGCCGGCTCAAGGCCGATCCCACCACATTGCAAATCCCTGTGATTTTTCTCACTGCCAGCAATGAGATGGAGCATCTGGTGCAAGGTTTCGAAGTGGGCGCGGTCGATTATGTGACCAAACCGTTCAATCCACCGGAGCTGCTCGCCCGTGTGCGGACGCATCTCGAATTGAAACATGCCCGCCAGCGACTGCGCGAGATGAACGACGAGAAGAACGAGTTCATGGGCATCGCCGCGCACGACCTGCGCAGTCCGCTCAACGCCGTCAAGGGCTACTCGGAAATGGTTCTGGAAGACGCCGCGCTCGGCGCGGAGAATGCGGAGTTGGTTCAAAAAATTCACGAAGCTGCCGCGCGCATGGCCGAGATGGTGCAAAATCTCCTGGACGCCAACCGAATTGAGCGTGGGGAAATGCAGTTGCACCTGGTGCCAATCGATCTTGCCGCGGCTGTGTCGGACGTTCTTGAAGCGCAACGGCCACGTGCCGCGGCCAAGCAGCAAACCTTCCACTGGCGGAAGGAAGTCGGACCGGTCCCCGTGCTGGCCGATGCGACCGTGCTCACACAAGTCATCGAGAACCTGGTTTCCAATGCCGTGAAATACTCGCCGCCGGGCAAGAACATTTACGTGCGTTTGAACAAGTCCGTGGAAAAAGTGGTTTGCGAGGTGCAGGACGAAGGTCCTGGCCTGAGCACGGAAGATCAGAAGAAACTCTTCGGCAAATTCGCGCGCTTGAGCGCCAAGCCCACCGGCGGTGAGCACAGCACGGGTCTGGGCTTGTCCATCGTCAAGAAGATGGTGGAGGCGATGAACGGCCGGGTCTGGTGCGAGAGTGAGCCGGGCAGGGGATCGACGTTCATCGTGGAGCTTCCGACCGCTTGAATGCGACGCCTCCCGTATCTGCCCGGGCGCAACGACCATGAGAGTGCGGGCTGCGAACTGCCGCTGATGACGGCAATGGCCGCGTGCCAACCGGCATTGGAAGTTCCCACAGGTCGAGGATCGAGATGGCAAATCAACCAGGCGGAGGGATCATCATGTCAGGAATTGGCCCTTGAAAACGTTGTTCCTTTGAAATGATTGTTTGTTAGAACAACTGGCTAACCGGATGGACCTCACAAAACACGAGATTCTGCAATCCTCCACGAAGTGGCGGGTGCGCGCGTCCGCCGCGGTGTGGCTCGTCCTGAGGAGCGCGCACGCGGCGGAGTACCGTGAGTTGGAATGGGGCTGGATAACTTCGGATCGGTTCTCGGATCTATCGATTTTACTGAACCCGCGCTCCAGTTGATTTGAGAATTCACCCATGAAAAAACTGATTTTATCGTTGATTGCCCTGTCCGCATTTGCGGGCGGCGGTTATTGGGCCTGGCAGAAATACCCGGAAAAGATCGCGTTCTGGAAATCCGGAAACGCCGCTGTGACCAAGAAACCAGCCAAGCCAACCACCGCCGTCGTGGCAACGCGGGACATCAACTTCGCCATCACCGCCGCCGGCGACATCGGGCCCGTGGACACCGTTTCCGTTCGGCCGGAAGTCGGTGGCCTGATCTCCAAGCTGACTCTGGACATCGGGGACAAGGTCAAAAAAGGAGACGTTCTCTTCGAACTGGATGACAAGGATCTGCAGACCGAGAAAACGTCGCGCAAGACGGAAATTGCCGGCGCGAAGCTGGCCGTCGAAACTCAGAAAATCCAGTTGGAGAAATCGAAGCTAAACTTTGACCGCATCAAGGGGTTGTTCGCCAACAAACTCGTGGCTCAGGAGCTTTTCGACAACGCGCGCCTTGATTATGACCTGACCAAGAACAATCTGGACATCGCCCTGAACCGCCTCGAAACCGCGCAAACGGCCCTCCAGACGGTGGAGGACAAACTGTTGAAGACCGTGATTCGCGCGCCCTTCGACTCCACGATCCTGACCCGCCCCGTCTCTGTGGGGCAGGCTGTTTCCGGCTCCAGCGGTTTCAACAGCGGCACCGAGGTGTTCACCGTCGCCAATCTGTCCGACATGATCATCACCGCCCACATCAACCAGACCGACGTCACGCGTTTGAAAGTGAACCAGGCCGTGACGGTGTCGGTGGAGGCCGTGCCGGGCCTCAAGCTAGTCGGCCACGTCGCTCGAATCGCTCCCCAGGCCACTTTCAAAAGCGGTGTCAAAGGATATTCCACCCGGATCATTCTCAAGAACGCAGAACATGCCGTTCGCCCCGGCATGACCGCCAATCTTTCAATTCCCCTGGTTTCTGCAGGCAACGTGCTGGCCATTCCGCTGGCCGCCGTCTTCGCCGACCAGGATCAACGCTTCGCTTACGTCAAGAAGGGCGATGATCAATTTGAGCGCCAGAATATCGAGCTTGGCGTGGCGGATTATGACTTTGCCGAAGTCACCAAGGGGCTGAGCGGCGGCGAGGTGATTTCTCTCGTCACGCCACCAGGCGAAGCAGGCGCGGCTGCGCCGGCCTTCGGAGGCAAGGGTGGGTCGGGAGGAACAAAAGGCTCTCCCGGCAAATCAGCCGACGGGACCGCTCCTGCCACCAAGGCAAAACCAACGACCAGTTCAAAATAGTTCAAATTACCCATCCGCGTCATGGCCCTCGTCGAACTACGCAATGTCAGCAAGATCTACCACCTCGGTGGCGAGGAAATCCGTGCGCTCGATGATATCTCGCTGGACATCGACGGAGGTGAGTTCATCTCCATCATCGGTCCGTCGGGCAGCGGAAAATCAACCCTCATGCATATTCTTGGCTGCCTTGATTCGCCGTCCAAGGGAACGATCCGGCTCGACGACACGATGATTGAAAAGGCTTCGCAACGTGAGCTGGCCCGCATTCGCAACCAGAAGATCGGCTTCGTCTTTCAGTTCTTCAATTTGCTCCCGAAGCTCAGCGTCCTGCAGAATGTCGAGCTGCCCATGGTTTACAGCGGGGTTTCCAGCCGCGAGCGTCGTGACCGTGCTCTCGAAGCGCTCAAACTCGTGGAACTGGAGAACCGCGCCAAACATCGCCCGATGCAGCTCTCCGGCGGTCAGCAACAGCGCACCGCCATTGCCCGCGCGCTCGTCAACAGTCCCAAAATCGTGTTCGCGGATGAACCGACGGGCAACCTCGACTCGCACACCGGCGAGGCAATCCTGCAATTGTTTTACAAACTCAGCCAGGAAGGTCGCACCATCGCGCTGGTCACGCATGACCCGGAGATCGCCGCCGTCACGCCCCGCCGGATCGAGATCCGCGATGGGAAAATTGCCAGGAACGTGGATGCAAAACTGGCGGGAGCTGGCAGCACGCCGAAATTCTCTGTGCCGACTCAGAATTGAATTTTCCTCATTCGATTACTCATGAACTTTTTAAGCGCCATCAGCGTCGGTTTGAAAGAGATTTGGGCCAACAAATTCCGCTCCATGCTGACCATGCTCGGCATCGTCCTTGGGGTTGGCAGTCTGGTCGCGCAGTCAGCTCTGGTGAAAGGGCTGGAGAACGGCATGAAAGAGGCGCTCATCGCCATCGGTGGCCTGGAGAAAGTCTATATTACACCGCAGGCCATTCCTACCTGGCAACAGCACCGGAAGGACCAGGCCGTGGGCAACACGATGAACGACATCTACGCCCTGCAACGCAGTGCACCGCTCGTCCATCTCGTCACGCCGGAGATGCAGACCCGGGAAGTCACCGTCACCCGTGCCGGCAAGGCGTTCAATCCCTGGCATTTCGTGGGCACTTGGCCAGCCGCCCTGGAGTTGAATCAGCATGTGGTCGAACACGGACGGATGTTCAACGCTGTGGACGATGAAGAGGCCCGCAGCGTCTGCGTCATCGGAACCGGCACCCGTGATGCGCTCTTTGGTTCACCCGAGGAGATCGGCCGTGAAATCATCCCCGTCGGGGAGTACGTGAACATCAACAACCAGCGGTTCCGCATCATTGGCATGTTTGAACATTACGAAAGCGAGATGGACCGCAAGGCGCGGGAGCAGGCTTTGGAAAGGGGCCCGGAACCGGGGCAGAGCGGCCCCACCCGCAAGCGCGGCAGGACCAGCGGGCGTGGCGCATTCGAATGGAAGAACAACACCGTCTATATTCCACTCAAAACCATGTGGCTCAAATTCCGCGCCGGTGCCGTTGGCGGAGGCACAGGCACAGGCACAACTGCGGGATCAAGCACCACCGCGAGCGTGAGCGCGAGTGCGGGGATAGACACTGCACCGGACCCACGACTCTCCACCGTCTATTTCAAGGTGATTGATCTCGATCAGATGAACAACGCGCTGCAGCAGGTCAAGAATGTGCTGACTCACACTCATAATGGGATCGAGGATTTTGCGTTCAACACCCAGGAGAATTGGTCAGAGAACATCACCACCGCGATCCGCAACGCGCGCTTGAGCGGTGGCATCATCGCTGCCATCAGCCTGCTCGTCGGCGGCGTCGGCATCATGAACATCATGCTTGCCAGCATCACCGAGCGCGTCCGCGAGATTGGCATCCGAAAGGCCATCGGAGCCACGTTCCTCGATGTGTTCGTCCAAATCCTCGTCGAAAGCGTCGTCATTGCCGTGATCGGCGGCCTGGCCGGTTTGCTCGCCTCCAAGGGACTCGTTGAACTCCTTTCCCTGGTGTCACCCACCGGCAACACGCCGGTCATGACCGTGGACGCGATGCTGCTGGCTTTCGGCTTCAGCGTGTGTGTTGGAATCCTGGCCGGCATTATTCCGGCTTTCAAGGCGGCCCGGTTGAACCCGATTCAGGCGCTACGCTACGAATGAGGCGCTATTATGAAACACGCAATCTGTCCCCAAATCGGCGTTGTCTTATTCACATTCGGACTCCTCGTCTCGAACCTCGGGACGGCCGATGACAATTGGCCCCGGTTCCGCGGAGCCGATGCGACGGGCGTTGCCAGCGATGATCCGCGGCTGCCCGTCGAGTGGAGCAAGACCAACAATGTGGTTTGGACCACGGACATCCCGGGCTTGGGCTGGTCGAGTCCGGTGGTCTGGGGCAATAGAGTTTTTCTCACCACCGTGGTCAGTGACAAGGACGATGCCAACGTGAAGCCGAAGAAGGGGCTTTACCTCGGCGAAGGGCGGCGCGAAGTGCCTCAGGGCGTCCATCGATGGCTGACATGCTGCCTGGATTTGCGCACGGGAAAAGTGCTCTGGACCAAGGAGGCTCATCAAGGCCTTCCGAAGGTAACGCGGCATCCGAAGAGCACTTACGCCTCCGAGACGCCCGCGACAGACGGCGAACGGCTTTATGTGTTGTTTGGCGACCTCGGACTTTACTGCTACGACCTCGACGGCCAGCCGCTCTGGTCGCAGCCCATCGAGCCGAAGAAGACCATGGCCGATTACGGCGCGGCGGGTTCGCCCATCGTCCATGAGGGCCAGGTGATTGTCATCTACGACAATCAAGAGGAATCGTTCATCGCGTCCTTCGATGCCAGGACTGGCAAGCAGCGCTGGCGCGCCGCGCGCGAGGAGAAGAGCACCTGGGCCACGCCGTTTGTCTGGAAGCATTCGCACCGCGCGGAAATAGTCACGCCGGGCAAAAACCGGATCCGCTCCTACGATCTCGATGGCAAGCTGCTCTGGGAGATGAACGGCCGGATGTCGAACTTGATCATCCCTTCACCTTTCGCCGCGCATGGAATGCTCTACGTGACCTCCGGCTACGTCGGCGACCCGCACCGACCGGTCTATGCCATCAAGCCGGGAGCAACCGGCGACATCTCGCTGGCAGAAGGCCAGACCACGAACGAATTCATCGCGTGGTATCTGCCCAAGGGCGGCCCCTACAACCCATCCGCGATGGTTCACGGCGATTACTACTACACCTTGCTCGATCGTGGCATGATCATGGCCCACGACGCGCGCACCGGCCGCGTGGTTTACGATCTGCAACGATTCCCGGTCGGTGCGTCCTTCACCTCGTCGCCCTGGGCCTACAACGGCCGCGTGTTCTGCCTGGCCGAGGATGGTCGGACGTTCGTGGTGTCCGCTGGTCCGGAATTCAAGGTGGAACGCGTAAACGATCTGGACGACCTCTGCCTCGCCACGCCCGCCATCAGTCAGGGCAACTTGCTGATCAGGACTGCATCGAAGCTCTATTGTATTGCGAAAGGGCCGAACTAACCTGAAGGAAATGACCTGTATTAAGCCAGCTCCTGAAAGTGACGTCCGCTGGACGCGGCGTGACTTCCTGCATTCGGCCGCCACCTTTACCCTCGGGGCCGCTGCCGGGCCAAGCCTGGGCTTGGCAGCGGAATCGAACGCCGCCGCCGTGCCGGAGCGCTCCACCGGCGGCGACCATGGCACAAAGCCGACCCCGCTCATCCAAATTGGAATTCTGCTGGGCACATTTGCCCGCGGATCGTTGGAAACCCGGCTGGATGCTGTGAAGGCCTGCGGCCTCGACTGCGTGCAGTTGAGCCTGGACTGCGCCGCCATGCCCGCCATGCCCGATGAAATCCCGCCAGAAGTTTCCGTCCGGATTCGCCGCGAGGCTGCGGCTCGCGGCATCACGATCGCGTCCGTGCAGGGCACCTTCAACATGAGCCACCCCGATGCGGAGCACCGCCGGGCAGGGCTGCGGCGGCTCCTGGTTTTGGCCAAGGCCTGTCCCCAGATGGGCACTTCAAGAATCCACCTCTGCACTGGCACGCGCGACCGCGGCAGCATGTGGCGAGGCCACCCGGATAACGACACCCCTGAAGCCTGGCGCGACATGAGCACTTGCGTGCGTGAGGCGTCCGACATCGCCCGGCAGGCGAACGTGACGCTGGCCTTTGAACCCGAAGTGAACAACGTCGTGAATTCGGCGCAAAAGGCGCGGCGGCTCATGGACGAGATTGGTTCCCCTTTCCTGAAAGTCACGTTCGACGCGGCGAATTTGTTTCACACAGGCGAATTGCCGAAGATGAAGGAAATCCTCGACGAAGCGTTTGCCCTCATTGGCAAGGACGTCGTGCTGGCACACGCCAAAGACTTGGACCACGATGGCGACGCCGGACATTTGGCGGCCGGAAAGGGCAAGCTCGACTATGATCGCTATGTTTCCTTGCTGCACCACCATCGGTTCCGGGGGCCGTTGTTGCTCCACGGTCTGAGCGAGGCACAGGTGCCCGGCTGCGTGGCGTTCCTGCGGGAAAAGTTGATGGCGCTCGCCGCTGCAGTGTCCGGGAAGTAATTCGCTCAACCTCCTCCATCCCATAAGGCCCCTCGGCTAAACCGCCGCTTCATATGCAATACCCGAAGTTTTCGTCAGCACTTCCTTTCGGCACGGGGCGGCCGCGAACGCCTTGACGCGCTCCTTTTCGCCGAAAATCCCAATTTCTTGGACTTACACATTTGAAAAGACGCGTGCTAATCATCTTTTGGGCTCTGCTATTGAAAGTTGCAGTTGCTTCTGCAACAATAACCCGGTGTGGGCCTGTAGCTCAATGGTTAGAGCAGAGCACTCATAATGCTTTGGTTCTCGGTTCGAGCCCGAGCAGGCCCACCAATCCCGCCAAGCTGCTTACGCTCGCCCTCTTCCATCGCTCATTCTGGAACCTGACAAATTGTGTGGCAGCCACACCAACGAAGGCGCAATGGATCGTAGGCTGTTGACTCGTGAAACTTGAGTTTACTATCCGGACAGCGGGATGGACTACAAATCTTGGCGGCGGCGCAGGCGCATCTGCTTCGTTGCTGTCTTGGTCAGAGGCCGCTGCGGGCATCTTCCCGCGTTCGCGCCTCGCGTCTGCATCTGCGGCGCTCGCCATCATCTGTAGCCTATCCCGCCGTCCGGGTAGTATGAACACAAAAACCATTCCCGAATGTCAGACCCTCAATGTGAAGAACAGCACAATTGAATTGAGTGTTTACGCAGAAACGGTGCGGCGACTGGTTCGCCGGAAGGTGCTGTGGAAATTGCCGGGGCTGCGGCGCATCCTGATTCTGAGATCCAAATTCGCGGGTAAAAAATCCAAACCCTGACCTCACTTCAGCGGGATCGGTGAATTGCCGATGGGACGAATTAGACAACCTGTCTGAGATGCGAAGCGAACGACAACCCCACGCAGCCGATGCCGATTGCTTCATTCAATTCCTTACCCGTGGATTACGGGAGAGGATGGTGGAGCCGAGGGGATTCGAACCCCTGACCCCCACAATGCCATTGTGGTGCTCTACCAACTGAGCTACGACCCCATCCAGAGAGGTAGCAATTTAGGAGTGCTCCCTTGATTGTCAAAAGGTTTCTCGGCGATTGAATTCTTTCGGAGGCCTTGTGAAACCAGCTTTCTCGTTGGTCAGGAGATCGGGCCCACAAGCAACAACCTCCAGTCCTGTGGACCGATTGCACGACATGGTTCTGAATCTTGATTGCGAAACAGGGGATGTTACAGTCGCGACGTTCTCAGTTCAGATCAATTCCGAGCTTCCGTATGTTGCGGAGAGTATGGTGCCCAATCGGAGTCTAGGTTTTGCTTTGAGAATAGTACGCTTTATGAAATCAAATCTCGCCGGATGGAGTAGTTCGTTCAATCAGAAATCAGCATTGCTCGCCATGGTGGCGCTGGCTGCGGGGCTGCCATCTATTGAACGAGTTGAAGCCGCCTCCAATGTGGTGGTGTGGGATTCCGGCACACGTTTCGCCGCCAGCGCAGACATTGAAAGCAGGGCTGGCTGGAAGGCCGTGCCGTCAGAGCTTTTTGTGTTTGAGAAGGATCCACTGAAAGCCGCTTCCGATCCTGGATATTACGGACGGGAGTATTCGTTCAAAGGCGACGCGATCGTTGAGAATCAGAGTCTCGTCGCTGTCTTCTGGGCAGCGCAAGGTCGAGTGGTTCTTTATTCGAAGGGAACCACGGGTTTGCCGAATCACGCTTCGACAGCCCAGGCGGGGTTTGCCAGGAAAATCCTGGAATTCATCCCGTCTCAAACAAGAGCCCAGAATGGGAAGATCACTCGTTGTGAGATCCTGCGGAATGCTGGAGATGAAGTGGCACTGGAGGTTTTCTTTTCCTCCAAAGGTGCAGCGGATATGTCAGCGGTGATTTCCTTCGGCAAGAACGAGATTGTCGAGATCAAACCTGCGGAGACCATCAGAGGAATCAGTCTGCTGAGTCCGATAGATTACGGAGTGTTGCCCGGTTTTGTCGGTGATGACTTGATCTTTGCTCCCACGGAATATCCGTCGGCGGACACTCTTTCCATTCCGGCGGAGAGTGCCTTCGTCGGATTGCTGAAAGGTGAGGGTGACCAGTTAGTGATGACCTGGCCGAATGGAAAACAGCAATTGAAGCTCCGCCTGGCCAATGACCCGCAAGGCAGGCGCACCATTGAGGCAATTGATTTCGACAATGATGGACAGAGCTTCTATCTCGCGGCATTGAGCGCGCCCGGCATCTGGCATCGGGAAGATTTGAAACCGGCCTTTCTGGAGAAAGATGTGGCTTTGACTTGGCAGAGGCCGTTTGCCGCAAAATGGAAAACCCAGTTAATCGAGGCCGGGATCAGAACCACGTTCGCCTTTCGCGAAGCCAAAGGAACAGTCTGGCGCGGGGTGCCAGGTTCGTACGATTATCCGGTCTGGTTCGAAGGAGAAAAGGCTTTCTATCACCTCAGCAAGAAGGTTCCGCCAAAGGGCGAATCGATCATTTATTTTCTGGAAGGACAGAACACGCCGCTTTCCGTCTCGACGCCGGTCGATATTATGAAGGCGACACTGGGGAGGCAGGCGTGCGATCCGCTCCTCGACATTGCAGGCCGCAAGCTGCGCACACACCATCGCGATGGCGGGGATGGAGTTCATCGCGCCTGCACCTGCGGATTCACTGAAGCTATTCAGGCGGTTTTCGAGGCTGGGCAGGAAGTCGTGAAAAAGGATTTCGTGAAGGAGGCATTGGGTGGCATGAACTATTTCGTCGAATGCCATGTGGAAAGAATCGAAGAATACAGGCGTTTTGCCACGGACATGAACAAATTCCTCAAAGCCAAGGCGACGGTTTCTCCCGAACTGAAACCGTTTCTCGACAGTTTGGATGAGACCGTGCAGCAAATACCGCAGGAGTACAACGTGCAGAAGGAGAACATAAAATCGTTGGAACATGCGGCTGAATTGACTCGGCAGACGATGGCCCTGACCGGAGGCAAAAACACCAACAACCTGACTGCCTACATGGAATTGCTCAAGGCGTGGAGAGGGATGGGGGGCGCTCAGGATTATGTCGTTGCTCAGTGTCACATGATCACGCGGAAACTTTTTCAACAAACCGGTTACGGTTGCGTCAACGACAGCAAAGCCGTCGCCGTGGCGAAGGAAATTCAAGCTCGATGCCGACGGGTTCTCAGGAACGCCGACGGCTACGAGATTTGGGCGGAGTATTGAGAGCAGGTGGCGGGTGATAAAATCTGATCGCAAATCATGAAGTGTTTTTCATTAACCAGTTTGATCCCGCTCCTTGCTCTGACACTGATTCCGGGCTGTGAGCGCAAGTCTTCGGAAAGCGCGGGAGCATCCAGCGTCGCCGCTCCGGCTCCAGCGGGAACCCAGGCGCAAGGTGGGGCGGCCACGAATCAACCGACGACAAGCGCCCAATCTGAGATGATCCAGATTTCTGGAGGCAAGTTTGTCATGGGTGACAAGGATGAAATCGATGCGCCACCGCACGAGGTTGTCGTCAGCACATTCTACATGGACAAAAACCTGGTCACTCAGGAGCAATTCCAGAAAATCATGGGCTCGAATCCTTCACGATGGAAAGGGGACAGGAATCCCGTGGAGCAATTGCGCTGGTCCGATGCGGTGAAGTTCTGCAACAAGCGCTCCGAGATCGAGGGACTTCAGACCTGTTACGACTTGAAAACCTTGAAATGCAATTTCGAGGCAAGTGGATACCGACTGCCCACTGAGGCGGAATGGGAGTACGCCTGCCGGGCTGGAACCACGACGGCGTATTTCTTCGGCGACAGTCCGTCGAAGCTTGGCGACTACGCGTGGTACGACAAGAACTCAGGCGGGCATCCCCGGCCCGCCGGTGAGAAGCAACCGAACCCGTGGGGACTCTACGACATGGCGGGCAACGTCTGGCAATGGTGCAATGATTTCTACAAAGTGGACTATTATCAGGAAGCAACCCGCGAGAATCCGCGAGGGCCTGATGAGGGCCAGAACAAAGTGCTGCGTGGTGGTGCGTGGCGGTTCAGCGCCGAGAATTGCCGCTCTGGCTATCGTTACAACGAGAGCCCCGGCTACGCGGACGTGTGCTTCGGCTACGACATCTATGGGTTTCGTTGTGTGAAGAAATCCTCGGATAATGCGGGAAGCAAGTAACGCAGTCGAAGAGACGTCAGCCGCTATACTGGAAAGGCGGAGCAACCTCAGCGAACAGCATTTTGGTTCGGTGCTGGCTGCGCTGAATGCGGCGAGCGTATTGGATGCCCGCCTCGCTAACGCTACGTATGCCAAGTATCCTCCCGACCATGACTTGCAAGCTAACAGCCATCATCGAACAGGACAAGGACGGGGCGTTTGCGGGGTGCGATTCTTTCTGTCGGTCAGTTTTTTGCCAATTCGAGCCAGTATCGGTCCCAATCATGGTTGGCTCGTGTGGTTCGGAGTTGGAGCATGATTTCGGCATTGGAGAGCGTCCACCAAGCGCCGGCGATTTTTAATCGCTGCTG
>SIBF01000004.1 GCA_009695275.1 Pedosphaera sp. | reverse complement strand
CAGTCGGCCTCGGACGTTACTTTTCCCATAAGGGAGCCGCGACTAGGCTTCGTCCAACAGTCGAGTAAGTCTCCGCGGTCAGCTCTCTTTCCCACCTGACGCCTCTCCGCGCGGAGACCTACTCGACTCAAGGTTCAAGGTTCAAGGTTCAAGGTTGGGAGCGCGCCCTCAATGGAAAAGCGGTGAGAGTCCTTCATTCCATCAACGATGGGCTTTACGGTGGCGAAAGCATCGTTCGAAGGGACAGCCAGTCAAAACAGCTTGTCTTTCATTACTTCACCGAGTGTAAGTCAATTGGGGGAGGCCTCGCAGCGGACATGCGGAACAATTCAATAGGAGCGCGGAATTTATTCCGCAGCCGCGTGGAATTCCCACTTTGGCCGGAGATTTCGGCCGCGGCAAATTGCTTTTCGCGTTGGTCACTTTCCTATGACCTGGTTTTTGATCACTTGGCATGTCGTCGAGCCTACAGCCCTTGGGGCCTTGCAGGATCCACGCGGAATGAATTCCGCGCTCCTGTTGCATGGATTCGGATAAGAGCCTTCGGCAATCAGCGCCAACCTCATTTTTCCATCGTAACTCACGAAGCCGCTGCTTAGTTTCCGCCGGATGTTATCGGAGAAACCATGGCGGATGGACATCGTCTTGCAGTATCTGCTTCTGGTGATGGCGGGCTTTTGCGGCGGCATGTTGCTTGTGGCGTGGTTCACCTCAGAACATGCGCCGATCCGGGTGCCGGAGGACTATGCCACGATCATCGGCGGCACATTGAGTTTTCATGGAGTGGTCCTTGCGCTTTTACCATGGCTGCTGCGCGAGCACGGAACAGGCAGCGGGCTGGCCTTCGGTTTCTCAACGCCGCGAATGTGGCGGGCGGCGGGCTTCGGAATATTGATCGGTGTCATCACTCTCCCGCTGATCATTGGACTGGGCGAACTCTCCGCAATTATTTTCCAATTGCTGGGCATGAAGACGGAGCTGCAGGCTCCCGTGCAAATGCTTCAAAAACAGCCGGGCTGGCCTTTGAGTGTCACGATCTTTTTTGCGGCTGTCATCCTGGCACCGGTCGCGGAGGAGATTGTCTTTCGCGGCATCCTCTATCCATCGGTCAAGCAGTTGGGTTTTCCGCGCATGGCGCTTTGGGGCACGTCGCTATTGTTCGCGGTGATCCATAGTAATCGAATGACCATCCTTCCATTCACCGTGCTGGCTCTGATGCTCACCTTTGTTTACGAGCGCACCAACAACCTGCTAAGTTCAATCGTCATGCACGCCTTCTTCAACCTTGTGAACTTTCTGCGGGTGGCACTTTCACCCGGAGCCTGAGCCTCCAGGAATCTCTCACAATGACCGAGTTTGATCTGATCCAACGGCTGATTCCCAATCTCCCGACCAACTCCTCGGTCATTGCCGGCGCAGGCCACGATTGCGCGGTCGTGGATATCGGCCTGGCCGGCGAATTTCTGCTGTTGAAAACAGATGCCGTGGTCGAGGGCGTCCATTTCACCGCGGAAACAGAAGCCCCGCGCGTCGGGCACAAAGCGCTCGGTCGATGCCTCAGCGATTTTGCCGCCATGGCCGGCACTCCGAGACACGCGATGGTCACACTGGGCTTGCCTCCAGGCTTCGACCCTGAGTGGATCGATGGTCTGTACGCCGGGATGCGCCTTCTCGCCGAACGACACGGCATCGCGATCGTCGGCGGAGAAACCACCTGCAATCCGGAACGCATCTTCATTTCCGTGACTGTCACGGGAGTGCTGCCAAAGAATCGTATGATTCTCCGGGCAGGTGCCAAACCAGGCGACGTCATTTTCGTTACAGGCGAGTTGGGCGGTTCGATTCTTGGCAAACATCTCGACTTCGAGCCGCGCCTTACCGAGGCGCGGTGGCTGGCGGAAAACTTCTCCATCCACAGCATGATGGATCTGAGCGACGGCATCGCCGGGGATCTGCGCCATATTCTTCAGAGTAGCGGTGTCGGTGCCGAACTGCTTGGCCGCGCCATTCCGGTCAGCCGCGCAGCCCGGCAAAAAGCGCGCACCGCACTGCCTGGCAAAGGAAACCTGGAGATCGAAGTGGACACATCCGGCCAGGCGCTGCTCGCCGCATTAACCGACGGCGAGGACTTCGAGTTGCTCTTCACCGTCGGGAGCGCTGATGCTGTTCCACTGCTTGACGCTTGGAAGCAAAGATTTTCGACGCTCAAAATCTCGTGCGTAGGCAAGATCACCGTCAAACCAGGCTTGCGCCTCCAGGACAAGTTCGGCCTGCGTCCACTGAATGTCAGCGGTTACACACATTTCTCGTAGCCCTTCCGAGACGGAAGCGATCGCGCACGATCTTGCTGGAATATTGCCAGCGGGCACCGTGATCGGTCTGAGCGGCGATCTTGGAGCCGGCAAGACGCAATTTGCACGAGGTTTTGCCCGCGGACTTGGCGTTAAGGAACGTGTTCAATCTCCGACATTCGCCCTGCTGAATACCTACTTCAGCGGACGTCTGCCGCTCCACCATATTGATTTCTACCGGCTGGATTCGGATGCTCAAATCATAGGCGCGGGACTTGTCGAATATCTCGAACCGGACGGTATTGCCTTGATCGAATGGATCGAACGCTGGAATGGTCCATTGCCCGGAGATTTCGTGCGTGTCGTGCTCGAAACTCTGGGCGAAACAGAACGCAGGATCACCGTTACAACGCCGGACGAGACGGGCATCAAACCAGGAAAAGCATGATCACATTGGCGCTCGAATTCTCAGGAAATATCCGGAGCGCGGCGATCCTTTCCGCCAATGGCGACAGTGCCGCGAAGATCCTGGGAGAAGCCGCCGATGCCGGGGATCGCAATGTGCGTCCGCTGGCGTTGATACAAAACGCGCTTGGAGTTGCCGGGCTCAAACGCGGCGAGATAAGTGAGATCGTGGTTGGACTCGGACCTGGTTCCTACACCGGCATCCGGGCAGCCATCTCCATCGCCCAGGGCTGGCAACTGGCGACAGGTCTGAAACTCCAAGGCGTTGGCAGCGCTGACGCCATCGCATTTCAACTCCAGCAAAGAGGCCTCCGGGACAAAGTGCGAATCGCCATTGATGCGCAGCGAGGTGAATTCTACGTGACCTTGTTGAACATTTTCCCGAATACCATCGCGATTATCGAAGCCATGAACCTCAAGTCTCGTGAACAACTCGACTCTCTGCTCGGTGATCAATGTGGTCTTTTCGGACCGGGGTTATCCGCAAAATTCCAATCAGCACACGACGTTGAGCCAGCCGCATCTGCCATCGGTCAGCTCGCGGTTACGCGAAGCAACTTCCTGCCAGGAGAGCTGCTTGAACCCATCTATCTCCGCGCGACGACGTTCGTGAAAGCACCTCCCCCCCGTTTCATGCCCTGAATACTCTTCCGGCTGTTTTGTCGGAAAAGGCTGCCGGGCACGCTTGCCTCTTCAGTGGAACCTCCAAAAGGGCCAAAACTTCCACTCGCCTCTCGTGGACGGTTTCGGCTAGTTTCCCCGCCTTGTTGCGGAAGAATTCTTTGTGTTCTCTGCGTTCTTTCGCGGCAAAGATTTTACGGTTCACAATTTAACGATTTAACATTTCAACGAATGACGAGTTCGCAAATCCGCCAGTCGTTTCTCGACTTCTTCAAGTCGAAGCAGCACTCCATCGTCCCATCGTCCTCGCTAATGCCCGATTCGCCGAACCTCCTGTTCACGAACGCCGGCATGAACCAGTTCGTGCCCATCTTCCTCGGCCAGACCAGGTGCCCCTACACACCCGGCCGCGCCGCCGACACCCAGAAGTGCATCCGCGCCGGCGGCAAGCACAACGACCTCGACGACGTCGGCCTTGATACCTACCACCACACGTTCTTCGAAATGCTCGGCAACTGGTCCTTCGGCGATTACTTCAAGAAAGAGGCTATTGAGTGGGCGTGGGAATTGGTTATCGGTGTCTGGAAATTTCCGCCCCAACGGCTCTATGCCACGATTTACAATCCGGACAAATCCATTGGTGATCCTGCCGAGCGCGACGAGGAAGCATGGAACTTCTGGGCCGAAAAGTTCCGCAGCGTCGGCCTCGATCCCGCCGCCCACATTGTCAACGGCAACAAGAAAGACAACTTCTGGATGATGGGTGAGACCGGGCCATGCGGTCCCTGCTCCGAACTGCACGTTGATTTGACGCCCGCTGGCGACACCAAGGGTTCACTTGTCAACAAAGGCGACGCCCGCTGCATCGAGATCTGGAACCTGGTCTTCATCCAGTTCAACGCGAACCCGGACGGCACATTCTCCCCGTTGCCTGCCCAGCACGTGGATACGGGCATGGGCTTCGAGCGCGTCACGAGCATCATGCAGGGCACAAAGGGTCTGACCGATTTCGCCAACGCCAGAATCTCCAACTATGAAACCGACATCTTTCGGCCGATCTTCGACGCGCTGGAAGCAATGAGTGGAAAACGCTATGGCAGCACACTCCCGCAGGGAGCGGGGAGCGCGACCGTCCCGGTCGCCCCGGTCGGCGTCCCGCCGCCCGATCCCACGCGCGCGACGAGTCCAACGGCATCATCTGCTTCCCACGCTCCCGGATCTGCCGCGCGGGACGCGCAGCAGAGCGACCGTGACGGTCGCGCTCCTCAAGCTACCTACTACAAGCGCCGCCTTCCGCACTTCGAGCATCCGTGGGCGAAATACATGGTTAGTTTCACAACGCGCGAGCGTCGTCAGCTTTCGCCGCAAGCGCAGGACATCGTGCTCAAGAGCCTCCTTTTCGGACACGATCAGCGCCGCTATCAGATGTATGCCGCCTGCGTCATGCCCGATCACGTTCATTTCCTGTTCGAGCCGCAGATCAAAGAGGAGGACAAGGAAGGCAAGCCCGTGTTCTGGCCGCTGTCCGAGTTGATGCACTCAATCAAATCGTTCACCGCCCACGAGATCAACAAGGCGGAAAACACCACGGGCCAAGTGTGGGAGAACGAATCGTTCGACCGCATGATTCGTGGCGACGCCGATCTCGAAGAGAAGTTCCACTACATCTGCCGCAACCCGTGGGATTCCGGCGTCGCGCCATCCACGGAAAACTATCGATGGCTCTGGACACCCGACGCTGCGACCGAGGAAAAGCTACGTCGCGAAGCGACGGGGAGCGCGACCGTCCCGGTCGCATCGGTCGGCGTCCCGCCGACCGATTCCGCGCGCGAGGGTGCCGCGAGTTCCTCAACATCTCTCGCTTCCCACACCCCCGGGGCTGTTGCGCGAGACGCGCAACAGAGCGACCGGGACGGTCGCGCTGCCCATGGTGCGGAGCAAATCGCGCTCGATATCGCCTTCCGGGTTATTGCCGATCACATCCGCACGCTCTCGTTTGCGATTGCCGACGGCATCCAACCCGGCAACACCGACCGCAACTACGTCCTCCGCCGCATCCTGCGCCGCGCCGTGCGCTACGGCCGCACGCTCGGCTTCCACCAACCGTTCTTCTACAAGCTCGTGGACGTGCTCGCCGACACAATGGGCGATGTCTTCCCTGAAATTCGCGCCCGGAAAGCCCATGTGCAGGAGGTCATCCAGCGTGAGGAGGAGGCGTTTAACAAGACGCTCGACAAAGGTATCGCGCTCTTCAACGAGGAAGCGAGTCTGATTCAGGGTGGTCCCGCTCGAATTACACTTGGAAACAAGACACACATGACTGCGGGATCGCCGCTTCCATTGGTGATGGGGAGCGCGCCCGCCCCGGGCGCAGCCGACCGCGCCCTCGCGGTCGGCCCCAGAGCGTCCGACAACCCCGGTGCTACCTATTCCAAAAGACGCCTGCCGCATTTCGAACGACCCTGGGGCAAATACATGGTGACCTTCTCCACGCGAGAGAAACGGCAACTCACTCCGGCCGAGCGCGACATCGTGCTGGAGAGCGTTCTCTATGCTCACACCCATCGGCAGTATCAACTTTTTGCCGCGCGCGTGATGCCCGACCATGTTCACCTGCTGTTCGAACCCCAAATCAAGGAGCAAGACAAAGACGGCAAACCGGTCTTTTATCCGCTCGGAGAAATCCTCCACGGAATCAAGTCCACGACCGCACACAAGATCAACAAAGCGGCCAAGGTCTCTGGAGTTCATATTTGGGAGGAAGATTTTTTTGACCGCCTGATGCGAGGCGACTCGGACTTGGAAGAGAAGTTTCATTACATCTGCCGCAATCCCTGGGACAACGCCGTGGTTCCCTCGTCGGAGAATTATCGCTGGCTGTGGACTCCCGATGCGCCAGGGAGCGCGCCCGCCCCGGGCGGCTCGGGAACGCACAATGAAATCTCGGCGTCCGGTGACGTCCCACGCCCGACCGTTTCCCGCGAGGGCGCGGGAAACAGCGCCCGGGGCGGGCGCGCTCCCCAAGCCATCCCTGCCCAAATCTCAGGTGCGTTCGCGTTCCGGCTTTATGACGAGCAGGGCTTCCCGCTCGACCTCACCGAGTTGATGGCGCGCGAACGTGGCCTGACGGTGGACGTGGAGGGCTTTGAAGAGCTGATGAAAGAGCAGCGCGCCCGCGCCCGTGCCGCGCAGAAGAAGGAAGTCATTTCACTTTCGAAAATCGAGACCACGACACCCACGAAGTTCGTCGGCTTCGAGCACCTCGCCGTCCAAGCCAAAGTCCTGGAGGTCGTCTCGCTCAAGGACAAGACCGCTGTCATCCTCGATGCTTCCGCCTGCTACGCCGAGATGGGCGGCCAGGTCGG
Organism: Pedosphaera sp.; assembly: GCA_009695275.1. Classification (GTDB taxonomy): domain Bacteria; phylum Verrucomicrobiota; class Verrucomicrobiia; order Limisphaerales; family F1-12-MAGs170; genus F1-120-MAGs170. The sequence continues at coordinate 46,733 of SIBF01000004.1, read as the reverse complement.
TGACACCGGCGAATTGAATGGCGGCGGCCAGCTCTGGCGCATCACCAACACGCAAAAATCCGGCAACACCTGGCTCCATTTCATCGAAGAGGGGAGCGCGACCGTCCCGGTCGCATCGGTCGGCGTCTCGCCGACCGATTCCCCGCGCGAGGGTGCCGCGAGTTCCTCAACGTTTCTCGTTTTCCACCCCCACCGATCTGCTGCGCGAGACGCGCAGCAGGGCGACCGGGACGGTCGCGCTCCCAGCGCGTCTGGCGACGCGCTGCCAATTGTCGGTTCGGAAGTCCTTCTCACCGTCGATCACGAACGCCGCAGTGCCATCCAACGTCACCACACCGTCACGCACTTGCTCCACTGGGCGCTGCACGAAGTCGTAAGCCAGGAAGCGTCGCAAAAAGGTTCATTCGTCGGCCCGGACAAGCTGACTTTCGACTTCAACAGCGCGCCGCTTACACCCGCGCAGGTTGCCGACATCGAGAAACTCGTCAACGAACGCATTCTTGAAAACACCGGCGTCTCGTGGACCGAAGTCCCCTACGCCGACGTGAAATCGCGCAAGGACGTGATGCAATTCTTCGGCGACAAATACGGCGACACCGTACGCGTCGTCCAGATCGGCGGCGCGGCGAACAAACTGGATGGTTACTCAATGGAACTCTGCGGCGGCACCCACACCCGTGCGACAGGCGAGATTGGCCTGTTCCGCATCGTGAGCGAGAACGCCATTGCTGCCGGCGTGCGCCGTATCGAAGCCGTTGCCGGCCTCACCGCTTACGAACTCGCGAACCAGCAACTTCACCTCCTTCGCACCGTCGCGGGAAAGTTGAATTCCCCCGTCGCCGAGTTGGAGAAGAAAGTCGAGAGCCTGCTCGCGCAGCAGAAGGAGTCGGAGAAGGCGCTCAAGACGTCCATCGCCCGAAACGCGGCGCAGACCGCGGCCTGGTTGCTCACCCGGTCGGAGACGGTCAACGGCATCCCGCTCATCACGCAGGGTTTCCCCGATGGCGACGCGGATTATCTCCAAGCCGTGGTGGATGCGCTTAAGAGCCGGTTCAAGGGTGTTATCGTCCTCGGTGGGGCAGCGAACAACGCCGTCTCACTGGTCGCCTCCGTCTCACCGGACTTCACCGCGAAGGTGCAGGCCGGAAAGATCATCCAGCAGATCGCCCCCATCGTCGGTGGCAAAGGCGGCGGCAAACCCGACAACGCACGCGGTGGCGGCAAGGATCCGGGCAAGCTGGACGAGGCGTTGGCAAAGGCCAAAGCACTCCTGGCGTGAGTTTCTCTCACCGGGCACTGTTGAGCGTCAGAAACGGCCCCGCTGGCAAGGCTTTTCGCCCGATTATCGCACGGTGTGTGGAGTGAAACGATTTGCAGCTGGAAGACCAAAGGCAGAATGCCGGAGAAACACACTCACGAGTTCGCTATGACTCACTGACGTTGTGGCGGGGCTTTGCTTGCCTTCTCGTCGTCGTTTATCATTCCGCGCGAAGTCCGCTCCAGGAGACCAGCGGCGTGACTGCTGGCATCTTTGCGATCCTGGGAAAGTGCTGGATTGGAGTTCCACTCTTCTTTGTGATCAGCGGCTACTGCGTCACGGCATCGGCGGACCTATTACGATCGGAACCTGGCGCGGCAAAGTTTTTCTTCTGGCGACGCTTCCGGCGGATTTACCCGCCATTCTGGGCTGCGCTTGCTATGACAGCCTTGTTCGCATGGCTGTCTGAGGGGTTTCTTCCTGCGAGCTATTTTGAAGCTCTTGGCGTCCCGCCGCCACAATCACTGAAGAGATGGCAGTGGCTTGGGAATTTGAGTCTGACCGAAACCTGGCGATGGCATCTGACTGGCGGCTCTGAAAACCCCCTGCTGCCGCCTTCGTGGACGCTGTGTTTCGAAGAGCAGTTCTATTTCCTGGTAGGTTTGGCGTTGGTCGTCACGCGCCGATTTTTCTTTCATGCACTGAGTTTGGTGACGCTGATCGTAACCGTCCTGGTTCTGTTTCCACTGCGAACGTTGCGCACGGAGGGCCTGTTTCTCGATGGTCAATGGCTGATGTTCGCTTCGGGAGTTCTGGTCTATTACGTTTCGAATTACGTCCCCTTGCGAAGATGGGGTTGGTTTTGTCTCCCGCTTGTGGTCGGCATCCTGTGGGCAGTGCCAGACTTGCGACAACTCCGGCTTCCACTCAATCAAGCGTACCTGGCGGCATTTTCCTACGCCCTGCTGATCCTCGGACTGAAGCGATGGGACGGCACCGCGTATAACCTTCAGATTCTATCTCCACTGCGTTTTCTGGGACTAATGTGCTACAGCCTTTATCTGGTGCATTGGCCGGTGGTGCGGCTCGTGGGGCATGCCTTTGATTCGTCTGGTGCCGACACCCCGATGGGGATTCTGCTACTACGGATTCCTTGCTGCGTGGGCGTAACGATCCTGCTTGGCAGTTTGTTTCACCGGTTCATAGAACGCCGATTTTGGAATCCCCGCTTCAGCAATTCAGCGACTAAACCGTAACTATTCAGTCGCAATTGGGGAGCGCGTGCGTCTCGCACGCCCTGGTCAGCGTCTCGCTGACCAGCTCGTCCGCTCCGGAAACCCACCCTCTGGTGACTGGTCACGCCCACTGAGTTCTCGGCGAGACGCCGAGAACAGCGGTCGAGACGACCGCGCTCTCCATTTCAACTGGGTAATTACGGCTAAGAGGAGCTCTGGTGTTTGATCAGACTTTGTCCGGGGTCGGGTGGACCCAAGGTGTGCGGTAAGGCCGGGCCAGCAGCCGGTTCGCCTCGGCATCGCCTTTCACCGTATGCGTGGCGGGATCGAACTCGAGCGTGCGGCCCAGCTTCTGCGAAAGGTTGGCCAGGAAGCACGACGAGCTGGAGATGTGCGCCTGCTCGATGTCGGCGACGGGCAGAATCTTGCCGCGGTTCTCTCTCGCGTTGAGATAATTCAGCCAATGCCGGCGCATCGCGGAGGCCACGTGGCCTTCGAGATTCCATTCCTTCTCCTCCGCCTTGTCCTCGGGGTGCTTGTCGTATTCGAACAACGCCTTGCGCGTGCGCTCGACCTTGCCGGACGAATATGGAATCCAGTCGTAGCGGAACACGCTGCACTTGAGGACGCCTTTTTCGCCATAGATCGTGCCGAACCATTGAAAGTCAGGGTCGGGCTCGGGCGACTTGCCCCAGGTGCGATGGTTCCACGTCACGTCGAAGTCGTCGTGCTGGTAGATCGCCGTCTGCGTGTCGGTGATGTTTGCGCGCGAATTGCGGTCGTTGAGGATGCCGCCCCAGGATGTGATGCTCTTCGGCCAGCCGAGGTCGAGCAACCAGCGGGTCATGTCGTACATGTGAACACACATGTCGCCGACGATGCCGTTGCCGTATTCCATGTAGGCCCGCCAGCCGCGCGAGTGAATGATCTTGTTGAAGGGCTGCTTTGGCGCCGGACCGGTCCACATCTCGTAATCGAATCCTTCCGGTGGCGCGATGTCCGGGGCCTCCGAAACGGGCATGTTGTTGCGCATGTGCCACCAGACCCCGATCTCGACCTTCTGCACTTTGCCGAGCAGACCGGCCTTGATGATCTCCTCCTTTGCCTCGATCAGGTGCGGCGTGCTGCGGCGCTGAGTGTTGACCTGCATCACGCGGTTGTACTTCCGTGCGGCGGCCACCATCGACTGGCTCTCAACCACATCCACGCCGGTCGGCTTCTCACAATACACGTCGAACCCTGCCTGCATCGCGGTGATGGCCGGAATGGCATGCCAGTGGTCTGGCGTCGAGACCATCATGATGTCCACATCCTTCTCGGCGATTGCTTTGCGGAAGTCCGAGTAGATGCGCGGCTTCTTCTTGGAAAGCTGGCGGGTGGCCACCAGGTCGGCGGCGGCACCAGCCATCTTGCTATCCACGTCGCACAACGAAACGACTTCGATCGGCGCTACCTGAATGGCGCGAAGCAAACTGCTCTTGCCGTACCAGCCCGTGCCGATGAGGCCGACGCGGATCGACTTCCCGGCGGCGAAAGTGGTGGGAACATAGGAAGCGACGGCAGCGGCGGCGATTACGGTGGAGCTTTGCTTGAGGAATTTACGGCGGTTCATGCCGTCTCTGGTAGGCACCGGACGCGTGTCTGGCAAGCGGAATTCTAAACTGAACCAATCAGAAATTGAGTTCTCCGCAGCATTCGACCGTCGCCGAGGACTATTGCCTGTGCTTGCGTGCGGAAGTGTGGCGACTATTCTCCCGACCATGACCCAGACAGCCAGGTTGAACTTCCGTTCGTTGTTGAACGGTCTTGGCTTGCTTCTTTGCCATGTGATTCGCAAACGACGGAGTCCGGTTCTTTGCGGGCTCGTCCTTTCGCTGGCGGTAAGGCTCGGTGCGACTGAAACCAATGAGTGGTGGGCCATTCGCCCGCTGGTCAGACCAGCGGTTCAAAATCATTCTTTCGCAAGTTCCGGGGGAAACCCCGCACGCAATCCGGTTGATGAGTTCATCCTGGCCAGGCTGGACCAAAAGGGGTTCAAGCCGGCAGGCGAAGCGGATGGGAGGACACTCATTCGCCGCGTCTCTTTTGACCTCACGGGTCTTCCACCCTCGCCGGGAGAAATCAGCACGTTTCTCAACGACACCTCAACGAACGCTTACGAGCGGCTGGTGGACCGCCTGCTCGAAAGCCCGCGCTTTGGCGAACGCTGGGCGCGGCTCTGGATGGATGCGGTTCATTTCGCCGAGACCCACGGCCATGATCAGGATCGCATCCGCACGAACGCGTGGCCTTACCGCGATTACCTGATCAGCGCGTTCAACGCGGACAAACCCTACCCACGCTTCGTGCAGGAGCAGGTCGCGGGGGATGTGCTGTTCCCTGAAGACCCGCAAGGGATCGTGGCGATGGGACTGCTGGCCTCAGGCCCGTGGGATGAAAGTTCGTTGCGTGACATTCGCGAAGATACCCTGGATCGCCAGAGTGCCCGCTATATTGATCGGGATGACATCGTGACGACGGTGATGCAGACGTTCACCAGCACGACTGTTCAATGCGCCCGCTGCCACGATCACAAGTTTGATCCAATCCCGCAGCGGGATTATTACGCGCTCCAAGCCGTGTTCGCCGGCACCGACAAGGCTAATCGCTTTTACGATCCCGATCAGACGGTTCACCAGCGCAGGCGCGAGTTGCAGGAGTTCTTGAAGCGCGCCGCTCAGGGTGACCGCGCGCTTCTGTTGAGTGATGCGGCGGCGCGCGACGTCGCCGACTGGGAGGAACAACAGCACCACCCGCCGGCATGGCAAGTCCTGGAACCGGAGACGTTCCTCTCGGCCAACGGGACCACGTTGAAGCGGCAATCGGACGCGTCGTTGTTCGCCAGTGGCACGCGTCCGGAGCGGGACACCTACACGATCACCACGAGCGTTGGCCTGCCAAAACTGACGGCAATTCGTCTCGAATTACTGGCGGATGAGCGCCTGCCAAAGAGCGGGCCGGGCAGGAATGAAAATGGCAACCTGCACCTCAGCGAATTTCAGGCGTTCCTGTTTGAGCGCGGGGCGGAAGTTCCGCGCGTGCTCTCCCTCACCAACGCCAGTTCGGATTTCGATCAGGACGGATGGACGATCCGTCACGCGCTGGACAGCGACGAGAAGACCGCGTGGGGAGTTCATCCGCGTGAAGGTGAGTCGCACCAGGCTGTTTTCGAACTTGCTCAAGCCGCGTCCGTGCCGGACGGCTCGAAGCTTGTCATCACGCTGAAACAACTTCATGGCGCAGGGCATCTGATCGGACGCCTGCGGCTGGCAATCACTGATGCGCCAGTGCCCGTAAGAATCGTTCCCGAGACGATCGACAAGCTCGTGAAGATCGCCCCACGCGAACGCACCGAAGAGCAGCGCTTGCAGCTCGCCACGTTCGTCGCACGCGAACGGATCACGCGCGACCTCTCCCGGCTTCCAAAGCCTGCGCTGGTCTTTGCCGGAGCGAGTGATTTCCCCCCGGACGCCAGTCACAAGCCTGCCGGTGCTCCACGAGAAGTGCGAATGCTGCGGCGCGGCGAAATCACGAAGCCTCTCGAACTCGCATCTCCAGGCACTCTCTCCTGTGCGCGCGCGCTGCCGAGTCAATTCGCAATCGCTGATGCGAAGGTCGAAGGTCCCCGCCGTGCGGCCCTGGCTCGCTGGCTCACGCATCCCGAGAATCCATTTGTGTGGCGCTCCATCGTCAATCGCATCTGGCACCTTCATTTCGGGCGCGGAATTGTCGAGACAGTCAACGATTTCGGACGCATGGGATCGGCACCCACTCATCCCGAGTTGTTGGACTGGCTGGCAGTCTGGTTCCGTGACGACGCCGGGGGCTCGTTGAAGAAGCTTCATCGATTGATCGTTACCAGCGCGAGTTACCGGCAGGCGGCTGGAAAACTGGACACGACTGATCCCGACAACCGCTACCTCTCGCGCATGAACCGCACACGGCTCGATGCCGAGGAGGTGCGTGACGCCATTCTGCTCATGTCCGGCCGGCTGGAGCTGCGCATGGGTGGGCCGAGCGATCAGCAATTCGATCTGCAGCCAGGCATTCATGTCACGCCAAAAGTCGATTACACAAAGTTCGACGTGGATAGCGACATGGCCCGCCGGCGCAGCGTGTATCGTTTCCTTTTCCGCACCTTGCCGGATCCGATGATGGACGCGCTCGACTGCCCGGCGGGTGATCAACTCGCCCCGGTGCGCAACAACTCCGTGACTGTGCAACAAGCGCTCGCGCTTTGGAACAGTGCCTTCACGGTCCGCTATGCCGAACACTTTGCCTCGCAGCTCGACCGTGGGGCAACCGGTCTGGAACATAGCATCAACGAAGCTTGCGAGTGGACCTGGGGGCGTTTACCGGATGCCGATGAAGCGCGCGAATTGTCGGCCTACGCAAAGCAACATGGACTGGCCAACCTGTGCCGGCTCCTGTTCAACAGCAATGAATTCGTGTTTGTGAATTGATGCCATGAGACTTTCATTCCTGTTCCTCGCCATCGCAATGCTGGCAGCAGCATTGGCAGTCAACGGCTGCCGAACGCCCCAGGCACAGACGAATGTAGCGTCCAGAGAAGCCGCCATCCGTGGGATGCTGGCTCAACAGGTCCGCGACTGGAACGTGGGCAATCTGGCCGGGTTCATGGAAGGCTACGCGAAATCGGACACAACGCGCTTCGCGTCCGGTGGTAACGTCATGCTTGGGTGGCAGCAGGTATTTGATCGCTATCGGAAGCGCTACGCCGATCCGGCGGCGATGGGTACCACAACTTTTTCCAACGTGGAGATTAAAATTCTTTCGCCGGACACCGCGATGGCCTTTGGCCGCTGGCACCAAAAAGGTGCGAATGGTGAAGGCTCCGGAGTCTTCACGCTCATCCTGCTTAAAATGCCCGAAGGCTGGCGGATCATCCATGACCACACCTCTGTGGCGGAAACAAAATGAAACAATGAACGCTGGCCAACTTACTTCCCAGGCCTTGAACCGCCGCGAATTCTTGTGGCGTTTCGGAGGCGGACTTGGCGGTGTCGCGCTGGCTCAATTGCTCGGCACCGAGAAACTGCTCGCTGAAGGAGCCGTCAGCCATCCGCTCATCCCGCATCATCCGCCGCGCGCGAAATTCGTCATCCAGTTGTTCATGAACGGCGGCGCGAGCCAGATGGATTTGTTCGATCACAAGCCGGAATTGTTCAAACGCGCGGGAGAGAAGTTCGATCCGGGCGGCGGCCAGCGCGTCGAGGCCCCGACGAGCGAGCCAGGCAAGGTGTTGAAGCCGCAGTTCGAGCTTCGACGACACGGCCAGAGTGGTCGTTGGGTCAGCAGCCTGTTGCCGCATCTCTCGACGTGTGTCGATGATCTCGCGTTCTTCATGGCGATGACTTCGCGCACCAACGTGCATGGGCCGGCCAGTTACCTGATGAACACCGGCTTTCTGATTCCCGGCTTCCCGTGTTTCGGATCGTGGGTGAGTTACGCGCTGGGCCGGGTGAGCGATGATCTGCCGTCGTTCGTCGTCCTGCCGGATGCCCGCGGACTGCCCTACAACCAAAAGGGAAATTTTAGCAGCGGCTTCCTCCCGGTGCAGCATCAGGGGACAATCATCAACACCGCGCTCGCCGAACCAATGGCGCACCTGCGTCCGCCTGCGACGGCGAAGTACCTCACGCCTGACGCCAGCACGGACGGCCTCGCGTTGCTGGGAAAATTGAACACCCGCCATCTCGAAGCGAACGACGGAGACACGCGTCTGGATGGCCGCATTCGCTCCTACGAACTCGCCGCCCGGATGCAACTCAGCGCGCCCAAAGTGTTCGATCTCACCGGCGAAACGGAGCTGACGCGCCAGCTTTATGGGCTCGATGACAAGGTGACCGAAGACTTTGGCCGGCGTTGCTTGATCGCACGGCGGTTGATCGAGCGGGGGGTGCGTTTCGTGCAGGTGTGGAGCGGCGCGGGTGGCCCGACGAACAATTGGGACAACCATGGGAACATCCAGAAGGAACTCCCGCCCATGTGCGCCGCGACGGACAAGCCGGTGGCCGCCCTGCTCCGAGACCTCAAGGCGCGCGGCATGTTGGAAGACACGCTGGTGCTCTGGAACACCGAGTTCGGGCGGATGCCGTTCTCGCAAGGAAGCGAAGGCCGTGATCACAACGGCGGAACTTTCGTTGGGTGGATGGCCGGTGCCGGCGTGCGTCCAGGTGCGGCCTGCGGTGAAAGCGATGAGTGGTCCTGGCGCGCTGCCCGGGACGTGACCACCAACCACGACTTCCACGCCACCGTGCTTCACCTGCTCGGCCTCGACCACGAACGCCTCACGATCCGTCACAGCGGCGCGAACCGCCGGCTGACGGATGTCCATGGGCAGGTCGTCCGTGAATTGCTTGCGTGAGGGATGGTTTTTCAGCGGCGAGATTGGATCGCAGCCTTCTTTGGTTGTCGATTCACGAAAGTTCGATTTTCGCAAAGAGCTTGAACGCGGCGGTCGAGGTCTCAGGAAGTCGGTGATGATGGGTTTTAGAGCCCTTGCGGTGTTTGGAATACATGAATGCGCTCTTGGCGGCCGGGCTTCAATGTGTGTAGCTTTGACGCATGGAACCGTTGCTGAAACTTTTGCGGGAGAACGCCGCGCTCAAACCAAATCAACTTGCCGCCATGCTCAATCAATCCGAGAGCGAAGTGGTGGCGAAGATCAAGTCCTACGAACAGGATCACGTCATTCTCGGCTACCGAACGATTTTGAACGAGGAAAAGCTCGGCATGGAAAGCGTGCGCGCCGTGATCGAGGTGAAGATCACCCCCGAACGCGGAGGCGGATTCGACCGGCTGGCGGAGAGGATCGCCAAGTATCCCGAGGTGGAGTCATGCTATCTGATGTCCGGAGGCTACGATCTGCTGGTCATCGTCGAAGGAAACAGTCTGCGCGAAGTGGCGACGTTTGTTTCTGAAAAACTGGCGACGATTCAAGGTGTCATCTCCACGGCCACCCACTTCCTGCTGAAGCCTTACAAGGAGCACGGCGTCCTGATGAAGCATGAAGCGAATGAGGAACGGCTGGCGGTTTCGCCGTAGCGCGGAAATCGGAGAGGGATTGAGGACAATCCTTTCGGCTCTGCCGTGGAGAGTCACTGCCGTCATTGACGCAGTGGAGCTACTTTGCAGGCTCGCGACTGGTGCCGATTGCGGACGCGGAAGGCTTCGAGGCGCCAGAGCTTAAAGTTCCGAGCGTGTTTGCGGCTCCTGCGGAATCGCCTTTCTTCGCTTTTGCTTCCTTCTCAGCAAGATTGCGGATGAGGCGGCCCTTTAACACATCATACATTTGATTGGTGACAATGTTGATATGCTGGCGGGCGGCAATAAACATTCCTGAGTTGAGTTCCACCCGGGCCATGTGCAGGTACACGCCTTCGCGCTCGATGTTGTCGTTGGCCACTTTGACGGCGTATTCCCAAGCTTCGAGGGCTTCCTTGGTTCGCAGGGGTTTGATGCCGTAATACGACTGTGCAAGGTCGGTCGCGAGCGGGAAATTTTTCGGGTCGAGCTTCAACGCCTGACGATAAAGGTCGAGGGCTTTGGCGAACACCTGATCCTCGGTGATGTGGTAATGTCCCATGGCGTCATCCCGAAACAGATAAACGGTCGTCGCGAGGTTTTGGAGATACACGGGTTCCTTCGGATTGAGTTCGATGGCTTTGTCATAATACTCGAACGACTTCTTTATCGGGCCGCGATGACCGTAGTGATTGGCGAGGTTATTCCAGGCTGCCGGATTTGACGGGTCCAGTTCACGTGCTTTCTCCCAGTGCGTGACGGCTGCTCCGTCCTCCTGGATGTCATTTAGAAAACTTCCATAAGCCAGGCGCGCTTTCGCATGTTTTGGGTGTAACTGAAGAAACGTTTCGTATGATTTCTTCACCTCACCGAAACGCTGCTCGATTTTAGAGTTCAGCATGGCTTCCGGCAGGGAAGAGCCTTTCACTTCGAAGGCCTTTGCGTCGCGAATCCACTTGTCCACTTCCTCTTGAGCCGCGTCGTCGAGTTCGAGAAGCTTCTCATACTCGTGCTCGATGGGGTCTATGTACGTGGTGCTGGCAACTGGCTTTTGGGAGCTTTTCTGACGTTCCTTTGTTTGGGCCGCTTTCGTCAAGGAGGCGGAATTGCCCAAGGCGGCCACGATAAGAATCGCGATAACTAAAACATTCACGGCGGCAAGGTAGCAGCGTTTATTGGAGGCACAATTGACTTTTGAGCGCTGCCAGCGCGCGGCTGATTGATGAGAGAATCATCAGATTAGGGAAATCAAACCAACTGATGGGAATTGCGACTCCGAGTATCAGTCATGAGGATCCGGGTTGATCCGACGCAAACTGGCGACGACTGCTACACCGAGAAGGACAACTCCGAGCACGCAGACAATCGCCGCTCCAACAGGCCAGTTGAATGCACCAGAGCAGTACACTCCAAGCACACTTCCCAGAGTGGAAATCCCGCACCCGATGGCGAGCAGCGGAATCAGGCCTCGCGCCAGAAGATTTGCGCAAACCGCCGGGATGATCAGATAGGAAAATACCAGCAGCACACCGCCAATGTGAACGAACGTCGTAACCACGATTCCGAACAGCGCGTAGAAAAGAAAATCCCAACCCCGGATCGAGAGCTTTTCCTTCCTGGCGAGCGCCGGTTCGAATGAGATGGTGAGAAACTTTTTGCGAAAGATGAAGTGTACGACGCCGATCGCCATGAAAAGCGCAAAGGGCAGGAGCACTTGCGCCGGCGTTTGCAGGTAGAGCAATTCGCCGACGAGCGTCTGCTTCAGTTCCTCGTTGCCGTGCGGACTGTTGTTGAGCAGTAAAATCCCGCCCGCGGCCGCGACCACATAGACGATGCCAATCAATGCCTCCTGGGGCACTTGATGATGTTCCTTCGTGCGCGTGAGCGTGAAGATTGCCGCGCCGATGAGCGTGAACGCAAAAGAGAATGCGTAGCTTTGCCAGTCGTGCGGGTCAAATTGGAACAGGATCGCCACGCACGCGCCCAGGGTGGCCACTTGCGCGAGTGCAAGGTCAACGAAGATCACTCCCCGCCGGATGATGTGCAGGCCGAAGTAAACCAGCAGCGGCGGTAGAATCAGGCACGCAACCAGAGGCCATTTCATTACGGCCAGCACCTGCCACCAAGTCGTTGGATCATTCGCATCCATATCACTTCTTGTCTCCCAGAGCCTTCGCCAGCGAGTTCACCAGATAATCCATCAACGCGATGTAGCCGCCTTCCGTTCCCTTCACGCCGCCCGGGAATTGTGCCACGTCAAGAACGGTGGCGTCCGTACCGCGCGCCACGGTTTCCGCAGTCTTGCGGTTCAGGTAAGGATCCACGATGACCACGCGCGCGTTCATCTCCTTCATCTTTGAAATCACCTCCGCCAGATGTGAGGGTGAGGGCGGGATGCCCGGCTTTGGCTCAAGAAATAGTTCAATCTTCAGTCCAAACCGTTCCGCGAAGTAAAGCCACGAATTGTGATACGCCACGATCTCGCGCCCTTTGAAAGGTGCCAGTGTTTTCTCCCATTCGAGCATCTTTGCATCGAGCAAGTCCCCGAACTTACTCGCGTTTGCGCTGAAGATGCCTGCGGATGACGCTTCCAGCTTGCCGAATGCATCCGCGAGATGCTGCGCCACGATGCGGGCGTTCATCGGATCAACCATGAAGTGTGGATTACCGCTGGCATGCAAGTCTCCCTTCGAGCGATCCAGAGTGGTCGGGACTTCCCGCATGGATATGCCATCGCTACAGAGAACACGCCCAGGCTGGCCTGATTGGATTTTCGGATTGCGCGCCCCCGCGAGCAACGGCGGCAGCCAGCCGATCTCCAACTCCGCCCCACCCTCGATGAGCACGCTCGCCTTGTTAAGTCTGACGATAAAACTCGGCTTCGCGTCCACGAAGTGCGGATCTTCAGTAGGTCGCGCGAGCGTGGTGATTTCGACCTGGTCGCCGCCGACCACCCTGGCGATTGCGGCGAGGTCGGGAGTCGTGACGACGATATTGAGCTTTGCTTGCGCCGACGTCGCGATCAACGTGGCGAAAACTGTTGCGAGAAATGTTTTCATAAAATCGGTCCGGGCGAGTTCATGTTCGTTTCAGATTCAGAACTTGTGCGCCGCATGGGCGCCGAGCAATAGCTCGAATTGAAGCCAGACCGAGTGATCGACGCCGATCTTGTCCCGGTCATCGTAGTTGTATTGCAGGCGAATTTTGGAGAATTCGCTGGGATACCACGTCAGGTTCGGAGAAATGCGCCAGCGGCTGAGACGGTCTGAATCGTCGCCATACGCCAGCTCATAGCTCGCCCGCCTGGTTCGTCCCACGTAATCGCCGCGCAATCCACCAACCCAGCCTTCGCGGAATCCATAAAGCAATTGTGAGTAGAGGCCCCAGTTTGTGAGCCCTTCCCGCGGGGCCGTGTGGATCAGTCCGTCGCCAAACACATCCTCGCCGGCGTCCAACGTTCCGCTGCCGTTGAAGTCGTTGCGGAACGCGCCCGCTTGGAGACGCCGCAAGATCGCCTCTGTCTGCCAGGAAACGAACGGAAAGCCGGCATGAGCCGTCGCGGGCTTCCATTTCCAGTAAACATCCGCGCCATAAATTTGAGTGTCCGTATTCCCGCCGGTGCTGTTCGGTCCGAAGATGGCCGAAACTCCGCCGAGCAACGTTTGCGTGTCCGAAAGGTCAAAGGACATCGCGTAGCGCGTGGAATAAAGCATATCGCCGAGACTGCCGACGCCGCGTTCTTCCCAGATGCGCCCGAGGAACGGTTCGCCCGCATGATCGCTGCGAAAACTGTCCGACGTGCCGCCCTGGCTGTTCTGCACGCCGACGAACAACTCGGAGTAAAACGGAGTCGGCACCAGCCAGGAGAGCCGGATGCCGGGATTGCGCACGCCGTCCTCGCCCAGCAATCGGCCGTTGACGAGGGGCGCATCCACGAAGCCCCAGCTGTGGGGATGTTGCGTATTGAGCCGCCCGAACTCTGTCAGATATTGCCCGGCGCGAAGCTGCAAATTAGCGGGCAAGGAGACGGTCTCGAGCCATGCTTCTTCCAGTTCCACGAACGATTCCCCGCCGGAATCGAGCTGGAAAAGGATGTTTGCGTTGCCGCGGAAATAGGGGTCCACCGCGCCTTGCAGGTTCAGTTCCACGCCTTGGGTCGTGAACCCACGCTGATTCGGGTCGTGCCCCCCCATCTGTGTGCCGCCCTCAATATCGTGCGCCGTCGAAGTCCCGGCCGCGAAGGTTCCCACCATGCTCAGGTCAACGTAAGCGGAGCGACCTCCGACTCGGATGGGATCCGTGGGGGACCAGGGCTTGGTCTCGGATCCCGATGCTGGCGCCGATGGGACCGCGACACTGGGCGGCGAGGATGGAATCGTCCCCTTCGGTTGGATCGATTCCTTCCGTTGGATCTGATCCAACTGTTTCTTCAGCGCCTCGATTTGCGTCTGTTGTTCGCGAACGGTGCGGTTGAAGTTCTCCTGCATCTGCTGCAATTGCTGCTGTAACTTTTCGACGGTTGCCGGATCATCGGCATAGCACGTCAGGGCACCCAGTCCCAAGGCGAGGGACGAGGCCCAAAGGAAATTTGACTTCATATGCTTCAATCTGAACCCGCCCGCGCGGCAGGCGGGTTAAAGGTCAATGGTTTGAACTGCTCGAGAATCCTAACACGGGATCCATCTCAGCCAAGGCGAAAGGATCGGATCAAACCACCGGAGGGGCTCGACCGTGAGGAAGCAGTCGAAGGAACGATGACGGCAGGGAAAAGGAAAATTCGACCAGCGCAGGGGGGGCTCCGAGTGGCCGCGGCAGCACAACATTGCTGGAAGCCGGTTCGAGGCCGCCCGAGGCCAGCAAGGTCACGCCGCAATTGTGATCGGCATCTTTCGCATTCGGGTGGAACGTCAGGTGGAGATCGCGCGAGGCAACCAGAAAGAGCAGCGATAGGAAGACGAGCAACTGAACCCCCGCCAGCACGGCTTTGTAACCAGTGCCAGAACCCAGCATTTGGTTGCGCCAGTTTTCCGTCATCTGAACAGGATAGAAGCACAGATTTGCCCGGCACACAAGCTGCAATCCCGAAATGGAATGCTCTCGAGGCTGGAAAAGAGCAATGCGCCCGCAGTTTACTACTCCTTCGGCTTCGTGAAAGGCTGGTGTAATTTCGGCGGCGCCTGCCCTTTTTGGAGCTGCGGAAGTGAGGGTGGGCGCGGCTCATGCCCGCGTTTCACCGGCGGTGGCTTGGTTTCCAGCTCAGTCGTTTTCAATTTCAACTGTTCGGATTCGGCCGTTACCACTTCGACTTGCGAAAGCCACTTCTGGGTTTGAAGCACATCGCCGCCGATCTTGCCTTCGGGGAACTTCAATTCACCAAGTTTGAATTCGGGAAGTTTCATCCCGGGCATGGGGCCGGCGGTCTGCATTGGCGAGGGCGACGTGCTCGTAGCGTTTTCGAGCGCCTGGTAACCGTTAACAATCCATTCCAACTTCCCAGTCGTGATCTCCACGAGCAATCCATGCACTGGCACACGCGGGCCGATGAGCGGGCTGCTTCGCACGTGATCCACGGCCTTCATCACGTTCTGCCGTTCGCTGGCGAACAGGCCGAAGTATTCGTTGAGATTCGCTGGCAGGCTTGCGCGCTCGACGCCCAAGGCGCGAAAACGGTCGGTGAGCTGCATCATCGTCGTCTTGCACACCAGGCAATCCGTGTGGCCAATGATGACGATCTCCTTGCCGCCCTTGACCGCGCATGCCAGCGCAAGCGAACGCATCGTGCTGCTCATCGGTCCGGTGATGATGTTGCCCGCATTCCGCAACCAGATGAACGACTCTTCCGGCACGCCGAGCACTTCGGGCAGGAGTGGATTGAGCCGTGGATCAATGCACGTCAAAGCCACGATCGGCAACGCAATGCCGAACTCGCCGGGATTCACCCCGGCGGTTGTGTCACCGGCAGCGGCGCGGTGATTGGCGGCGATGATGGCTTCGAGAAGGCGCATGACGCATGAGGTGGTCAAGACGCCCTCTTGCGGCCTGCGACGAGGTAGATCAATGCCCCGATTGCATGGGTGAACACGATGACAAGCGTCCACGCGATTTTCTCACCATCGCTCAACGCTTTGCTGCGAATGCAATCAATGAGCATCCAGACCCAGAAAGCGAAGAAGGCCAGGCACAGAGGCAGGAGAAACAGTACCATCAGGATTTTCAAGCCGCCCAGCATTGCTGCAAACATAAGTTCAATCCTTTCGTTCGAGATTTTGAGTTGCGGCAAGTTCGAGAGCGGTCACTTCTCAGATGCTGGCTTCCGGCCTTGTGTGTTACGCATTCCCTCGACAACGCCTTGGGCGACGGCTTTGGAAAACGTCTTGACGCCTTCCTGAGTGTGGTCCGAGAGGTAGTTCAAGGTGTCTGCCGCAACCGGCGCTTGCTCGGCGGCGGCATACCGTGTGACTGAGCCCATGAATCCAAACATGCACAGCACCGAGCCGACGAACATCAGCGGCAGACCAACAAAGCCGCACCCGAACAGCTTTGGAGGTCCACTTTGACCGCCCATCGCGCCGAGGAAGCTGACGAACGCCGTCGCCGTGAAAAGAATTCCAATCACGAGGACAATCGGGCCGGCGGTTCTCAGCACGCGCCGAACCTTCGCGTGTTGCGGGGAGATCAGCCATTGTTTCGCCATACTGCTTTGTGAATTGGGATTCAGAACCTTGGCGCGTCAATCGTGTTAAGCTTTCGGCTCGTCTTTCCCCATCGCCTTCTTCAGCGCTGGCACTTGTTCGAGAAGCTTCTCGAACTTCACGCCGGTCAGGCTCTCCAGGACGGGTGGTAGCTGCGCGATGATTTGCGTGATGTCACCAGTCAGCTTGCTTGCGCCGCCGCCGGGGCCGCTGCCGGAGTTGATGATGATCATCTTTTCCATTTTCGCCAGCGGCTCGCTGATGCGGCCTGCGATTTCCGGCAGCACCTTGACGAGCAGTTCGATCACGGCCGCCTGGTTGTATTGCTGGAAGGCTTCGGCTTTGAGGCGCGTGGCTTCGGCGGTCGCCTTGCCCTGCGCCATGATGATGTCGGCCTGGGCGAGACCCTTGGCCTTGTTTGCCTCGGCCTCGGCGATGCCGGTGGCTTTGTTGACGTCGGCCTGTGCGAAGCCGGTCGCCTTCGTGGCGGAGGCGGCGCCCGCAGCCTCGGTTTCGAGCTGGAACTTCCGTGCGTTGGCGAGGGTCTCGACCTTGTAACGCTCGGCGTCGGCCGGCTTCTGCACCATCGCCTCGAGTTCGCGCTGTTTGCGGAGGATTTCCTGTTGCTGCAACTCGATCATCTTCTGTTTCTCGATGATCTGTACCTGCACTTCCTCGGCCTTCACCAGCTGGCCAGTCTTGAATTTTTGCAAATCATACGCCAGGTCGGCCTCGGCTTTCTTCTGGTTCACCGCGGCCTGGTACTGTGCGACGTTCGACTGATAATCGCGTTGCGCCTCGGCAATCTTCGAGTCGGCGGCGAACTTCGCCTCCTGTCCGGCTTGCGTGGCTTGCGAGGACTTGATCATCGCGTCGCGATCGGCCTCGGCCTGGGCGATGACGGCGTCACGCTTGACCTGCGCAATGCGTGGCTTGCCGAGCGCGTCAAGGTAGCCCTGCGTGTCTCGGATATCGCGGATGGTGAAGCTCACGATGCCCAGGCCCATGTTCGCCATGTCGCCCGCAGCGACCTCCTGCACCTGCTGCGCGAAGGCGTCGCGATTCTGATAAATCTCCTCGACGGTCATCGTGCCGAGGATCGCGCGCAGATGGCCTTCGAGCGTCTGCGTGGCAATGTTCATGATCGCGGCGGTGTCCTTGCTGAGGAACTGCTCAGAGGCGGTGGCGATGGATATGTCGTCGCCCTTGACCTTGATCTGCGCCACGCCGTCCACCTTCACCGGTACGCCCTTGCTGGTGTAAACCTCGGGCGTCTGCACATCAATGGTGAGCAGCTCCAGCGAGAGGATGTCCACCTTTTCCAGCACCGGGACGATGAACGAGCCGCCGCCCTTGACGATGCGGAACCCACGTGTGCGCACCGTGCCGTCGGGATCGGTGACGCGGTACTGGCGGCCGGAAACCACGAGGACTTCGTTCGGGCCGACCTTGGTGTAACGGCTGGCCCACACAGCGCCAAAAATGACGATGACAATGACGATGCCGACGACCGCAAGAGCCGCAAGGCCGAAGCCGCCGGGGATGTTGAGTTGGGCGAGGAGTGGGAGGGTTTGCATGGGTGTTGTGGAGTTGATGTGAGAGTTTGCCAGTCGTCGGTGGTTAGTAACGAGTAATCCGTAATTCGTAATCCGTAATCAGTGCTGGGATCGGACTATTGATTGCTGACATAAAACTGCGTTCCCACGATGCGCGTGATCTTTACCGTGGCACCGCTGGCGATGGCCACGGAGTTCTCGGCGCGCGCCGGGGCGCTGTAGCGCGTGCCGCTTTGCACGTAAGCAATTTCGCCGACGCCTTCCGCTGTGATCGGAGTGATCACGCTGGCGCTCATTCCGACCAGCGTGGCCACGCGTGATTCGCTGGAGCCTTGCGTCTTGCGGAACACTGCGCGGAACAGCCAAAGCACGGACGCCGCGATGGCGAAGCCGCCGAGCGACGCGATGGGTGCGCTCAACCACGGCGATTGCGTCGCCTCGATCTTGGAAAGAATCATCCCGAACCCACCGAACGCCGTAACGAAGGATGCGATGGTTGTGGGGCTGAGCGCGGCGAAGCCTGGCATATCATGCGAACCGAAGCCCGCCTCGGCATGGCCGTCCGCTCCGCCGCCAGTGTCGTGGCCTGTGACGTCGTGGCCGAAGTCGTGCGACATGAGCGCACTGGCGAGGGTGAACAACAGCCCGACGCCGAAACAAATGAGATAAACTAGAAACAGGTCCATAAGCCCTCGCTTTCTTGAGTGCTGGTTTGAGTGTTGGTCACAGTAGATTCTCCGACGGCGCTTTCAGCAAGGAGGAAAGGGATAGCCCCGCCAGATCGGCGCTGGAAGTGAGGACGCCTTCCGTGAAGTCATGCCTTTGTTGGGTGGTCGTGTTCATTCTGTCTCTGACCGTTGGCAAGGAAACCGATTTTGAGCTGAGTGTCTGCTACAAGTTCCTCCGCAGTTTGTAGGGATGACCTTGCATAAGCAGCTTCAGCGGGAACTTTGAAGGACTCGGCACGCGGAGGCCGTCTTTCCACGAGACGAAGCACCGGGTGTTGAGGAATTGGTCAGAACCGATCCGTTGTCGCAAACTGAAGCTTGCCACGTGCGCGCTGCTTCCTAACCTTCCGCCATGCAATCCCACGAGCTGTTGCGCGAAGTCTTCCATGAGTCCAGTCCCAAGCAGATCGCCGCCGAACTCGGGTTGTCTCTCTCGATGATTTACAAGTGGGCTGAACCGCCGGAAGAAAACGGCAGCGGCTCCACGAATCCCCTCGATCGCATCGACGCTCTCATCCGCCTGACAGGCGACACCCGGCTGGCGCAGTGGGTATCCGAGCGGGCGGGCGGATTCTTCATCAAGAATCCCAAGGCGCACTGGCCGCATCCACACCTGGTCATCCCCGCTACGAACCAGATTGTGCAGGAGTTCGCCGACTTGCTGGCCGTGATCGCGACAGCGGCGTTCGACAACTCGATTTCAAAGGAGGAATCCAAGACCATCCGCGCGCGTTGGGAGGATTTGAAATCCGTGACGGAAGGTTTTGTCAAGCATTGCGAGGATGGCAACTTCGTGGCAGTAAAGGACGACTTGTCCCGCACCAAACCGTTGTAACTTGTTCCCTTGATCCTTGAGGCCTGCTCGACTGAATGGCCGATGAACACTTCCGATGAACTTGAAAAAACAGTTGGAACCGCGAAATACGCGAACCACGCGAAAACAGAACGGATTGGAGAAAAAGACGGATTCACCCACGGGAGAACACGCTCTTCGATTCAACTCCTTTTCCTTTCGCGTAATTCGCGTGTTTCGCGGTTTGAACTGCCGGATTTAGGATGAAGGGCGCTCTTGAGAAGGTTGGAGGCTGGTTGGGCCGGACACGGGATGCCGCCGGCTCGATGCTTGTCGAGCGCGCCGCCCAGAAACTCATCAACAATTACGGACGTATGCTGAACCTGCGCATCGATTCGAAGAATAATTCCATCCACTGCGAAATTCTGCTCAAGGGCGAAGCCACGCCCATCCAGATATCGATTAACAAGTATGAACTGACGACGGACGACTCGGGCACTTGCTTGGTCATCCGCGACGCGTCGGCGTCGCGGGAATGGATGACCACAGTATTGTCTCAATTTGCCCTGGGCAGGAAGATCCGTGTGCCCGACGAGTACGCGCCTTTCGTGCGACTGCTCGCTTGATCAGCGCTCCGAGAACTATTCAAGCCGCTTCGCTGTGAAACATTTCAAAGCCATCGCCGCCATGTCGTTGAACCGAGTGATCGGCGTCGGCAACCAGATTCCGTGGCATCTGCCCGAAGACTTCAAGTGGTTCAAGAAGACGACCCTTGGGAACATTGTTGTGATGGGAAGAAAGACCTTCGAAAGTCTGGGCAAACCACTCCCGAACCGGACGAACCTGATCCTGACCCGTCATCCGCAGCAATTGATCAGAAGCCATCCGGAAATCTTCGGCCAATACAAGGAATGGCGTGGTGGCAAAGAAATTGGGAAGCAGATCAAGAGGGAGTACCAGCTGAGATTCACGCCGTTGGCTCGGGGCAGTGCCACGGACATCCTGATTTTCAATTCTTTAGACAAGCTCGATCCGGCGGAATTCCCCAACGACATTTTCATTTGCGGCGGCGCTCAGATTTATGCCCAGGCACTTCCCAAGTGCTCAGACCTGTACCTCACCGTGGTCAAACGCACCGTCGAAGGGGACGCGTTCTTCCCTCCTTTCGAAGACATGTTCACGAAAGTGGATGTGATCGACGACCGCCCGGAATTTCAGATCATTCATTATCGCCATCGATCTCTAAACACGAATGCGATCACCAGATAGGCAGCAAGCTGGCCTCAGTGGGCGAAAGTTTCTTTTCAGCGCTCCAAACTCCACTACTCTTCGTCAACATGTCACATCGATTTATCCCACGGCTTCTCCCGATCCTGTTCGGGCTCGTCCTCGCAGACTTCCGCGCACTGCACGCAGCTGAGACTGGTGTGCTCGACATCGAACGCCTCGTCACCCACGCCTACGCGACGAACAATGGCGTGCGCATTCACTACGTGAGTCTCGGCTCCGGTCCTTTGATGATCATGATCCACGGTTTTCCAGATTACTGGCTGACGTGGCGGCACCAGATGCGGGAGCTGTCGAAGGATCATCAAGTCGTGGCGCTCGACCAGCGTGGCTACAACCTCAGTGACCGTCCCAAAGGCGTGGAGAATTATGACATGAGCCTGTTGGTGCAGGATGTGGCTGCGGTCGTGGGCGCGTGCGGACGCAAGACGGCGATTGTCGTCGGACACGACTGGGGTGGCGCGGTGGCATGGAATTTTGCGATGGCGCATCCCGAGCTGACGGAGAAGTTGATCATCCTCAATCTTCCTCATTTTCGTGGGATCCTGCGTGAACTGGCAAACAATCCTGAGCAACGGAAGAACAGCGCGTATGCGCGAACCTTTCAACAGCCCGGCGCCCACACCAACCTGACCGCGCAAGGGCTGACTTTCTGGGTGACTGACTTGGAAGCGCGCCCACGTTATGTGGAGGCTTTTGAACGTTCGGACTTCGAGTCCATGCTGAACTATTACAAACGGAATTATCCTCGCGAGCCCTACAAGGAGGACACATCGCCAGTTGTGAAAGTGAAGTCCCCGGTGCTCATGATTCATGGTTTGAAGGACACGGCACTCTTGCACCCGGCCTTGAACGGAAACTGGGAGTTCGTGGAGCGCGATCTGACGCTGGTGACGATTCCCGATGCGGGGCACTTTGTTCAGCAGGATGCGGCGGATCTGGTCACACGCAGCATTCGTTCGTGGCTCACCAGATGACAGATGAGATTGAACGCGGCTCAAAGCCGCGACTTGATCTTCTCGAGAATCTGGCGGGACAAGGTCTCGTTCCCAAAGACACCCACACGAATGCGAACTTCCGTCATTTTCTCCCCTGATTTTGCAAGTTCCACCTGAATGCGGCGATCGCCCGAGCCGCGTGCGCTGAGTTTGGCAGAGAGTCCATCCTTCGACCGATCCGTGATTGCGAATTCAAGCTGCTTCACGGCGGCGAGGGTCGCGGTCCATGTCTTTTCCAGAGGGGCGGCTTCGACCGATTTCAATTCACCGCGCACATAGGCTACGGCACCGGCACCCGCAGCAACACCGCCGACCAGCACTGCCGCGCAACCGGTGGCGGCCAGCAGCGAGGCACCAAGCAGGAGCATTTGGAGATGCTTTGGAAGTAGGATTGCAGAACTGGGCTGTTTTTCTGTTGTCATGGTTGTCATCAGGAGCTTCGGCTCTTCGTTTGAGAAAGGTTAAGAGCCGGAGGAATTGAAGTCAAAAGAACCGTGTTACATGAAATCGATGAATAATGAATTTATATTTGTCACTGTGGCATCCACGCCTAACTTACGTCCATGCCAGACGCGCCTCCCGTTCTCAGATTGACCAAGGTCAGCAAGCGGTATTCTTCGACGGACGGAGGTGGCGAACTGGCGGTGCTTCAAGAGATCAGCCTTGATCTGCAAAGCGGCGAATCAGCGTCCATCGTTGGACCATCGGGATCGGGCAAGAGCACTTTGCTCAACATCATCGGCACGCTGGATCGACCCAGCTCCGGTCAAGTACTTCTGGACAATGAGGACTTGAGCCGGCTCGACGAAAATCAGCTCGCCGCCGTCCGCAATCGGCGCATCGGTTTCATCTTCCAGGGGCATCACCTCCTGCCGCAATGCACCGTGCTGGAGAACGTCCTTGTGCCCGTGCTGGCCACGAAAGAAGCAAGTCTCCGCAGTGGTGCCGAAGCGCGCGCGCGACGGCTGCTCGCCCGGGTCGGCCTTGGCGAGCGGTTGACGCATCGGCCAGGTCAACTGTCCGGCGGTGAACGCCAGCGTGTGGCCGTGGTTCGCGCGCTGATCAACCAGCCCAAACTCTTGCTGGCTGACGAACCGACCGGTGCCCTGGATCGCGCTTCCGCGGAGAAACTCAGCGACCTGCTGGTGGAGCTGAATCGCGAGGAAGGGGTGACATTGATCGTGGTGACGCATGCGCCCGATCTTGCGCGCCGGATGAAACGAGTCTTTGAACTGCGGGATGGAAAGCTTGAATGACTACCCGGACGCTCATCCTGCGGAGTTTGCGGTTCCATGCACGGTCGCACCTCGGCGCGTTGCTTGGCGCGGCGGTGGGCAGCGCGGTGCTTGTGGGCGCGCTCGTGGTGGGCGACTCGGTGCGCGGCAGCTTGCGTGAGCAGGCGTTGGAAAGGCTGGGGAGCGCAGATGCGATAATCGATTCCGGTGATCGCTTTTTTGAACAGGACTTGCCCGCTCGTTTGGAAAATAGCGTTGTAGCGGCTTTGCCAAAGCGGAACATGTCCGATGATCTGGCGTGGGGGGTTCCGATGTCTGGTGCTGTGCTGCTGGACTTGCCTGCGACGGCTGTGCGACAGGACGCGGCGGCACGGGCCAATCGCGTTCATCTCTACGGCATCACAAACTGTACTTTCTTTCCAACGGGGAATCTACTCCTCCCAGGAACCGTCTGGCTGAATGGCACCCTCACGCGCCACTTGGATGTACGTGCGGGAGACTCCATCATCATCCGCATATCCAAACCAGCAGCGCTTTCGAGGGATGCTGTGATCAGTTCTCGCAATGATTCTTCCGTGGCATTGCGAATGACCGTAGGAAGAATGGTTCAGCCACCGGGCCGGCAATTTCTTGAGAATTTCGGCCTGAGAAACAGCCACGTTGCATCGTTCAATGCTTTCATGAATTTGGATGAACTGGCCAAAGCGGCTGGTGTGGATGGACGTGCTAACTTGTTTCTCCCTTTCTCGGCCTACCGCTTGCATGAGCCCTCTCCGGCACAACACTGGTGGAAAACGATGCGAGAGGTGATCTCCCAAAGACGCTGGATCAGTCCGAGAGCAGCTCCTCAAATCCCATACAGCGTTCCCGTCACATCCAGGGAAACCGTCGATGCGATTGAGCCGCGATTGGCGGAAGCTTGGAAGCTTTCTGATGCCGAGCTAACCGTACGGATGACTCAATCCAGCATTTCAGGGATTAATGCCGAAACGAACCTGACAATGGTCGAGCTCAACACTCGCCGCATTTTCCTCGAGCCACCCGTCATTGCTGCCGCGCTTGGTTACAGCAAGGGTGGCGCGGGAAACCTGCCGGACGGAACGGGAGTGGCGTCCTCAATCATCGCCACCCCAGGGTCACAGCAAGGGTCCGCTCCCATTCCGCAAGGCGGGTCACCCGCGCTTCTGGCATCAGGAGCCAGCGCGCCTTCGACTCCGGGAGCTACAACCAACGGCATCGGCGTCCTCACCTACCTTGTGAACCTCATCCGTGTAGGCGAGCGGGCAGCACCTTACTCGATGATCACGGCCACGGGTGCGCCGTGGGTGCCGGTGGACATGGCGGACGACGAGATTCTGGTTAACGAGTGGTTAGCCGAAGATTTGAAAGTGCGGGCAGGAGATCGGGTCGAGTTGAGTTATTACCTCGCGGACTCGGGCAGCCAGTTGATCGAGCGGACGAATTCGTTTCGCGTCCGTGGCGTGGTGCCGCTGAAAGGCTTGCACGCGGACCGAACCTTGATGCCGGAGTTCCCGGGCATCGCGAAGGCGGAGAGCACGCATGATTGGGATGCGGGCTTCAAGCTCACTCACAAGATTCGCGATCAGGACGAAGCCTATTGGAAAAATCATCGCGGTACACCCAAGGCCTTCATCACGCTGGCTGCGGGGCAGAAGATGTGGTCAAACCGCTTCGGGAACTTGACGGCGATCCGTTGGCTGGTGCCGACGAACACGTCTCCGGAAGTTTTACGCGCATCCATCGAGTCGAACACTCGCGCGAATCTGAACCCAGAGGATGTAGGATTGAAATTGGAGCCAGTGCGCGAGCGAGCGTTGGCGGCGGCGAATCAAGGGCAGGACTTCGGGCAACTGTTTCTCGGGTTCAGTTTTTTCCTGATCGGTGCGGCGTTGATCCTGATGGCAATGCTCTTTCAGTTCGGCGTCGAGCAACGCGCGCCGGAAATCGGGACGCTCCTGGCGCTTGGGTTTCAGCCCAAACAAGTGCGGCGGCTGCTGCTGGCCGAGGGCGTGGTGCTTTCGGCGTTGGGCGCGGTAATGGGCGTGGCAGGCGGAATCGCCTACGCAAAGGGAATGTTGTGGGGCCTCTCGACGATCTGGCGGAGCGCGGTGGGCACCTCGCCTTTGCGCTATCATGCGGAGCCGATGACACTGGTGATCGGTGCGGTGGCGGGCACGGCTGTGGCGGCGTTGGTCATCTGGTTCGCGCTGCGGAGGCAGGCGCGCCAGCCGGCGCGAGTGCTGCTGGCGGGTGGTGAGGTCCAGGATGGAGATGGCAAATCGGACACAACAGATCGAGAGCAGAAGGTTGATTTACCAATCCACACGGCTCGAGAAAAGGCTGGAGCCCGATGGTCCTTCGCAGCGATTGGGAGGATTGGCTGGGCTGGCTTGTTAAGCGTCGCAGCAGCACTGGGCCTAATCGCGTTCGCCTTCGCCACGAACCGGACTTCCCACGCTGGTTTGTTCTTTGGTGTAGGGGCGCTGCTGTTGATGGGCGGACTGGCGTTCTCATCAGTATTCTTACGCCGGTTGCTCCGACACGCGGGTGCGGTGC
This sequence comes from Pedosphaera sp., assembly GCA_009695275.1. GTDB lineage: Bacteria > Verrucomicrobiota > Verrucomicrobiia > Limisphaerales > F1-12-MAGs170 > F1-120-MAGs170. Next base: position 21,288 of record SIBF01000004.1, on the reverse strand, counting down.
CGTCGCTGGGTGAACTTGCGTTGCGCAACGCTGCCCGACGGCGGAAGCGAAGCCTGGCGGTCATCGCGCTGCTGGCCTGCGGAAGTTTTCTGATCACATCGATCGGGGCGTTCAGGCTGGATTCGGACAAGGATGCGACGAAACGTTCCTCCGGGACGGGCGGATTTCGCTACATCGGCGAATCGAGCCTGCCTGTGGTGGTGAGCTTGAACACCAAGTCGGGCCGGGAGGAGTTTGGGCTGGATGAGAAAGATTTGGCCGGGGTCAACTTTGTTCAGATGCGGGTGCGCGACGGAGATGACGCGAGCTGTTTGAATCTGAACCGAGCGCAAAGGCCGCGTCTCCTTGGAGTGGAGCCGGTGGAACTGCAACGATTGAATGCATTCAGCTTCGCTGGCTTTGCCAAGGGTTTCGAGCGGGCAGATCCCTGGGGTTTGCTGGCTGAGTCACATCAGGACGGCGCCATTCCGGCGATTGGCGACGCGGCTTCCATCCAATGGGCACTGGGCAAGAAACTCGGCGACACGCTTGAATACACCGACGAGCGCGGGCGTGAGTTCAAAGTGCGCCTCGTCGGGGCGGTGGCCAGTTCCATTCTCCAGGGCAGCCTGCTCATTTCCGAGGATTCATTCAAGGAACGCTTCCCCAGCGAAACCGGCTATCGAATGTTCCTCATTGATGCTCCGTCGAAGGACACGTTTGTGCCGAATCTGACACGCGCCATGCAGGACGTAGGCTTCGAGTTGACGGCCACAACAACAAGGTTGGCATCCCTGAACGCGGTGCAAAACACGTATCTGAACACGTTTCAAGTGTTGGGTGGTTTGGGCTTGTTGCTGGGCAGCGTGGGATTGGGTGTCGTGGTTCTGCGCAATGTTCTGGAGCGCCGGAGCGAACTGGCGGTGTTGCTGGCGGTGGGTTTCAGACGTCGTGCTGTCCAGCGGCTCGTGGTGACCGAGCATGGAGCGCTGCTCTTGATGGGCCTGGGAGTCGGTGTGCTGGCGGCTCTGGTGGCGGTGTTGCCTGCTTTGCTCTCGCCACGCGGCGAGTTTCCAGTGATGTCGCTGGCGCTCACGCTGGGCGGGGTGCTTGTGAGCGGGGCGGTGTGGACGTGGGTTGCGGCAGCACTGGCCTTGCGTGGGAAGTTGATTGAGGCTCTGAGGAGCGAATGATGTGGAAAAGCAGGAGTCAAGTAACGGGAGTCAGGAGAAAAAAGTCACAAGCAAGAAGTTGAAAGTTATGAAGCAAATGAGGCGAACGATGAACATGAGATTGAGGACATTCGGAATGGCGGCGGGATTGAGCGCGCTGCTCGCATGGGGACTGCAGGCTCAAGACGGCAAGCCGCTTTACGAAAACAATTTTGAAAAAACCGCGCCCGGCCCCCTGCCGGAGGATTTCCTCGTGCTTGAAGGGGGATTTGAAATACGAACGGAGGAAGGGAACAAGTTCATCGAGCTGCCGGGCGCGCCGTTGGAGACATTCGGAGTATTATTTGGCCCGGCAGAGAAAGAGAATATTCGCGTAAGTGCCCGAATCTTTGGCACAGGCAAGGGACGACGGTTTCCGACTTTCGGTATCGGTGCTGGCGGACAGGGCGGATACCGACTCCAGGTCGCTCCCGCGAAAAAGGCGGTCGAGCTTTACCGTGGAGAATCTTTGAAAGCGACAATCCCTTTCGAGTGGCAATCAAGCAAGTGGACTCAACTCAAATTGCAGGTCCGGAAAGTCAAAGACGGAGCGTGGACGGCCGAAGGAAAAGTGTGGATGCAGGGCGACAAGGAGCCCGAGAAATGGGCCATTAAATTCGATGATGCGCAGGAAGCGTCGAACGGCAGGTCCGGGATCTGGGGGAGCCCATTCGCCGGCACGCCGATCCGCTTTGATGATTTGCACGTGTCGAAGATTTCCCAGTGACAGGCTTGGTCCTCCTCACCACGAATCTTCAGCCAGCCCGCTTCAATGCCGGCAGAACAACGCGATTTGCATACTCCAGATCTTCTGGAAAATCGATTTCCGTCCACGGAAGGCCAGTGACGTCTTCGGCACTGAAGAGGCCCGCCTTCACAAGGATCTGAAGGATCGCGTCATAAGAATCGGCGCGCCCCAGACCAACGCTCCGAGCCTTGGTTTCGGAAATCAACAGCGGGAGGTCAGAGGCGGACACTTTGAAGAAACCAATGGATTCACCGATGCTGTCGGCGGTTCCGCTCCATTTCTTGACGAAGTCGAATGGCTTCCCATTGCGCATCGGAACCAGCACCGGATCGTCATCGGTGGTGGCGTAGCCGCGGTCCACCAGGAGCGCTGTGCGATGGGGTGAATGAATCAACCGTTCCAACATTCGCACGTCGTAAAGCACGTCACCGTCCATGAGCAGAATGTCTTTCTCGACCTGCTCCAGCACCAGCAGCGAGGCATGCATGCTCAACGCGCTCCCTTCGGTGAAGTCGGCATTGAACAATTCGGCGATCTCCACGCCGTAGCGGGATTGGAGATCTCGAAAGATCGGCTGAAATCGTTCCCTCATGTAGCCTGTGACGACGAACAGCTTCGGCAGGCGACATTTGGCGAGGATTTCCACATGACGCTCCAGCAGGCTTTTGCCGCCGATTTCAATCAGGATCTTGGGGCGTTCTTCCCCCAGCTTTCCCAATCGTTGAGCTCGTCCGGCGGCGTAGAGTATGGCGTTCATGAATTGTTTGATAATTGTGATCAATAAACTGGCAATTGTTTATCAGCGGAAACGGCTCCGCTTCGGATCGCCCGCAGGCTGACATGATTGCCATAGAGCAAAAGCCAGCCGACTAGCGTAAAAACAATTTCACGGCCCCGGCGAAGGAGCGCATAGCCCACGCTCAATGTGTCCGGCAATCCCGCGAGGCGTCCTAGCATGACTATGCCTGATTCCTGGATACCAAATGATCCTGGCACCCACATGCCAAGCATTTTCGCCACGCCGGTGAACGCTTCGACTGCCAGGGCCTGCGTCCAAAGGATGGGCATTCCGAGCAGTTGCGACACAAGGTAAATTTCCGTCGTGTCCAGCATCCAGCCGCAAAAGTAGAAGCCCGTTGAAGCGCAGAATCGAGAACGATGATTCCGGTAAAAGCAGGTGATTGTGTCGTCCACCTCGAGGATCTTTGCCCGACGGGTTTCGAGCCAGGCAATCTTAAGATGGAGCGCATTGACGAGAGTCAGCAGCGAGGCAAACAACCCGCGCCGTTGAATCCAGAAAAGTCCCGCCAGCACAGCCACACCACCGGCCAGCACCATCATCATGCCGGCGCGAAGTCCGGGCTTCTCGCCGGCGAGTTTGAGGAAGGCAATGGCAGCCAGAAGAATGAAAAACATTTGCGCCACCGTTTGCGCGGTCTTTGAAACGACGGCGCTTGTGGCACCCAATGAGGAGGCAACGCCGTATTTTCGCAGTAGATAAATTTTCACCGACTCACCTCCGACGTAAGCGGATGGCAGGGTATTACTCACCGCTTCACCGGACCAACGAATGCGGAAGAGCGTCGGAAACGAAACTTTCAGTCCGGCCGGAAGGCAAAACTTCCAACCCAGACAATCCACCACATAAACAACGAAGTAAGGAACGAGGATCAACGGTGCGAGCCAGCCGAGGCGAACCAGCACTTCGGCGACCGATCGTAAATCGGCGCTCGTCAGGTACCAGCCAAACAGAGCGAGCCCAGCCAGCAGAACCGCGGCCTTCCAGAATAGTTTCATTGCGCCCGGTGTTCCCTTGTCCGTGAGCCGAATTGCATCATGAACGCCGTCATCCAAAACAGATGACTGCCGATGGCTGACATCCAGAGAAACCATTCAAGCCGGTTGAAGAAGGCCAGTGCGAGAACCAGCACGGAGAAGTCGCGGTTTGTGGCGGCATCGATCAATTTTTGAAGGAGCCGGTTGCGGTCATTCGCCGGCTGGCGCATGCCGCGAACAACTACGACGAACGACAGTACCGCCCCGAGCACCGCGCTGATCCCCAGCCAGAGTGTCCAAGGCGACTCACCCGTCCGTGCCAACCCGATGGCAATGGCCGCAAACACCGCGACATGCACGACCTGGTCACCCGCCAGGTCCAGCCACTTGCCGAAAGGAGATTCCTTGAACAACACCCGGGCGATGTCGCCATCCACGCAATCCACTATGGCGGAAAACTGAAAAAGAATTGCCGCCAGGAGCATGGCCTGGTGGCTGCCCATTGCAAAGAACCACGCCGCCACCAAGCCGATGCCAATGGACGTCAGCGACACGGCATTGGGACTGATTGCCGTGTGAATCAGGAGTTTTGAAAAATAACGGCCGCACGGGCGATTGAACACTTTGTCCACGAGTCCATCGGATGAACTGGTGAGCGATGTCCAAAGCGCGGCCTCGGCTTGACGAGCTCCGGCGCTATCGCTGACGCGCAAGGCCACTCCTGTGGCCGAACATTCCGGCAGACGATCCAAAGCGGCTTCATCAGGCGGATCTCCCGTCGGAAGTATGCCAATGGGGAGCGGCGTGCCATCGGCGGATGTGAGGCGGCCACCCTGCCGAAGCAACGCCCGAATATCGACAGCCTGAACGAGGACATTGCCATAAACCAGGAGTGCCGGGCTGTCCAAAGCCGGCGACTCAGAAACAATTCGCACAGCAATTCCGAGTGCGGCGGCGCGCTTCAATGCCGGCGTTTCCCTGCGCGTTACAATCGCGATTGAATCAACGCCCGCCCGATGCACCGCCACCACCAGCCGGTCGAGCAATGTCAGCGCCGCGATTTTCAGACCGCTGGCTGCTGCGTCACAGAAGATTACCGCGGGGATGCGGGGCGGTTGATTTGAAGGATCAGTCTTCAGATTGTTTGAATGGATTACGGGTAACAATTGACCTTGATGGAAACAAGCACAGAAGCCCGTGAGAGAACACACTTTGCTGACAATGTTTTGAATGCTTGTCATTAGGGCGCGTTTTCGGTTTCCTCAGTCTGTCACACAACATGAGAATTCGAACCACACTTGCTTTGCTCACTGTCGCTGGGTTCACTTTCTCCGCGTTGCAAGGCGCGGATACCATGCCGAAGAACCAACAAGCCCGAAACTTTCAGCGACGAATCACCAAAAATGTGGAGGCGGACTACCTCTTGTATCTGCCGAACGATTACAAACCTCGAGGCTCCACACGCTGGCCGCTGATTCTGTTTCTCCATGGTGCCGGAGAGCGCGGCACCAACCTGAGTATTGTCGCTGTTCACGGACCTCCCAAGATTGTCCAATCGAAGCCCGAGTTTCCGTTCATCGTCGTGAGCCCCCAGTGCCCTCCGGGTGAATCATGGTCGATCGATGTTTTGCTGACGTTGCTTGATGAAGTGACGCGCAAGTATAAGGTGGATCAAAGCCGGATTTATCTCACGGGTTTGAGCATGGGCGGATACGGCTCATGGAGCCTGAGTTTGAAGTATCCGGAGAAGTTCGCGGCGATTGCCCCGATCTGCGGCGGCGGTGACAATCTCGGCATCCTGCTGGCCGAAGGCAAGAGACTGCGCCTGCTCAAGGAGCTTCCTGTCTGGGCGTTTCACGGAGCAAAGGATTCCACAGTCAAACTGGAGCAATCCGAGAAAATGGTAAGTTCACTGCGCAAAATCGGAAACGACGCGAAACTCACCATTTACCCTGATGCCGGTCATGACTCCTGGACCGAATCCTACAATAATCCGGCGCTCTACGAGTGGTTCATGCAGCATCAGAACCCGAACGTCGCGCCTGACGGACGGAGCAAGAAGCGTTGATGAACGGGCACGAGGCGAAGCAGGCTAGTTTCCACGAACTTCGTCTCCCACCTGCGCCTCGCCTGCCAGAATGTCCCCGGCGATGTTTTGATCGCGGGAAGGCCCCGTTACTTTCACCTCAGCCATTTTCTGTCCCTGTCGATAGGCGCTCATCTTCATGTCCAATGGCGGGAAGCCGCCGAGTGGAAATTCCAAAACGACAATTTTCAGGCTTGGATTCACAGAGACAATCCGTCCGGAGTATTCATTCAGCGGCGTGACTCGAGGCAGCGGCTGAGGGCGTGGAGCAGGACTGTTGGCGGCTGGCTTATCGCCCCGCCTGGGCGAGACGCGCTCAGGCTTCGCTTGAAATTGAGCGGAAGAATCCCCGGCTGAATTTGGACTTCGACATCCAGCGAGAGCCAATGCTCCCAACGCAAAAATGAACAGCAGACGCATGTGCGGAGTTAACTGGAGGGGTAAGGAACCGTCAACGGGCAAACCCGCTGACAAATGACATGAGGGCCGCCTTCCCGGATTGTCACACATCGCAGATGCGGACGCCCTGTTCCAGCGAGGCGAGCGGATCGCGCTTGGGAATGAACTCCTGAGCCACGTGCCCTTTGAAGCCGGTTTCCGTGATGGCTTTCATGATCGTCGCGTAATTGAGTTCCTGTGTTTCATCAATCTCATTGCGGCCCGGGACACCGCCCGTGTGGTAATGAGCGATGTACTGGTGGCTTTCCCGAATGGTGCGGATGACGTCACCTTCCATGATCTGCATGTGGTAAATGTCGTAGAGCAGTTTGAAGCGTTCCGAGCCGACGCGCTTGCAAAGTTCCGCGCCCCATTTGGTGTGGTCGCACATGTAATCCTTGTGATTGACCTTGCTGTTCAGCAGTTCCATGACGGAGACAACGTTATGTTTTTCGCAAATGGCGGTAATGCGCTTGAGGCCGACGGCGCAGTTTTCCAAGCCCTGCTCATCGGACATCCCACCGCGGTTACCGGAGAAACAAATGATGTTCTTGAAACCAGCGGACGCAACCTTCGGTGCCACGTCTTCATAGAATGCGACGATTTTGTCGTGGTTTGCCAAACGATTGAGGCCGTTCTCGATTCCACCGGGCACGCCGCTGACCATCGCGCAGATGAGGCCGTGCTTTTTGAGCGTGGGAAAATCCTTGGTTTCGAGCAGCTCGACCGATTGCAGCCCCATCTTCTTTCCGGCCACACAGAGATCATTGAGTTCGATCTTCGGGTAGCACCACTTGCAGACTGAATGGTTAATGCGCCCCTTCATCCCGGTCAGAGCCGTTTCGGCAGCGCCCAGTCGTTGGGAAAGTGAAGTGGCGGTGGCGGCGACAGCGGCTCCAGTGGTGAGATTGCGCAAAGCGGAACGGCGGGACATTTGATTACTCATAAGGTATCGGGTTGAGTTGGATGGCGGGGCAACTTAACTCCCGCTGAACGCACCCGTCAAACGGGAATCCTGATTTTAACCGGCCTCACACGAGCAGTTGATTCACAATTTCGGCGTTCGTCACGACCGTGTCTGTCAGGCTGTCGTCCCGTCCCTCGTGCGGGCAGGTCAACTTGCGATGATCCAATCCCAGTGCATGCAGAAGTGTGGCGTGGAGGTCATAAACACGAACCACATCCTGCACAGAGCGGTATCCGAAGTCATCGGTGGCACCATGGATGTAGCCCTTCTTGAAGCCACCGCCAGCGAGCCACAATGAAAAGCCGTGGCGATTATGATCGCGGCCATCCTTGCCTTGTGAGACGGGCAACCGCCCAAATTCGCCGGTCCAAAGCACGATCGTATCTTCCAGCAGGCCGCGTTGCTTCAGATCGAGCACGAGGGCTGCGCTGGGCTGGTCGGTCATTTCACACAAACCGCGCAGTTTCTCGGCGTTCTTGTCGTGCGTGTCCCACGGCTGACCGCTCAGATAAACTTGGACAAACCGGACGCCTTGCTCCACCAACCGTCGCGCCATCAGACAACGCCTGGCGTAGTTGGCCGTGGCCTTGTTCGCGTGATCCATGCCGTAAAGACGTTTCACGTGCCCGGGCTCCTTCGACAGATCCATCACGTCTGTCACGGCGCTCTGCATTCGAGCGGCGATCTCGAAATTGCGGATGCGTGCGGTCAGCTCGGAATTTCCAGGATGGGAGCCGGCATGAGAATGATTCAATGAATCCAACAACCGGAGCTGATTGGCGCGAGCCTCGGCAGGCACATCGGACGGCGGAGCGAGGTTGAAAACCGGCGTTCCTTCGCTGCGAAGTTGAGTTCCCTGGTAAGCCGCCGGCAGCCAGCCGGAAGTCCAGTTCTTCAATCCATCCACCGGCAGCCCGCCTGGATCGCTCAACACCACGTACGCAGGCAGATCCTGCCGTTCGGTTCCGAGGCCGTAAAGAACCCACGATCCCCATGTGGGCCGGCCTGCTTGAAATTTTCCGCTATGAATGATGCGCAGCGCTGATTCGTGATCCACTGAATCGGTCTTCATCGAACGCACCAGGGTGATCTCGTCGGCGATTCCTGCCGTGTGTGGCAGCAACTCGGACAACTCCATCCCGCACTGGCCCGCCCGCCGGAATCCGAAGGGCGACTTGAGAAGCTTACCAGCCTGTTTGTCGAAATGTATTTCCAGCTCGCCCGGATGATCCTGCCCATCACGCTTGTTCAGCTCCGGCTTGACGTCGAACAAATCCATCTGGCTCGGCCCGCCATGCTGGAAAAGGCAAATCACCGCCTTCGCGCGCGGACAATGATGCGGCGGTTTCGGGGCCAAAGGCAGGGCTGCGTCCAGTGCTCCTGACATCGCGTGGGATGAGATCGATTGACCCGTCGAATCGAGCGAGAACAGATGGGACAGCGCCAGTGAACCGAGTCCTCCAGCGGACGCCCGGAGAAACGCGCGGCGATTGCAGTGAAACGGAGAATCAATCGACATACATGAATGCATTGCTCGCCAGCAGCATCTGGCAAAAGTCGGACCAAACCTGCTCGCGGGGAGTTTTGTGATCGGGATAAACCGCTGCTTGGGCGCGAAGAAAGCTCTCCGCCGCTGCCAGTTCTTCCTGGCCTGGCGGACGGTTGTAGGCAATATCGAAGGCATTTTCGATGAGGCTATGCTCCTCGCTCTGCGCAACATCTTTGATCGAGTCGGTGCTCGTGCCGCTCAGAAGGCGTTTGGCGAAAGCCCTGGCACGAGTCCGGATGAATTCCGAATTCAGCAGCGATAGTGACTGTTGAGCCACGGTCGAGGGAACGCGCTGGACACAAACCGGGTTGTGCGCCGGGCCGTCGAACGTGGCCAGGAAGTCCACCGGATGCGTCCGGCGCTGCTGGAGGTAAACGGAGCGCCGATGCGCGCCAGGCAGGGCTTCATCAATGATGATCTGACCCTCGCCATCAACTTTTGTAGGCACGTATGGTCCACCTTGCTTCAAGTCGAGTTCCCCGGTCACAGCGAGCATTGCGTCGCGGAGCGATTCAGCGTCGAGGCGGCGCAGTCCTGCCGACACAGAGTTCAGAGGTGGAGTGTTCAGCGAGTCAGTGCCGGGTACAGCAATGCTTGACTCACGTTCGCCTGATGTTTCCTGACTCGCCTGTCGATAGGCGGCGCTCGTCACGATCAGCCGATGGAGATGTTTCAAACTCCAGCCTGAGCGGACAAACTCGCTCGCCAGCCAGTCCAGCAGCCCGGGGTTGGCCGGCTTTGCACCGGCCTGCCCAAGATTCTCAATCGTGCTCACGATTCCCCGCCCGAAATGGTAATGCCACACGCGATTCACCAGCACGCGGGCGACAACCGGATTTTCCGCTGATGTCAGCCACCGCGCCAGTGAGAGTCGGCGTCCTGAAGAAATCGTGGACGCGAGGCTTGCCGGGCCTTCGCCAGGCAGAGCAGTTCCGCGCAATGCCAGAGGTAATCCCGGAGCCACTTCCTTCCCTTCGCTCGCGTGATTCCCTCGCACGAGCAGATGATGCGCGGGAGGTGAATTCGTGGACTCGAACGTTGCCGAGATACGTTCCAACGGCACCGGCTTCGCCGCCTGCCTGGATTGAAGCTCGACCTTGAGCGGTTGAGCCGCGGTTGCTGCCGTGGGAAACCGCTTGAACACGGTATCCTCACTCAGATCAACCAACGTCGCGTTGGTTTTCAGGAGCGACTTCATCAACTCGGTGCGGTCCTTTTCCTTCGTGTCGATCGCCTTCAAGAGATCTTTGCGAAACGGCTCCACGAACTTCGCCAGGTTTTCCTCGATCATTTGTCTGCGGAATGGCCCGATCAACCCCTCGAGGCTTGCGTTCAAGGTCTTGAGGTCGCGCTCCACTTCAGCCGTGAGTTTATGGTTGCCATCGCGCGCGGCGCGGGTGCCAGCTTCGATCACGCGCTCGTCTGGCTTGATCCAGCGGCTTGGGTCGAACACTGGACGAATGATCGCTTGCAGAGCGTAATAATCGTCCTGAGTTAGCGGCTCGAACTTGTGATCGTGGCACCGTGCGCATTGAAGTGTCAGCCCGAGGAACGCCGAGCCGAGCAGATGGACGTTTCCTTCGAGCACCGCGTAATTATCCACTTTGACTTCAAGCGGATTCCCGTCGCTCTCACCGCTGCCGTCAGGTGCGTTGCGCCAGAAATGCGTTGCGATCAGGGCCTCTGTCATCTCCGGAGTCACGTCACCTCCCGCGATGTAACCGGCCAACTCGTCGCCTGCAATTTGCTCTGTGATGAAACGATTCACCGGTTTGTCCGCGGCAATCGAGCGGACGACGTAATCTCGATACTTCCAAGCCAGAGGTCGATCCGTGTCCGCGTTGAAATAACCATTCGAGTCGGCGTAACCCACAATGTCCAGCCAGTGCCGTCCCCACCGCTCGCCGTATTGCGGAGAGGCGAGGAAACGTTCCACCAACCGTTCGTACGCGTCCTGTGCCACATCCGCGAGGAACTCCGACACTTCCGCCGGTGATGGAGGCAAACCGCGCAGATTGAAGCTGAGGCGGCGGACCAACGTTCGCCTGTTGGCTTCTGAAAAAACCGGACCACCGCTCTTCAATAACCTTGCGAGGACAAACCGGTCGATGGCGTTGGTGCTGTTTCCGGCGGGGAGCGCCGGCCGCACGATTGGTTGAAAGGCCCAGTGCTTTGCAGTCTCGGTTCCGGCATTTCCCCAAACGCCTTTGAGAAGCGCCAGGCAAATTAGAAATCTGTGGCATCCTCGAACAAATGCGAGAGCATGAACAAAGGACACAAGGTGAAGAGTCATGCGATGGCACGAAGTTACTGATCAGACGCCAGGATAGGCAATCAATCTCTGCGGATGAGCCCAACAAGAGACGCCCATGGAATTGCAAGTGGAGTTGAGTTTGCGTAACGTGAACCGATCAATCATCTACCATGAAACGACTCTTGATTGCTTATGATGGTTCCCCGGGTGCCGAATCCGTGCTCGAAGACCTGCCAGTGGCGGGATTACCGGCACGATTGGAAGTCTGTGTCATCAGCGTGGCGGACGTTTGGCTGCCATCGGATAAGGCTGGTAATCCGGCGGACAAAATCCCATTAACTCCCGCCATCAAGGCGGCTCGCGCGCAAGCGAACACCGCGGTCGAGTCCATGCGTCAAATTGCTGACGAAGCATGCGTGCGGTTGCAAGCCAGGTTTCCCACATGGACTGTCAGGCCCTTCATCTGCGCGGATTCACCGGGCTGGGCGATTGTTGGAAAAGCCGTCGATTGGAATGCTGATCTGGTCAGCGTCGGGTCACATGGACGATCGGTGCTTGAGCGGTTCTTTCTTGGAAGCGTGGGCCAGCGTGTCGTGGCGGAAGCCGCCTGCAGCGTCCGTGTTGTGAGGGCCAGAAAAGATGCGGTGATCAAGCCGCTGCGGATCATGGTGGCGGTGGATGGATCCACCGACAGCGCAATTGCGGTCGAGGAGGCTGCGTCCCGGGCGTGGTCCGCCCACACTCAGTTCATGGTGGCAGCCATAAAAGATCCGCGCTTGCAAGCCGCCGGCGCCTGGCCCAGCCCGGACGCGGATCAGTGGGTCAGCGACCATTTCCGTGATTCAGATGACTGGGTCTGCGACATGGCGAAGAAGTTTACTGCGCGGCTCTCGGCTGCGGGCTGGCCCGCTGAATCGCACGTTTTCGAGGGTGACCCGAAGCACGTTCTGCTGAAGAAAATCGAGCAGATGAACGCTGATTGCTTGTTTCTCGGAGCGCGGGGATTGCACCACGGCGATCGACACTTCCTGGGAACGCTCGCCTCGGCGGTCTCGGCCCGAGCGCATTGCACGGTGGAAATTGTCCGTCCTCTACGAGCGAAGTGAGGATCAGCAAGCCACCGGGAAAACCATGCACTTGAAACCTTTCAGGCGTGTTCAGGCATGCTCCGTGGACTGTCAGGAGTGGATTACTTTCCGAACTGGATGTACCCAAACCGGCTGGGCTGGTGGAAACCCGGCAGCAGCGTCGGCGACCAGCTCAATAATTCGGCGGCCTGATCCTTGCCACGATTAAACCGGTAAAAATTGGCCCGCCACACGTCACCGCGCTTCGGCGTGGATTGATTCAGATCCGCGAAAGGGAGCATCACCTCCACTCGCCAGTATTTGTCGATGTCGGATGAGTTGCCGACGGTGCCTTTCACCTGCACTGCGCTCTTCATTCCCTTCGCCGTGAAATTCCAGTCGCCAGTGAATTTCTTTGAGACTCCCAGCGTGTCGAGTTCGTTGGTAATGATGGCGTCGAACACGCCGCCGAGAGGGTTCCATTGCAGCTCGAAATACTTGTCGAGGCCGCCCGCTGTGATGAAAAACTCGGCCACTTCCTCCTCCCAAAACTTGCTGTCGCGCGCGGTGAACGTGGCCTGAATATCGCGGTCGGTGCAAATCCAGCCGATATAAAGAGCACGATCGTCATACCACAGCCGGACCTCGGTGCCTTCCCGCTCCGCTCCGGAACCATCGTTCGGAACAAAAGGCTTGAGCACCGCTGCTCTGCTCCAGACGCGTTCATCGAGATTTCCATCAATGGTGATTTTGCTTTTGAACTTTGGAACAACGATCCGCCTGGGTTGTGGCTGGTGGCCGGGATTCACCGGCGAATCCGCGCCCGGTAGCCTGCCGACACTGATCCACAGGCACACGAGCAAACAAACAAGTGTTGGAAAAATTGAGCGCAACCGGTTGCAGGCAAGAAAGGATTTCATGCGTCGAAGGCTAATTGGTCATCGTTCGCACGCAAGACGCATTCATGTCGTGGGCTGAACTCAGGTGTATCCCGGCATTGCCTCCGAACTCGTATGGCAGCACAGGCTTGGATCTTGCCTGAGCATGGGATCGGAATCCGCCGGCAAGGATGCCCGGATCGCAGGTGAGCTTGCTTCGTGCAGGCGGCAAGAGGGAGTTCCTCGCATCGCATAACCTCGACACTTCAGAAGGAGAGCCCAGGCACGCCATTCACAAATTGTCGGCGAGTCTCGTCCGGGCCTGCATTCCAACTGCTCTGAAAAGTTCTACGTTCCAGATTGAAGTCAAATACCGTCACGGCTCACGCCTGTCTATTCTCTCCCCGCTGCTGTGATGAATGGCTGGAGCTCTTCCATGAGTTTGGCGAAGCCTTCCAGCGTCACCTGCTGTGCTCCGTCACTCCAGGCTTCCGCTGGATTCGGATGAACCTCGATCAGCAGTGCGTCAGCTCCCATTGCAACGGCGCCCTTGCACATGGCGACCACGAGATCAGCACGGCCAGCACCCTGGCTCGGATCGATCACGATCGGGCAATGGGATTCTTTCTTTATGATCGGGATCGTCGAGAGATCGAGAGTGTTGCGAGTGTAAGTCTCGAATGTGCGGATGCCGCGCTCGCAGAAGAACAAGTTGGGATTCTCATTGGCGAGGATGTATTCGCCGGCGAGCAGCCATTCCTCGATTTTCATCGAGAGGCCGCGCTTGAGCAGCACTGGCTTGCCTGTCTTCGCAGCGGCGATGAGCAATTGAAAGTTCTGCGCATTGCGGGCGCCGATTTGGAGGATGTCCGCGTACTCGGCGACGAGTTCGGCGTGGTCTTCGGAAAGCAGCTCCGTGATGACCGGGAGGCCCGTTTCTTTCCTGGCTTTGGCGAGCAACTTGAGTCCCTTGAGGCCGAGGCCCTGGAATTCGTAGGGCGAAGTGCGTGGCTTGAAGGCTCCCCCGCGCAGAATTGTGGCGCCCGCTTTCTTGACGGCGTGAGCTGTCTTCAGAAGTTGCTGCTCGCTTTCAACCGAGCAAGGGCCGGCCATGACCTGGAATTTCTTCCCGCCCACGATATTCCCCCGGACGTTGATGGTGGAATTAGCCTTATGCGCCTCGCGGCTGACGAGTTTGTAACGCTTCTGGACCGGCATGACCTGCTCGACCTGGGACCATGTGGTCAGGGTTTCGAGAGACTTGTGCTTCCGCTCGTCTCCGATGGCACCGACCACCGTGCGTTCGACGCCCCGCATGACGTGCGGTTTGTACCCGAGTTTTTTGATTTCCGAGAGCACAGCTTTTTCTTCCTTCGCGCTAATTTTGGGTTTGAGAACTACGATCATAACTTTTTTCTGGTTTACTTGAATCGCGCTGCGCTCAACAAAAAATGCCGCAGGCGGTTCACCTGCGGCACGGGTCAGATTGTTTTGGTCAGACAAGCCCGGCGCGCAGGAGACGGGAGCTAAAGTAATAGCACCAGTTCACGAACAGGCCGGTAAATCGATGGCTGCTGACGATCACGTCGCGGAACTTAAGCCGAATGATCACGGAGCGTCAATGGCGGAGTTCTCCAGAAATTACTGATCGAGTTGCCTTTTCATCTTTTCCCTTCTCCCCGCGTGCCGGTAACTTCAACGGCATGTCTCGTGATTATGTGCTGCAACCGTTCAGCGCGCCGGTCGAATTGCAAATCGATTACGCCCGCGAGCTGAACGCACAACAGCACGCCGCCGTCACCGCTCTTCCGGGGCCATCGCTTGTCATCGCCGGCGCCGGCTCCGGCAAGACCCGCACTCTCACCTACCGGGTTGCCTATCTGCTGGAACAGGGCATTCCCCCGGAACGTATTCTTCTCCTGACGTTCACCAACAAGGCGGCCAAGGAGATGATGCGACGAATAACGGACATTCTGGGGAACGACATCACGGCGCTCTGGGGTGGAACATTCCACTCGATCGGCAACCGAATCCTCCGTCGTCACGCGGACCAGCTCGGTTACAAGCCCGATTTCACAATTCTGGATCGAGAGGACAGCAAGGATCTTTTGAAAGCTTGCATGGATGACGCCGGGATTGATGTGAAGGCGACGCGATTTCCGAAGGCCGAAGTGTTGAACGATGTCTTTTCAATGGCGGTGAACACGCAACGGACAATCCCGCAAATTCTCGCCGGGGATTACTCGAGCTTCCAGCCGATCGCAGAACAAATCATTCAGATCGACGCACAGTACCGAAAGCGAAAGCAATCGACCAACGTGATGGACTTCGATGACCTTCTTGTATTTTGGCTCAAGCTCCTCAACGATTTTCCTGACGTGCTGGAACTTTACCAGCGTCGCTTCCAATTCATCCTCGTTGATGAGTATCAGGACACCAACAAACTCCAGAGCGACATCATTGATCTGCTTGGCGCGCGGCATCATAACGTCATGGTTGTCGGCGACGACTCGCAAAGCATCTACTCGTGGCGCGGCGCCAACTTTCAAAACATCTTTGAGTTTCCAAAGCGCTACCCGACCGCGAAGGTCTATAAGATCGAGACGAATTACCGCAGCACGCCGGAGATCCTCTCGCTCGCCAACGCCGCCATCGCGCCCAATGTTCAACAGTTCGCCAAGCTGCTCGTTCCCGCGCGCAAGACAGGGCCGGTTCCGGCGCTCGTTGTCTGCGGTGATGCAGCGGAGCAGGCTGCCTTCGTCGCTCAACGAGCGCTCGAACTCCGCGACGAGGGAGCCAGTCTGAACGACATGGCGGTCCTCTATCGCTCTCACTTTCACGCGCTCGAACTTCAGTTGGAACTTACCCGCCGCAACATTCCCTTCAGCATCACGAGCGGCATCCGGTTCTTCGAGCAAGCCCACGTCAAGGACGTGGCGGCCTACCTCAAACTGGTCAACAACCCTCGCGACGAACTTTCGTTCAAACGTCTCGTCCGACTTTTGCCGGGCGTCGGCGGCAAGGGCGCGGATAAACTCTGGCATAGATTTCTGGGCGAGCTGACAAAAGTTGAAGCGGCGAGTCCGGCCCGTCCCTCTTCGGTGGAAGGAGTGCCTCCGCCCCATCGCCCGATTCTCGGCACCGCGCTGCAAGGTTGTTCTTCGGCCGTGGGCAAGAAAACCGCGGTCGCGTGGGCGCAGTTCGCGATCACCATGGCGCAACTCGACTCCGAGCCAGTCTTCTCCAACGCAGCCGAGGTGATTCGTCTCGCTGTTGAAGCCAACTACGAGGATTACCTCAAGGAGAACTTTCCCAATTACCGCAATCGCCTTGAAGATCTGGATCAACTCGCGACCTTTGCGCGGCAATTCAAAACCGCCGGAGAATTCCTCACGCAACTTGCCCTTCTTTCGAACATCGAAGCCGATGATGAACGTCCGAAGAATAAAGATGACGAAGAACTCAAGCTCTCGACGATTCACCAGGCGAAGGGGCTCGAGTTCTCCGTCGTATTCCTCATCATGCTGTGCGACGGAATGTTTCCCTCTGCGCGTTCGTTGGAGCGGATCGAAAACGAAGAGGAGGAACGGCGGCTGTTCTACGTCGCGGTGACACGGGCGAAGAATGAACTTTACCTGAGCTATCCGCTGATTCGTGCCTCAGCGGGTTACGGTGGTGACATGATGCAACAACCCTCCCGCTTCCTCCGCGAGCTCCCGACCGAGCTGCTCAACGAATGGAACCTGCGAAGCTATTGAAAGCAACCATGACCGAACCCTCCCAACCCTATTCAAACCTCCTTCACCGAAGTCGCGAGATAGGTCTTATCGACAGCGCCTGCCAGCTCCTGAGCTGGGATCAGGAGACCTGCATGCCACCGGAGTGCCTGCCGTTCCGCGCGGAACAACTGGCGCATCTCGGTGGATGGACCCACCGCCTTTTCACGAAGCCGGAAGTGGGTGATTGGATCAAGGCCTGCGAAGATCACGGATTCACACCCGACTCTGATGAGGCGGCGAACGTCCGTGAATGGCGCCGTGCCTATGACCGCAAAACCAAAGTGCCCGCTGAACTCGTCGAAGAGCTGCAACGCGCGCAGTCTTTTGCTCGCGAAGCCTGGATTGAGGCACGACAGAAGTCCGAGTTTCCCATCTTTCAACCCCATCTCGAAAAACTTCTGCAACTGAGCCTCCGGATGGCGGATTGCTGGGGTTACGAACAAAGCCGTTACGACGCGTTGCTCGAATCCTATGAACCCGGTGCCCGCGCCGCGGCATTGAAGAAACTCTTCAGCGAACTTCGCCCGGTCATCGCGGAACTCGGACGGATCGCAGGCGAGCGCAGCGCCCGATTGCCTGCGGATATGCTTCGAGGCCAGTACCTCATCGCCGCTCAACAAGCCTTCAATCGTGAAGTGGCCGAAGCACTCGGCTTCGACTTCAAGGCTGGAAGAATCGACACCACGGCCCATCCCTTTTGCTCGGGCATCAGTCCCGGCGATTGCCGGCTGACGACCCGTTACAACGAAGCCGACTTTACTGAATCCCTCTACGGCGTCCTCCACGAGGCGGGACATGGAATGTATGAGCAGGGCATTCGCCGTGAGGCCCACGGCACGCCGCTCGGATCTGCCGCCTCGCTCGGCATTCACGAATCACAATCGCGCCTCTGGGAAAACCACGTCGGCCGAAGTCGCACCTTTTGGGAACACTGGCTCCCGCGAGCCGCGAAACACTTTCCTTCATTGACCAGGTTCACTCCCGAGGCGATGCACGCTGCTGTCAACCGGGTTGAACCTTCTTTCATTCGTGTCGAAGCGGATGAAGTGACCTACGACCTCCATATCATCCTGCGCTTCGAGATTGAAACACGCTTGATTGAAGGCGCCCTCAAAGTTGCGGACGTCCCGCACGTCTGGAATGAAGAGTTCGAGAAACTGATGGGGCTCAAGGTGCCGAATGACGCACTCGGTTGTTTGCAGGACATCCACTGGAGCTTTGGAAACTTCGGCTACTTCCCGACCTATACGCTCGGCAATTTGAACGCCTCCCAGCTCTTCCACTGTGCCAGCGCCAACCTCCCGGACCTTCAGAGTCAACTCGGTAACGGCGACTACTCAAGCCTCCTTGGCTGGCTCCGGAACAAAGTCCACCAGCACGGACAACGCTTCGAACCACCGCAGCTCATGCACTCGGCAACTGGCGAGGCTACGCAGGCGAGGTATCACCTGGATTACTTGCGCAGGAAGTTCGGTGAAGTTTGAACTTCAAAATGTTGGACCCATCGCGCTGAAAGAAAGCAGCAGAACTCAAAACGGTTGCCGACATGATTCTCACACTGTGGTTCGATATGCCGAAGCTTCGTTCATTTGATCCTCAAGGAAAAAAGGCTGTGGAGTGTTTGCCCCTCTGCAAGTTCCGACATTCCGCTGTTGTTTCAATTTCCGCCGTGCTAACATGAGGACCATCCAAATGAACCTGACGTGGACTTTCCTCCTCATCGCAGTGTTGCTCCAGGAAGTGACAAATGCTGCGGTGGAAAAATTTGGCGCCGGCCAGCCCAACCACTGGGCGTTTCAGAAACCCGTCCAGCCTGTGGTTCCCGAATCACGGCCCGGCTCCGGCGCGGCGCGTCATCCGATTGATGCTTTCATTCATGCACGCTTGCAACGCGACGGCCTTGCTCCAGCGCCAGAAGCGGATCGATTCACTCTGCTCCGCCGTGTCTGCCTGGATCTGAAGGGTTTGCCGCCTTCACCTGAAGAAGTGGACTTATTCCTGAAGGACACCGCGCCGGATGCATACGAACGTCTTGTTGAGCGGTTGCTTGGATCGCCGCATTACGGGGAGAGGTGGGGCCGCTGGTGGCTCGACGCCGCGCGCTACGCTGATTCGAATGGATACAGCATAGACAGCTTGCGCAGCATGTGGCCCTACCGCGATTGGGTTGTTCGCGCGCTCAATTCCGACCTTCCTTTCGATCAGTTCACCATCTGGCAGCTTGCTGGCGACCTGTTGCCCACATCTGAATCTCCTGATGCAAAACCGCAAACTTCAGATCCCATCGTCGCCACCGGTTTCCATCGGAACACGCAGGTGAACCACGAGGGCGGCATCGACACCGAGCAGTTCCGCATCGAATCCGCCATGGATCGCGTCAACACCACGGCGACGGTCTGGCTGGGCATCACACTCGGTTGCGCCCAGTGCCACGATCACAAGTACGATCCTTTCACTCAAAAGGATTACTACCGCTTCTTCGCCTTCTTCAATCAACAGGAGAACGATGGTCACGGCAGCCCGGCGCTCGAAGCGGAGAACACGCTTGATCTGGGCACGCCCGAAGAGCTTGCTGCGCTCGCCAAACACCGCGAAGAGTTGAAAGCCCGCGAAAAGGAACTCAACGACTGGCTCGAAAAGGAACTCAAGCCCCGGCAAGCCGCGTGGGAAAGTGCGCTGGACGACGAAGCAAAAAAGAAATTGAAACCCGAGGTGCTCGCCGCCATTGCCGCGCCGGCGAAGGATAGGAACGAGTTTCAGATTGCGACCGCATTCAACGCATTCCGCGATCAAGACGCAGACCACCGAGAGCGGCGCAAAGGGATCGATGAATTGCGGAAGCAACGTCCCAAGGTTCCGACGGCCCTCGTGATGAAAGAACATTCCAAACGGCGCGAGACACATGTGATGGTCAAGGGCGATTTCACGCGCCTGATTGACAAGGTCGAAGCTGGAACGCCAGTGGTGCTCGGTGAGTTTCGGAGCGGGGGAGGCAGCCCGCTTCAGGCTGAATCGCAGAAGGACGCGGGTGCTTCTACTGGTCCCCGTTCCGAGACCGGATCGAAGCCGCCTGAAGGCCGCGCGCCCACCCGTCTCGATCTCGCTCAATGGTTAGTTTCTCAAAACAATCCACTCACAGCACGCGTGATCATGAACCGCGTGTGGCAGGTCTATTTTGGCAAGGGCCTGGTCGAAACCGAAAATGATTTCGGACGCATGGGCACGCCCCCATCGCATCCTGAGTTGCTCGACTGGCTTGCGACCGAGTTCGTTTCCAGAGGCTGGAGTTTGAAGGCGATGCATCGGCTGATCGTGACAAGCACAACGTACCGCCAATCTTCCAAATCCCGCCCGGAACTGGCAATGGCCGACTCTTCCAATAAACTTCTCACACGACAGAACCGGCTCCGTCTCGACGCTGAATTGATCCGCGACGTCCACCTTGTTGCCAGCGGACTCCTGGATCCGCGCCTCGGTGGTCCGCCCGTTTTTCCGCCGCAGCCCCTGGGCATTGATGCCTTCACTCAGAACAAGCGCGAATGGAAACCCAGCACCGGCGGCGACCGCTATCGCCGGGCCCTCTACACGCACCTACAACGAACGACGCTTCATCCCGCACTCGCCGTGTTCGATTCAGCCGACACTTACGTCACCTGCACCCGGCGTCTGCGCAGTAACACTCCGCTCCAGGCGCTCACGCTGTTGAACGACCAGCAGTTCGTCGAACTCGCGCAAGGTCTGGCCTCGCGGATTCAAGCGCGCGGTGGCGATAATGCGGCCAGGATCGAATTCGCCTTTCAATGTTGCGTGGCGCGCAAGCCCACTCCGGCCGAGCGCGAGCGTCTGGCTCAATTGCTTTCGGAAGAGGAGAAGACTGAAGCGAACGGAGCAATGGCATGGCTGACGGTCGCGCGCGTGTTGTTGAATCTCGACGAGACGATCACGAGAGAGTGAGTGGTCCCGGATTCGTTCGCTCTGCATGGGACGACAAAAGAAAGGTGTCCGAGGTGTTCAGCACTCAGCAAAGTGTTGAATCAAACCATGCTTTCCACCCCGAAAGGCATCTAAAGAGCCATGGCCAATGCAACATTTGCGGCAACTCGAGCTTCTGATCCGCAATCGATAAGTGTCGGTATCTCTTACAATCTGAAAACTCGTTGAGTTGCTTGGAATGGAGTGAGCCTCTCTTTGCATTGCATAAGAACAACTTCAGCGGCGCGCAATTCCGAAGCTCTGGTGGTACGCACATTGCTTAAAGCGGGTCGGTGCGTAGTTCGTCCACAGAAAGTCCGATGAGTTCAGTCGTCAGTGGTTGTTTGCATCTTGAGACTTGCCAATCGGTGGCGGCTCTAGCGTTACCCTGGGTTTCGACTATGAGTTCATCGGCACTTTCTGCGGATTTCTTGTCTCTAGCCCGGATCGATCATAGCCTGGCGGAAAACGGAGAGAGAAAAGTGCAATTGCGCTAGGTTTATCAAAGGGATTGGCACTGCACTGGCTTTCATTTCGAGCATGACAGACTGTTCAAACGACCCACTCCTTTTTCCTGACCTTGG
>SIBF01000186.1 GCA_009695275.1 Pedosphaera sp. | reverse complement strand
CAGTCCATAGACAGTGTTCGGTGAAAAATCCGCCGTGGTTTTGTTCCCACCACAATGCACTGTTCTCATTCAGATTTCACTCCCCGAGAGGGAATCCAACTTGTCCGCGCCCTTTGCCCCAATCAGATCAAATGCTGAGGTCTGAAGTTAGCGAAGGAGCGTCTCTCAGGCAAACGGACCGGCGAGACGGCTGCCCGGCTTGCGACGGAAGTGGAAAAAGGGGCCATGCGTGCGATGCTGCCAACGGCAGGGCCTTCGGAGCTGGAACGTATCATGGCGTGCCCGGAAGCCGGTCAGGGAATGGTCGGCGTAACCGCTCCCGAGGCGCTGAGCATAGCCGCCTGCCTGCGGAAGAATCGATCTCGCGCGGAACAGCAGCGGATTTATGAGCTGGCCGTGGAGAACGCGAAGAAGGTTGCAGCCCGGGTGCCCGGCGAGAGTGATGGCGCGCCGCTCCCATGCGCGCTACATGGGCATGACCACGTGTGCTGTGCCTACGGCAGCCGGCCACTGCATTGCCGTCCTCTCCACGCGATCTCCATCGCGAAAGCAATAGGCGGCAACAACGTCCCGCCCTCCGGGTCAGAAACTGCAACACCGGATGAGCTTGGGCACGAACGAACCGTTTCTGAAGGAATCGAGATGGGTTTGACTCGGGCACTGGAGTCCGCCGGCTTGGATGCGAAGATCTACGAACTCAACAACGCTCTGGCCACGGCGCTGGAGACGCCCGACGCGGCGGAACGCTGGGCCAAAGGTGAAAACGTGTTTCATAATCCATTACCCTGACATTGAATCTTCCAGCGCCGGCCTCTCACCATCCTTGAGCTGCGTCCCGAGATCTGGATGTGCGAGGGGAATACGCAAGGCACGGGCAGGCGAGCAGATGCGCAGGGACGGATTGGACGAGTAGCGCACCTTTCCCCCGGGGTGACAGCCAGGAGATGCCATGCTTGCCGCAAGAAATGATGAGATTAAGCCAAGAATCGCATGACCAGAAATTACGACGCACCGTCAAATCGACAAACACCTTGAAAACTGCATTGCATCTCAAATGGCGAGCGGCACGGCTCGCTTGGGCTAGATCGTCCGTTGGCGTCTTTATTGTCATGGTGGCATGTTTTCCTGATCAGCCAGCGGTGGCCGCCGACAACTCTGACCGCGCCGGCTTCGACGAGGAAATGAGAGGCTACAAGACCACGGCGGCATCCGGCGCGATTGCCGCCTTGGATCGGCAGTTGGAGCACGGCGAAGTGAAGCTTGTTCATGAGAAAGCTCACGGTTATCTCCTGTCGTTGCTCCGTGAGCTGAAGATTCCGGCTGCCTCGCAGTTGCTCGTGGCCTCGAAGACCTCGCCCAACAAAGCTGTCATTTCTCCGAAGAACCCGCGCGCGCTCTATTTCAACGACCAAGTCAACATCGCCTACGTCCCTTCCGCGGATCTCATCGAGTTGGCGGCTGCGGACCCGGAGCTTGGCGTCGTCTTTTACACGCTCGATCAAAAGCCGGTCGAGAAACCGCGACTCGTCCGTGATGACCGCTGCCTCGAATGCCATGTGTCCTCCAAAACGTTGAACATCCCTGGACTGATGGTCCGTTCTTTCCTCACCAAGGATGATGGCGATGTGGACGTGTTGAGCGGCCTGCTGGTGAATCATCGCACGCCTCTGGCCGAGCGCTGGGGCGGTTACTACGTCACGGGCACGCACGGCAGGCAAGCGCATCGGGGCAACCTTTTCGGCCCGGAAGCCATCGCGCGTCATGAGAAGGACACCTCCTTCAACGCCAACATCACCGACTTGAAGACCTTTCTCGACGTGGCTCGATATCCGGAGCCCGGCAGCGATCTCGTCGCGCTGATGACGCTCGAACATCAAGCCCACGCGCAGAACCTCCTCACGCGCCTCCACCACGATGCCGTGAACGCGCTCGGCACCGGCGAAAGTCTGCGCCCGGCCTATCCGGCGCTGGAGGCAGCCCTCAGATACCTGCTGTTCGTGGACGAGTATGGACTCGCCTCACCCGTACGCGGCACGAGCGATTTTGCGCGGCAATTCGAGCAACAAGGCCCGAAGGACAAGCAGGGCCGCACACTGCGCCAATTTGATCTGAAGACACGGCTGTTCAAGTTTCCGTGCAGCTACATGATTTACTCGCCCACCTTCGAAGCGCTTCCCGCGCCGGCACGAAAACATTTCTACCGCCGCCTCCTGGATATCCTGGACGGCGAGGATCCCTCGCCCGAATTCGCCAGCCTCACGCCGGAGTCGCGGCGGGCGATCCGCGAAATCCTCGTCGGAACCAAGCTGGATCTGCCTGCTGACTGGAGATTGTAACAACGGAAAATCACCTCGAAGCGAAACGAAGATGCCTCAAACCACAACGCCATTCCGCACTGGTCCGCTTCCGTTGCTGCGCGTGCTCATGCTCTTAGGTTTTCTCATGGCTGCATTCCTGTGCTCCTTCAGCGCGGAGGCAGCCCAGGCACGCGGCACTGTCGGAAGGATTTTCCAATGGCGCCCTTTCCTCGCCCCCTTCCACGCCGTGGTGCTGCACTTTCCCATCGGGTTTGTGACCATTGCGTTTCTGCTCGAAACCTACCGCACCTTTCGTCCGAGCGATGAACTCCGACGCGTCACCGGCATGGTGCTCTGGCTGAGCCTGATCACGGGAGTCATCTCGGCAACGTTCGGATTGATGCGCGCCAGCGGTGGGGGCTACGAACCGCACATGCTGGACCTGCACAAAGTCTTCGGGCTCGGCGTGCCGGCAGCCACGGTCCTGGCCCTGGTGCTGCAATGGCTGGCCTACCGCGATGAAACACGCCGCGGCTGGACACATGGTTATCGCACGATGCTCACCGGAACCATCGCGCTTGTCGTTGTCGCCGGCCACTACGGAGGCAACCTCACCCACGGCTCGAAGTACCTCGTCGAGAACGCGCCCGATTTCCTGAAGGAACTTCTCGAAGAAGATTTATCAGCCCGATCCGGGAGCAGCTCCGTAGCGCTGAATGAAAAGGCTCAATTCTACAAGGACAAGGTCCAGCCCATCCTCGTGGCCAAATGCTTCAACTGTCATGGGCCGGACAAGCAGAAGGGCGGCTATCGTCTTGACCGGGCCGAGATTGCGCTCAAGGGCGGCGAAAGCGGCAAGATCGCCATCAAGCCCGGCGATCCCTTGGAAAGCCATCTCGTCCGGCTGATCCTTCTCCCGCCCGGGCACGACGATGTGATGCCGCCTGAAGGCAAGCAATCACTCAAGTCAGAGGAGATCATGGTGCTGATCGACTGGATTCGGAATGGGGCAACTTTCCAGGAGAGCGGATCGCAACTGACCGCCACCAACCGTCCCGTCAAGGAGTCACCCATTAGTGTGAGCGGTCAGTGATGGGTCACCTCAACGTTGATATTCGGTTCATCAGGAGGCCCGGTCCCTCGCTCCGCGAGACTTGTGTTCAGAAGGTGTGATTAAAAGCGAGGGAGTGTGGGTGTACCGTTGGAGCGGGAACCTTGGGAGCGCTGGCATCCCTGCCGGCGTGTTTCAACATTTCAGCATCGCAGTGACCACCAGCAACCAGCCGGCAAGGATGCCAGCGCTCCCAGGGTTGACTGCCATTTGCAGTCACACATTCTGTCCTCACCCGTTCTTAATCATGCGGCCCTTCAGAGCGCAGGCACAAGCCGCATTGTCTTTTCCTGATCGAGAACTACGATGCTCGCACTATGAGAGCAGTGACATCTGAAAATCAGCGCGCCGATTTTCCGCCAGCAACACGTGGGTTTGACGAGCCCAGCTTCACAGCTGAACACAAGAGCGTCCTGCTGGCCGTAATTTTGTTCGCCGGATTCTTTCCAATCGATCTTCGCGCCCAGGAGCAACCGCTCGCGTTCACTGGTGTCCAGATCATCCCGATCAGCGGCGATCCAATCGATCAGGGCGTGTTCGTTGTCCACCGCGGCAAAATCATCACTGTTGGACCGCGAGGCACCGCCACTCCAGCAGGAGCGACGGTGCGCGATGTTTCCGGCAAGGTGCTCATGCCCGGGCTCGTCGATACTCACAGTCACATTGGCGGCATCTCCGGTGGCGACCCCTCCAGTCCGATTCAACCTGAATTGCGCGTGCTCGACTCAATAGACGTGCGCGACGCCAGCATTCAGAAGGCCCAGGCGGGCGGCATCACGACGGCGAACATCATGCATGGGTCGGGTCTGCTCATGAGCGGCCAGACGCTTTACCTCAAACTGCGCGACGGAAATGTCATCGAGGATCTGATCATCACGAACAAGGACGGTCGCATCGCGGGCGGCATGAAAATGGCCAATGGAACCAACCCGCGCCGGGATCCGCCTTTCCCGGGGACGCGCGCCAAATCCGCCGCGCTCGTGCGTGAAAAGTTTGTCGCCGCCCAGGAGTACCATGACAAAGCCGCCAGAGCTAATGGCGATCCCGAGAAATTGCCGGCGCGGGATCTCGGACTGGAAGCCGTGGTTGAAGTGCTGGATGGGAAAAGGGTTGTTCAACATCACACGCATCGACATGACGACATCCTGACTGTGCTGCGTCTCCAAAAGGAGTTTGGCTTTCGCGTCGTGCTGCATCACGTCAGCGAGGGCTGGAAAGTTGCCGATGAAATCGCCGCCGCAAAAGTGCCCTGCTCGATCATCGTGCTCGACAGCCCCGGCGGGAAGCTTGAGGCGCGGGATGTGGACTGGAAGACCGGGGCGGTTCTTGAAAAAGCAGGAGTGCTTGTGGGATTTCACACGGATGACTCGGTGACTGATTCGCGGTTGTTTCTTCGATCCGCAGCCTTCGCGGTCCGCGCCGGAATGACACGTGCCGGAGCACTCAAAGGACTGACGCTCGCCGGGGCAATCATGCTCGATCTGCAAGATCGCATCGGTTCGCTTGAACCAGGCAAGGACGCCGATTTCATCCTGCTTTCCGGAGATCCATTGAGTGTTTACTCGCATGTCCTGGAAACCTGGATTGATGGGAAGAAAGTCTTTGACCGTTCAGATGAGAAGGATCGTCTTTGGGCCACTGGCGGCCATGGTGCGGGGAATCCGCGCCAGACGCCACTGTGCTGCTTTGGCACCTGGGAGGACATGCGATGAAGAATCATTTGATCAGACGTACCGTTTCCACAGGAGCGCGGAATTTATTCCGCCGCGATGGTCCAACGGCCCTGGCGGCACGGGTTTTCCCGCATGTCGCACAGTTAAAATCCATGTCCCGGGACGGTGGCCAACGCGAGGAGCATTGTGCTGGGACGAGAATCCCCTGCCTTACTGGCTTTTTCACGCCGCTGCGGAAGAAATTCCGCGCTCCTGCCGTATTGCCAAGTCTTCAGTTATTCTTCGCAGTGCTGGGATTTTTCCCGATGTCCGCACAGCTCATGGCCCAAGTCGCCATCCAGGGGGAAATGGTTTACACAATGGCTGGCGAGCCGATCCGCGACGGCGTGGTCCTGATCAAAGGCGCGAAAATCGAAGCCGTCGGCCCAAGCGCCACAACTAAAATTCCAGACGGCTACCGCGTGCTCAAGGCGAAGATCGTCACGCCAGGATTGATCGACGCTCACACAGTGGTCGGCCTTTCCGGCCTGCTCAATCAGACGCAGGACCAGGAGCAATTGGAGAAATCCGCCGCGATCCAGCCGGAGCTGCGCGCCATCGACAGCTATAACGGACGTGATCCGCTCGTTGACTGGGTGCGCGGACTCGGAGTCACCACGCTGCACACCGGGCACGCGCCGGGAGCGCTGGTTTCCGGTCAGACGATGATCGTCAAAACCTATCCGCCAAACGTTGAACAGGCTGTCATCAGGCCGGAGGCGATGGTCGCGGCCACGCTCGGGCCGGGCGCGGTCAGCGACAAAAAGGACAAACCTCCAGGCACCAGCTCAAAGGCTGTGGCAATGCTCAGAGTGGAGTTGATCAAAACATCCGAATACGTCCAGAAACGCTCCAAGACCGATCCCGAAAAGAAGGCTTCGCGCGATCTCCGGCTTGAAGTGCTGGCTCGCGTGCTGGACGGCAGCCAGCCGCTGCTCGTCACGGTGCATCGTCACCAGGATATCCTCGCGGCGCTGCGACTCGCGGCGGAGTTCAAACTTCGGCTGGTGCTTGACGGAGTTTCCGACGCCCCCCTTGTGCTCGACGAAATCAAGAAGAGCGTATTTCCAGTCATCATTCATCCCACCATGTTTCGCGCGAGCCAGGAAACGGAAAACCTGAGTTTTGAAACCGCGGCGAAATTGAAGAAGGCCGGCTTGCTCTTCGCGCTTCAGAGCGGGTTCGAGAGTTATGTTCCCAAGACGAGGGTCGTTTTGTTTGAGGCCGCCGGAGCAGCGGCCAACGGTCTCTCGTTCAACGAAGCACTCGCGTCCATCACGATTGACGCCGCCAAACTGCTCGGCATCTC
Organism: Pedosphaera sp.; assembly: GCA_009695275.1. Taxonomy (GTDB): domain Bacteria; phylum Verrucomicrobiota; class Verrucomicrobiia; order Limisphaerales; family F1-12-MAGs170; genus F1-120-MAGs170. The sequence goes on along the minus strand of SIBF01000186.1, from coordinate 6,249 downwards.
CGAACGTGTCGGTTCTCTCGAAGCGGGGAAGGACGGCGATGTCGCGCTCTACGATGGCGAACCGTTCGAGTACACGACACATTGCGTTGGCGTCGTCGTCTCCGGAGTCGTGACAGACACTCAACCTCGATGATGTCATTCAAGAGTGCCGAAATGAAATCGACCGTGGAACAAATCCGTGAGCGCTTCGATAACGACGTCGAACGCTTCAGCCATCTGGACATCGGCAACACTGCCCAGGTGGACTCCGTGTTGAGTCTTGAGTTGATAGCGGAAGCGGCGGCCGCTGCCAATCCCGAGGCGCAGACCCTCCTGGACATTGGATGCGGCGCGGGGAACTACTCGTTGAAGGTGTTGGGGAATATTCCAACGGTGGACGTCACACTGACCGACCTCAGCCAGCCGATGCTGGAACGAGCTTGCCTGCGTGTCTCCGGCGCAACCAGCGGCAAAGTGCGCACAATCCAGGCGGATATTCGTGAAATCGATCTGGGTGAAGCGCAGTTCGACATCATTGTAGCATCGTCGGTCTTTCATCATCTGCGGACGGACGCGGAATGGCGGTCGGTCTTCATCAAATTGCACCGCGCTCTGAAACCGGGCGGCACGATTTGGATTTTCGATCTGATCCAGCATGTGATGCCTCGTGTCGAGCAACGGATGTGGGAGCGCTACGGCCGCTACCTGACCGGTGTGAAGGATGAAGCATACCGGAACCTCGTGTTTTCCTATATCGAGCAGGAAGACACGCCAAAGCCGCTGACATTCCAATTGGACCTCTTGCGTTCCGTCGGCTTCCGCGAGATCGAAGTCCTCCACAAGAACGTCAGCTTCGCGGCTTTTGGTGCGAGGAAGTAGCCTCGCAACTCTTTCATTTTCGGCATTCTCTGCGCTCCTTCGCGGCCGAGATGCTGTTCGAAGTTCAGGATCCCTTTGAATGCCATCGCCGGAGCCGGAGCGCATTGCCGATGACGATCAAATCGGAGAGACCCATCGCAAGGGCAGACAAGATCGGGCTCATGAATCCCAGCATTGCCAGCGGAATTCCTGCGGCGTTGTAAAAGAAGGCCCAGAAGAGATTCTGCTTGATCGTCCGCAACGTGGCTTGCGCCAGTCCGAGCGCTTCGGGCACCGACTGAATGTCCGACTTCAGGAGAATCATGTCCGCCGCTTCCTGTGCCACGTCGCTGGCGCGGCTCACGGCAATGCCGAGGTCCGCTTGCTCCAAAGCCGGGGCGTCGTTGATGCCATCGCCGATGAAGGCGACCTTCTCTCCCTGGCGTTGAAGCTTCGAGATAACGCCCGCCTTGGCTTCGGGCCGGACTTCCGCAAACACATCCTGCTCGGAAATTCCCAACTCTCTTGCAATCGCGATGGCAGTGGCGCGGTTGTCACCGGTGATGAGACACACGCGGTGGTGTTTCGCGCGGGCCGCCTCCAGGACTCGCGCCGCACCGGGCTTGAGTTTGTCTTGCAGGGCGAAGACGACGGCAATCTGGCCGTTCACCATCAGACCAATGACCGTTGCGCCACGCGCAGACCATTCCGCGACAAAGGAGCCATACGTCGAAAGAGCGACGGAAGAGTTCACCAGCCATCGCAGCGAACCCAATCGCGCAGGAAGCCACAACGTCATCGGCTCGGAAATCGAAGATGCTGCTGTTTCATCGATGACTGACGGGAAGGATTCGCCTCCAAGCATTCCCCACTCCGGTGGAAGTTCGAGCATCGCCTCGACGCCGCAGCCCCGGACTTCACGCCAGTCGCGCACTTGAACCGCCGCCGTGCTCAACGTGGCCACGGCCTGGCTGAGCGGATGGGCGGACGGTCTGGCCATCGACGCCGCCAGGGCGACGGGCGGCGGCCATTGGGCATTTTCGGGATCAACGACGAGACTGGCCGCCACCGCAACTTTGCCCTCGGTGAGCGTACCAGTCTTGTCAAACGCCAGCGTTGTGATCGTGCCCGCCTTTTCAAGCGCGACTCCGTCACGGATCAAAATGCCGCGCTCGGCGGCGACGTTGGCACCCGCCATGATGGCCACGGGCGTCGCAAGACCCATCGCACAAGGACACGCGATGATGAGCACCGCCACGGCATGATAGATCGCGGCTGCCAGCGCGCCCTCCGGGTGGTGCGGCTGCCAGAGATACTGCCCGAGAAAATCACTGATGCTGCGGGCGGAATCCGGCGCGAAGCCCCACCAGCACCCGGTGGCAACTGCGACGATCACGACAACAGGCACAAACACGCTGCTAACCTTGTCGCCTAACCGTTGAATTTTGGCGCGGCTGTTCTGGGAGCGCTGCACCACGGCGATGATTTGAGCGAGAGCAGTGGTTTCACCAGTTTCAGTCACGTTGACGACAAGGCGTCCGTTCTGATTGATGGTTCCGGCAAACACTTTCGAACCGGCTGATTTGTCCACCGGCAGAGATTCGCCGGTCAGCATGGATTCATCGATTGCGGAGCCGCCTTCCAGGACTTCTCCATCCGTCGGAACGCGATCACCCGGTTTCAGAATGATGCGTTGGCCGGCACTGATGAGATCGAGAGGAACTTCAGTTTCTTTTCCGTCGGCGCCAAGCAGTCGGGCTTGCGATGGCGCCAGGTGCAACAGGGCCTTCAATGAACTCGAGGCTCGCGCACTGACCTTCGCCTCAAGCCAATGTCCAACACTGATCAACGTGATGATCGAGGCCGATTCCATGAAAAATGGATGTCCATGCCAGCCGGCGAAAAGTCCCCAGGCACTGTAAAGAAACGCCGAGGTCGAACCCAGGACAACCAGGGTGTCCATGTTCGAGCTGCCGGCCTTCAATTGATTCCATGCCCCCCGATAAAAGCGCGCCCCGCAAATCGTCTGGACCGGCAGAGCGAGCGCAAGGGCCAGCCACTGGTACCAACGTTCCATTCCCGCTCCGAAGCCCCATTCCAGCACCATCATTGGCAACGTGAGAATCGGTCCTGCGACAACATTGAAATTCCAGCCGGCAAGCATGGACCAACCGGAGCGTTCCTGGTTCCCGGCATTCTTCTCAACGAGTGTTGCCTGAAAGCCCGCCTTTCTCACCGCGTCGATGGCAGCGCTGGTATTCGCCGCTGCATCGGGCTTCCAGCGCACCTGAGCCAGCGCCTCATGCAATTGAACATCCGCACTTGCGACACCCGCCACTGATTGGAGCGCGTCGGTTACATGACGCACGCAACCAGAGCACGTCATGCCTGTGATCCGAAGCGTCGTTCGCCTGCCATCACCCGCTGATTGCATTGAGGGCGTTGCTGCCTGGAATCGCGCCGGGTGTTTGGTCTGGAACTCGATGTTCATGGCTTCTGGATTTTCCCATCCGCTCGCGATGCTGTCCGCGAGCTGAAGCAATCCTACTTCTTCGGACAACCGATTGCACCTTGGAAAAGTTTTCTCATCGCCCTCTGTCCAATCTCGGAGACATCTTGGCACTACTCCCGGGAGCACCCATCTCTGCCCCGTCGGGTATTGGGCTTCCCAAAGAATCGAGCCGGATCGAAGATCAGCCCTTCGCAAGGACTGCCAACTCGGATCTGATGCATAGATTCACCCTCCGATCTCCGCGCGGGCAACTTCCCATTGCCTCATCGGCGCTTATCCGGCATCTTCCAAACATGGTTTGGATCGACAACGACCGGCACTCTCTCATCGCCAGCCCAAGGCTGGCGCGGGCGCTCTTGTTGTCCATTGTCGCCCATCTGTGTGTTTTCTCGTTCATCGAAATCGGCCGCCGTCAGGGTTGGCTCGACGAGATGTTTTCTTCAGTCAAACAGCCGCCCGCGCCTTCCGAGGTTCCTCGGGAGATCACCATCGAGTTCGAGCCCCCCAAGCGCGCAGCCGGGCCTTCGCTGACTTTCATGGAGGTGATGCCCACGCAGGCGACTCCGGAGGTGCCGCCCGACGCCAAGTTCTATTCGGCGCTCAATTCACGAGCCTCGAACCCTGACACGAGTGTGGATTCCAACGTGCCGCAAGTGAGCGGCACGCAGGACAAGGTAATGAAGACCACAGACACACTGCGCGTTCCAGCAAAGGTTGAAGTTCCCCAGCCGCCATTGGTTCCAGCCAAGGAATTGGAGAAAACAGTGAAAGAACCGGTCAAAGAGGAGCTGGTTTCGAAACAACTGGAGAAGCCAGTCGAGCAACCGAAACCTCAAAATCCCCCGAAAATCGAAGAGAAGGGCGACATGATTCTCGCGAAACGCACAGAACCTTTGCCCGAGCCGAAAGTTCAGCCTCGCGACGAAACCGCTCCGACTTCACCGAAGCCGGCTGCGAAAGCAAGACCGCGTCGTCTCGCCTCGGTAATGCCGCCGCCCGACATTCAAAGCGCCATCCTTGGAGAAAAGGTTCACCAGACCGGAGGCGTCCGCCGGTTCGGCATCGAATCCACCTTTGATGTGCGTTCGACGGAGTTCGGCGCCTACGATGCCGCCATAATCGCCGCCATCCAAAAGCGTTGGTATGATCTGCTCGAAGACCGGAATGTCTCGCGCCGTGAAATCGGCAAGGTGATTTTGGAATTTCATCTTACCGTGGACGGACGAATCACAAACATGCGGGAACAGGAGAGTGAAGTGGCCCCAACCCTCGGCCTTGTGTGCCAGCGCGCGGTGCAGGATCCGGCGCCATACGCGGCCTGGCCTCCAGATTTGCGCCGGATCGTAGGGAAAGATTATCGCGAAGTGCGGTTCGTCTTCCATTACAATTGAGCCGACTGGCGCGCGGCAAATGAACTGAAACCATTTTTAAAAACCGAGACCAAGATTAATTTATGTGGCAATTTCTAAGCGCAGGCGGCCCCGTGATGATTCTGCTGGTGCTGACATCCATCGTGAGCGTGGCATTCATCATTGAGCGGGGGCTCGCATTGCGATGGAGCAAAGTGATTCCAGCGAAAGTCGAGTTCGCTGTGGAAAACTGCCGTTCTGGGGATGATCTGCCCCGGTTATGCGAGCTCTGCCAGGAGCAGCCATCCGCTTTCAGCCGCGTCGTGATGGTCGCGCAGGACCACTTGAATTGCCCGCGCGAGGAGAACGCCGACGCCATCCAGACACGCGCGCGCCACGAGGTTCTTCAGCTTGAGCGGGGACTGGTAATCCTCGAGGTTGTCGTCGGCATCTCGCCTTTGTTGGGACTGGTGGGCACCATTCATGGATTGATCACGCTATTCCATGACCTGGGTGGCATTGGGCTCGCCGACAACACGGTCATCGCCCGCGGCATCGGCATCACGCTTAATACAACCCTGATGGGGCTGCTGATCGCAATCCCGTCACTGGTTTGCTGGAGCTATTACACAAAGAAAGTCGAAACGCTGGCGATCGAGATGGAGACGCTGTGCGATGAGTTTTTGCGCCGGCAGTACCGCTCAAACTCACGAAACTGAACCCCCATGCAGTTCGTCACTCGAAAACGCAGACAAGCTCCGGCTGTCATCATCGTGTCGTTGATCGACATTTTGATCGTGCTCCTGATTTTTCTGATGGTCACATCGACTTTCAAGCAGCGTCCTTCCGTCAAGCTGACGCTCCCGGAATCCCGCGAGGCGCGTCCAGGAACGTCGGAGGACAAATTGGTGGTGACGATCCGTAGCGAACAGCCCTACTTCTACTTCAAGACCCGGCCCGTCACGTTTGAGAAGCTTCAGCAGGAGCTGGCAGAAGAAGCGAGAACCCATGCGGGCGTGGGCCTGACAATCGATGCCGACAAAGGCGCCACCATCGAAAACACCCTCCGCGTCATCGACGCCGCCAAAGCCGCCAGGATCGAGAAGTATTCCCTCTCCGCCAGACAGCCGGCAGCTATACAGTGATTTTGCAGGCCAGGTTCAAACGGAGATCGGACCGCAGTGTATCCACCAATTTCCCGGGTCAAAAATTCCCAGCCTCGTTCCGCGCGTGACAATCGATCGGAGGCCATGTCCAATCATACGTGCAAGCCGCTGTTACCATGGATTCGCCTCTCGAAACTGCCGACGTTTTGCCTGCTCCCCGGTTTGACTGGGCATCGATGGAGTTCGGGAAAGTTTACGAGGAACACTCGAAGAGCATCTACTACCTTGCCCTCCGCTTTCGGTTCTTGGAAGTTTAGCGTTGGGATTTTCATTGGGGAACGGGGTAGAGGTTGAGGCCGCCGAGATGGAAGAAGATGTCGGTCTTGAATCGTTCCGGGTTACGATACCCATAGGCTTTTTTCACCAGGCTTTGAATCTTGTTGTT
>SIBF01000185.1 GCA_009695275.1 Pedosphaera sp. | reverse complement strand
GTGCGATTTTTGGAACGGACCCCTTCCAGGTAAGTGGCGGTTTCTGATCCAATCGTGGGTTCTTGCCCAGCGCGGCACATCAGACAGAGCCATCGCTTGGGAATCCACGATAGCCAGGTCGCGCAAACTTTTTCTTGAATCCGCCGTAGTTCGGCGGTGCGCGGCTAAAGTTCCTCTTTCATCTGACCGCGCCGTACTCCATCCTCAAAACATGTCAGCTTTAATCGCTATTGTGGGACGGCCCAATGTGGGAAAGTCCGCCCTCTTTAACCGCATCGTTGGTAAACGCATTGCCATTGTCCACGATGAGCCGGGCGTCACGCGGGATCGTGTGACGGCCGAAGGCGAATGGCGTGGGCACACTTTTACACTCGTGGACACGGGGGGCATTGGCTTGATGCGAAACGAGAAAGCGCGGAACATCATTTCACAAGCCGCCCTCGAACAGGTCGAACTCGCTATTGAGGCGGCCCACGTGATCATCCTTGTGGTGAATGTTCAGGAAGGAGTTGCCCCGTTGGACCGCGAAGTGGCTGATCGATTGCGAATCTCCGGCAAGCCCGTCTTGATCGCTATTAACAAGGTGGACAATTACCGGGCCGAAGCCGGTGCTGATGAATTTGCCGCGCTCGGATTCGACAGACTATTTCCCCTGAGCGCGATCCATGGCTTGGGGATAGAGGCGCTCATGAACGCGGCCTTTGACCTGCTCCCCCCTGGAACCTATCGCGATGAGCCCGCATCAGAGTCAGTGGATGTGGAAGGCGTGGGCCTGCCGGAGGATCGGGAACAGCTAGCGGGGCCTCTCAAACTGGCGATTATCGGCCGGCCGAACGTCGGCAAATCCTCGTTGATTAACGCGCTGACTCGCTCGGAACGCGTCATTGTCACTCCGATTCCCGGCACCACTCGCGACTCTGTCGATGTCCCGTTCGAAGTCGATACCGATGGTGTCCGCCAGCATTATATTTTGATCGATACGGCAGGCATTCGCCAGAACCGGCGGATTGATACCTCTGTCGAATTCTTCAGTGTCAAACGGACGGAGGACTCCATTGCTCGCTGCGATATCGCCATCCTCGTGCTCGATGCCGAAGCGGGAATAACAGCCCAGGACAAAAAGGTGGCCGGGAAGATCGTGGAAGAGAGGAAGGCTTGCATCGTGGTCATCAACAAATGGGACTTGGTGGAGGAGAATGTGATTAAGGCTCGAAAAGAGGAGATTGAACGCCGCAACCAAAAAGAAGGGAAAAAAGAGGGTAAAGGGGCGATGACCACCTTGGGGGAGTTTGGCGAATGGGTGCAGGAGCACCTATTCTTCCTCGATTACGCGCCGGTCATTTTTACATCCGCGAAGTCTGGCTTTCACTTGGAGCGGCTCCTCGAAGCGGTTCGTTATGTTGCCGCCCAATTAAAGCAGAAGATCCCGACATCGCTCCTCAACCGAGCGCTGAACGATGCGATCGAGCAGCGTCAACCCATCAGCGCGGGCGGCCATCGCTTGAAGTTCTTTTATGCCACGCAAGTGAGACAAGCTCCGCCAACCTTTTTGCTCTTTGTGAATCGCGATGAACTGTTTTCCGAACAATACACCAAACACCTCTCCCGGGAGTTGCGGAGAGCGTTTGGCTTCGAAGGCTGTCCAATCGTTTTGGTGCCGAAGCCCCGCCCAAAAACCGTGCAACCGATTCGAAAGTACAAGAGTGCGTCTGCCACCAAACACCAGAGCCGTGAGCCCTCCTCGAAACGAAAATCTAAGAACCTGGCCCGATCTCGAAGTCGCTAAGGGTCCGCGCAAAAACTAATTCCGATTTTGGTGTGGATAGAGAGTGTAGTTCCAATCCGGGAGCACGCTGTGAACCACTCCAACCCAAGGAACCCGTTGTGACGCGCAGCCGGATCGTGCTCGAACTGGCTACCGGTGCTTATGGCAAAGCGTTGCCCGCGTAGAGCGGTTCGCCTAACGCTCTGTTTTCATACTCCTAATCCTACTCCTGGTCTCTTCGGTGTGAGTGTTCTTGAGAGTAGGAGTAAGAATCGCGCCGCCGCGTTATCCCTTGGTGCCCTCCTCTAAGGCTTGCTTCACGGCCTCTGAAAGATGGAATAGGTTGAACGGCTTGTCCAACATCACATTGATGCCCAGTTCTCTGAATTTTCTCTGCGACTTGTCATCCAGCATTCCACTGATGACCATGAACTTCGCCGATGGCAATATGGCTTTGAGCGCTTTGATCACTTGCAGGCCATCCATCTGAGGCATTTGCAGGTCCGTAATCACCAGCTTGATGGTATCACAATGTTCGGAAGCGAGAGCAACCGCTTCGTCTCCGTTGCTCGCGGTAAGCGCATGGAAGTTGATCCCCTCCAACATTCGGCAGGCGATCAGACCGACGCCGCCGTCATCATCCACGACCAGCACTGTCTCCCCGTTGCCTTGGAAAAATAATGAATCTAGGTGGTCGTCGAGAATGCCAGTTGGGCTCTCAGCCGCCGGCAAATGGATGTCAAATGTTGAGCCTTCACCCACCTTGGATTGCACGGTTACGAATCCGCCGTGGCTGAGCACGATGCCTCTCACGGTCGTTAAACCGAAACCGGTTCCCTTACCCAGCTCTTTGGTCGTAAAAAACGGATCGAAAATCCGCTCCAAGATTTCCGGCGACATGCCGCTCCCGGTATCTCGCACATGGATGACGACATAGGGGCCTGGTTTGCCTTCGGCGGGGGGGGTGAAGCTCGCGGCGTCGAGATCCCTGTTCTCAGCTTCCAGGCTCAACGTGCCGCCTTCAGGCATGGCGTCTCGCGCGTTGATACAGAGATTCAGAAGCACTTGATTGAATTGCGTGGCATTGCCCAACACCGCCGACAAATCATTCCTCCAAGCGGTTTTCAGATCGATGTTCTTGGGGAATGTTCCTTTGATGATTCGTGTCACATCCTTGAGCAGAGGGGCAATCGTAAGTAGGGTCTTTGCGGTTTCCCGGCCCTCGGCAAAGGTCGTGAGCCTTCGCACCATATCCGAGGCATGTTGGGTGCACGTGGCTAAAATATCGATCAACTCGAGATCGTCTGGGTGTTGTTTTCGCAGGCCTTCAACGACCATCATGATCGGTGAGAGCGCGTTGTTGATATCGTGTGCCAGCCCGCAGGCCAGGCTTCCTACAGCCTCCAGCCGATGTGCGCGCAACGCTTGCTGTTCCGCATTCCGCCGCTCTGTGATGTCCATCACCACGCCTACGTAACCTGGGATGGATCCGTCTGCATTGCGTAACGGCACAGCTTTCGCAGTCGCCCACCGCACGGTTCCGTTCCGATGAACTATTCTGAAATCCTCTTGGTAGAATGGCTCGGCGATGGCGAAAGCCGCTGTTCGGACCTTTCCGATCCGTTCCTGGTCGTCCGGGTGGATAAACTTCTGCCAACCGTCGTTGAGCGCGTCCTCCTTCACCGAGCTGATCATCTCAAGCAGGGTATCATTGATGTAGGTCAGACTGCCTCGGGGATCTGTCTGATAAATGCCGACGGGCGAGTTCTGGGCCAGAGATTCGAAAAGATTGCGAGAGGCTTCGGTAGCGATTTGGGCTTGCTTGAGCGCTGTGACGTTCTCGTGTGCTACCGCCACCCGCACCGGTCCTTCGCCGGGAAAGCGCGAGAGATTACAAAGAAACCAACGATCCTCCGTGGGTGAGTGGCAGGCGTAATGAAAAACAGATTGTGTCTTGTGGCCCGCCACGATGTTCCGAATCGCCTCGGCAACGGCCGCGGCGTCGGTGTTCCCTTGCGCCGCGGCGCGGTCGCACACTTCCAGATAATTCGCCCCGGCGCCTAGGGATAAGGCGCGGAGGTTCGTGGAGTTTTGTTTGGCGAAATCATCCCAGGCGTGGTTGGTGGTGACGATCATGCCATCCGCTTCCATTATGGCGATGTGAGCCGAAAGGGAATCCAACGTCCCTCGGTTGAAACGCTCGCTATGCCGCAGGATTGCTTCCGCGTTCTTGCGCGCGGTGATCTCCGTTCGGATGGATATGTAACCCTCTGCCTTTCCATCCACGTTCAAGAGCGGAAGGATCGTGGATTCGACCCAATAATTAGAGCCGTTTTTCGCACGGTTGCGGATATCGCCTTGCCATACCCGCCCTTGGGTGATGGTGATCCACATCTCCGCGAAGAACGACTTCAGATGGAGGCCGGAGTTCAAGATGCGGTGGTTTTGACCCAGCAGTTCCTCGCGAGGATAACCGCTGATCGTGCAGAACTTGTCGTTGACGTAGGTAATCAGGCCTCGCAGATCCGTAATGGAGACGATCGAATGCTGGTCCATGGCGAACTTATGATTCCCCAACTCCATGTTGAGTTTCTGCAACCTATCCGCCTGCTGCCGCTGTAATGTGTCCGCCCCGCTCTTGTATAAGGCCATCACGATCACGGTTCGAAGCTCTCGCTCCGTAAATGGCTTGATGATGTAGCCGAACGGCTCGGCGAGCTTGGCGCGAGCGAGGACTTCATCCGCGGCATAGGCGGTGAGGAACACGACTGGCACGGAGAATCGCGACCGGATCTCGTGAGCGGTGGCAATGCCGTCCATGGCTCCGGCCAGTTGAATATCCATCAGGACCAGGTCGGGCCGCAGTTCCTCAACAAGAAGGACCGCTTGATCTCCACGCGTGGTATGGCCCACGGCTTCGTAGCCCAACTCCGCCAATTGCGACCGGATGTCACGGCTGACGATCTTATCATCCTCCACGACCAAAATCCTCGGCTTTTTCATCGGCGAGCCATTCTGCTCACCTGGTCATCCAAACTGTGAAATATCCGGGATAGAACGAGCCGCGTAGAAAAAAGGAAATTCATTTTTAAATCACTCATGTTTCGAACGCGGTTTTACTTCGGCTGGAGTGAAAGTCACCGTGAAAACGGCGGCCGGCACGGGCCCAATCTCCAGCGTGCCCTCGAGTTGCTCGACCAGATCGACCACCAATTGCAGCCCGAGCGAGTCGCTCCGCTTCGCCTCAAAGTCCGCCGGCAATCCCACGCCGGTATCGCTCACGCACAGTCGGATTTGTGGGCCGCCGTTCAATGGTCCCAACTCGATCCGGACCTCGCCGCCGCGGCCTTCGGGGAAGCCATGTTTGAGGCAGTTGGAGATCAGTTCGTTGGCGAGCAAGCCGCAGGGGACGGCCTGATCCATCACAACGCGGACGGAGGCGATGTCCAGGTGGAGCTGAACGACGCCAGGCGAGACCGCGAACGCGCGGAATGATTGGGTCGCGATTTGCCTGACGTAAGCACCCAGGTCCACCGCCGCGAACGTGCCTGACTGGTAGAGCGACTCGTGCAACAGCGCCATCGACCGGATGCGCCCCTGCATGTCGGCGAGCACTTCCTTGGTGCCGGACACCGCCGTCCGTCCGCTCTCCAGTCGCAGCAGGCTGTTGATCAGTTGCAGGTTGTTCTTCACCCGGTGATGCACTTCCTGCAGCAGAGCTTCCTTCTCCAGAAGGGACGACCGGATGGATTCCTCTCCCAGTTTACGTTCGGTGATGTCCGAGCTAACGCCGATCATGCGCAGCGGTTTGCCGAACGCATCACGGCTGATCACCATGCCGCGGGCGAGATGCCATTTCCAACTGCCATCCTTGCAACTGAGGCGGTGTTCGCTGATGTAAAACGATGTCGTTCCTTTGAAATGCTCCTCAACCTCGGCCATGACTTGCGAGAGGTCGTCGGGATGAAGGCGCTTGCTCCATTCGACGAGAGTGTTGCTAATGTCGTCTTCCGAAAACCCGAGCATTGCTTTCCATTGCGTGCTGAAGAACACAGTGCTCGCCACGATGTCCCAGTCCCAGAGTCCATCGCCGGAGCCTTCGACGGCGAACTTCCAGCGCAGCTCGCTCTCTCTCAGCGCTGCTTCGGCCTGTTTGTTCTTGGTGTTCTGATTCTCCAACTCTAGGAGTGCAACGCTCGCTTGGGTCAAGGATTGGCGAAGGGCGAGCGTGAGCACGCCGATTTCATCATCGGTGGTTGCGGCAGCCCAGGCTTCGTCGGATGCTTCTCGGCCTTGGGCGAGCGCCTTGCCGATTGCGGAGATGGGGCGCACCACGATTCGCCTGAGCTGGCCGTAGCCGAGCGCCGCGAGGGTCGCGAATCCGGCGAACACCCCTGCGGACAACCGAAGGGTCGATTGCTGAATGGAAGCCTCCATGGGACGCGTGTCCAGGCGCACCCTGATCGAACCGGCGCTTAATAACTGACCGTTCATTTCCGGCTCGGTGAAGAGTATGGGCGAGATGAAATCGAGCGTGTGCCGTGCGGCGTGGAAGTGTTGATGGCTCGCTTTGGTCTGGATTGCCTGGAGTAGATCGTCGGCCTCGTACTCTCCAGCCATTGCGCTCAACGGTTTCCCGCGCAGGCTGAATGTTGTGCTGGCCAGCACAAGGGTGGGACTGCCGCCGACCACGATAATCTCGAGAACCTCCGGCTCCGCCACGAGCGCCGCAACGAGCTGCTGCAGGTTGCCCGCGTCCGTGATGGTCCTGGCGGCGTAGTTCACCATGTGGGCTATCAGCTCGGCGCGCTGTTGCAGGTTGCTCCGTAATTGCCGCGTCGATCTTTGCTGAAGGCCCCAGACCGTCATGGCCGCGACGATTCCGCCAATCAGAAACAAGGGCAACAGCAGCTTGCCCCTGAGCGATCGGGCGAATGGGAGAGGGGCCGTCGAACTCATGGCTTGGATTCTTTTTTGCGATCGAGGCAGTCGCGCACGAGCTTTGCGAGAGCGGGCGTGCCGTAGGGTTTTGGAAGGAAGTTCACCCCTTCCTTGAAGAATCCTTGTAGATCGATATCCACGCTGTAGCCGCTGGTGAAGAGTGTCCTGAGCGCGGGCTTTTCCGAGCTAAGACGTTCTGCGAGTTCGCGTCCGCTGATCCCGCCAGGCATAACCAGATCGGTGAGCAATAGGTCGATCTCGGATTTGTGTTTTTCCCAGACCGGTATCGCATCGAGTCCCGATCCGGCGGTTAGCACGCGGTACCCCAAGTTCTTCAAGACCGCGTTCACCAGTGACCGAAGATCGGGCTCGTCTTCGACAAGGAGGGTCGTCTCGGTGCCGCCGCGACGTTCTTTAGTGGTCGGCTTTTCAGCGGTCTCAGTGAGTTCCGTTTCTGATCCGGGAAGAAATAAAGTAAATCGAGAACCGTGGTTCGGTTTGCTGGCTACTTCCACCCATCCTTGATGTTGTTTGAGGATCCCGTAAACCGACGCCAGCCCCAACCCGGTGCCTTTGCCAACCTCTTTCGTTGTGAAGAATGGCTCGAACAGATGTTTCATCGTGGCCTCATCCATTCCCTGACCGATGTCTTCGACGGCTAAACTCACGAACTGTCCCGCGCGGGATTCCGGATTGCGCCGAACGTGGTCGGAATCGATATACACGGCCTCAGTGCGAATGGTCAGCCGCCCGCCTGAAGGCATTGCATAGCGAGCGTTGACCGAAAGATTGATCACCACTTGCTCGAGCATCACCGCGTCGGCGAGCACCGTGGGCAGGTCGGTACCGTAGGAGCATTCGAGGTGAATCTGTTCGCCCAGCAGCCGCTGCAACATTTTCGCGAGGTGTGCAATAAGCTGATTTATATTGAGCTGCGCTGGTCGAAGTGGTTGCTTGCGGCTGAACATCAGCAGTTGCCGGGTCAGATTGGCGGCCCGTTCCGCGGCGGAAGTCATTTCATTTATCGACTCCATGTGCCGCGCCAGGCTTTTACGGTCGGCCCGAAGCAAGTCGCAGTGCCCCTGAATGATCGTGAGAATATTGTTAAAATCGTGAGCCACGCCGGCGGCGAGTCGTCCGATCGATTCCATCTTCTGGGACTGGCGCAGGTCATTTTCAAGTTCGCGTCTCTCAGTCAAATCATGCGCTGTGGCTTGGAAGCTGATCGGGCGACCGCCTCGTTGGATTGTTCGGAGGCTCACCTCCCACAAGGACTCTGCGCCTTTGCTCTGGCTGGCTGTGACCTCGAAGCTAGCGACGCTTTCACCCTCGATCAGGCTCTTGGCGTTCTGCTCGATCAGCGCGCGGAAATCCGGGGCAACAAAATCCACAAAACACTTTTCCAACGCTTGTTCCTGGCTGAGATCGAAGAACTGTTTGGCGGCCTGATTGAGCGAGGTGCATTTGCCATCCAGGTCGAACGTGAACATTAGGTCCTTCGCATTCTCGAACAATTCGTGAAACTGTGGCTTCAGGGATTCCTCGTTTTGCAAATCCTGGTGGATGATCGCGGTTTGGCGCTGAACCGTCCGCCGTAATGCAACGGCCCAAACCAAGGCCAGAGCGATCAGCAGAACCAGGCCGCTGCCGAGGAACATGGTGTGCCGAGGCGTCCACCAAGGCGGTGTCGTGAGAATCTTGATGTCCCCAGGTTGGCGGAGCAAAAGGCGAAACACATTCGGTTCACGGTTTTCTCCGGCTTGAACGGCGCACACGCCCGTCAAGCGGAGGCGGCTTCCGGCGAGCAGGGCAGTCGCTTGTTTTCCACGAGCTGGATTGTTCAGGCTGGCGTTGAAGATGATCGAACCGTCTTGGAGCACAAGGTAAGGGCTGGCTGCGCCTTCCACGCTTTGGAGCAACTGAGCTTCTATCTCCACGATCTCGGAGTCATTCGTCCCGTGAAGGAGGATTTGTTCGGCCGTGGATCGCATCGGTAAGGGCAACAAGCCTGTTCCCGTCTTGCGCAGCACTGCGTCCTCGAGCTGAGGGGAAAAATTTCCGGCGACTGGAAAGCCCACGACGTCCACGCGGTCGCCCAGTGAAACTTCATTCGCGTGCTCGGAATGGACGCGAATGCCGCCCGAAGCGTCTTGAAGATAAAATCCTTGCCAGGGTATCACGAGGGTAACCACGCCTTCGACCTTGATCCGTCGCCCAGCGAGGCGCTCCGGTTGAAAAGTGCCGACGGACGCGATGGAAGATATTTTCTGTTCGAAAGGATCAGCCGGAGAAGATTCGAGAACTTGCACGTGAGCCACGGTGGGAACATTGAGGACGACGCCCGCCAACTGGCCTTTGGAGTTCGTTTCCGTAGTGCAAGCCCCTTGAACGCTGACCAACGCATCGATGAGATGAGAAGGCAGGTCTTGATCCGAGAGCAATGGAATGACTGCTTTGAACCTCCCCATAGGTGTCGTGATCACCAAATGCGCGTGCCCTGAATCTCCAATCACCCGTCGAACCACGCCCTGCAGTTCCACCCATTGGGCATCCAGATGTCCCCGCGCCAGATCGTCGAGGTCCAGTTTGACTGCCGCAGGCAGGTTCGTGGTTCCCAATTCTTGAAATGTCGGGTTGATGATCTGCGGCGCGTATCCGCCGGGATCCGTTTCGCCGGTGAGTTCGACTCTGTGTCCATGCGCTATTGATTGGTTGCCCAACCTGACATAGATCCCTCCGCTCTCATCCTGGAAGAAGCAATTTCGCCAACTGGTGTCGGCAAAAGTAATCACTCCCCGCAGACGGACCGGAATGCGGAGGGCGGCACGGTCGCGCGGCAGGTCCCGAATCTCGGCCACGCGTTTCAGTTCCTCGGGTGCGTTGGTGGTTCTGAGTGTGGATTCAGGCGCGGAGGACAAGGCTATTGGTTGGGGGGAGGGACGCGCGATTTCAAGATAAGCGTCAGCAAGGTATGCCTCGGTGGATGAGGCAGTGAGGAAGCCCCAGACATCTAAACGGGTGCCGGGCGAAATCGGACCGACGTGAATTACTTTGGATCGAATCGAGCCGGTGACATCACTGACAATGACGTGTTCTCCAGGGCGATAGGCTGACACCACTCCGTTGATGTGAACGCGGTTGTTCGTCCAGGAGCCGAGTTCGCGAGTCAGCAATTTGCCGATCGAGGCCACTGGCGATATCAACGCTTTCACCACTGGTTGGTCAATGATCGTGATGTCGTCGAAACTCGGCACCGTGAGTTGCGCTGATTGCAGTCGGCCGTTGATGATTTTGCTGCCGTTAATGGCGCGTAGGCGCACGTTGCAATCGAGCATCCATTTAAAATCGTTCGTCTTCAAAGCTCCCATGACCGTGGCGAGAATAGGCTGGTTCTGCTCCTGGAGGTAGAGAACCAAGCGTCCCTGGCTGGTGTCCGCGACGCGAACTCGTCCGCTGGTCTCGATCCATTGGCCGTATTCGCTCGCGAGCTGAGTCGCGGTCAGCCGCTTTGCAGGCGGCTGAGGTCCAGGGCCAATGATCGTGAGGTCGAGATTTGTGATCGCCCGGTTGCCGCCCACCAGAGTCGCCCGTCCGGTGATCTCGACCCGTTGTCCGCGCTGAGGCTGAGTGCGAAAGAGCTTCGGATCGATGTAAGCGGTGAGCTCGCCGTCATGGACGTACAATTGATTCCAGTCCGGATCGTAGCAGAGCACGAAACCTTTCAGTCGCAGGTTTTGCCCTGCGCTCAGTTCCGTATCCGAGAGGGCGTAGTACTTTTGGAAGGACGAAATCTCCGGTGTGGGCTGCGATAGAGCCTCCGAAGCCGTGAGCAACAATAGGCCGATCAACAGCAATAGGCTCGAAAGCGTAGCGCGAAACCCCATGCCAGGCCATAACCTGGATAAGGTATGTAGTCCCGGCTTGAGCCGGTCCGACCTCGTCTCGACCAGGATGCTGGAACTATTTCGAGATCGCTCCGTTGCGGGCGCGCTGCCGGCTGAATCCGGAACTACATACGCTCCGCCGCCTAGACTCCTGGCGAGGCCAGGGAACATGTGAAGCGGCCAGGCTGAAAGCGCGCGAGGCACCTGAGTATTTCGCACAGTATCCAATCGTGAGAGCATCGCCATGGGCTTTCAATGTTTGTCGGCGCTGGCATCGCTGTCCGCCGGAGTGAGGCGAAACCGAATCAGTTTCTGCCGAGCTGTCGGCCGGGAAACTCCGAGCCATTCGGAAACTTTCGACAAGTTGCCCTGCGCCCGCTGGATTGCCAGGGCATAAAGCTCGCGTTCGACTGTCTCGATGAGTTCGTGGTAAACGTTCTGACAGTTCTCAAACTCAGCCTTGTTCAGCCACCGGCTGACGCACTCGCGAATTGTGGGCGATTCCGACGAGCTGGAATTCTGCGCGCTGGAAAAAGCGGCGTAAATACTCTCGCGAGTGATGGTTGAACCGTTCGTCATCGTTACCGCCCGGTGAATCAGATTCTCGAGCTCGCGAACGTTGCCGGGCCATCGATGTTCCTCCAACAACTGGAGCGCGTCGGAGGCAATGCGCATCTGGCGCTCGATCGGATCTTTGCGGGTTCGCTCGAGGAAGACCTGGATCAATTCGGGGAGATCTTCCTTTCGTTCGCGGAGAGGTGGGATGTTGATGGTAACGCCGTTGAGCCGATAGAATAGGTCTTCGCGAAAATACTTGGCCGCGATCGCTTCCTCGAGATTCCGGTTGGTGGCCGAAAGGACTCGAACGTTGACGTGGATGCCATCTTGTCCTCCGACCCGTTGGATGCTTCTTTCCTGCAGCACGCGCAACAGCTTGCCCTGAGTTTCAAGGTTGATGTCCCCGATTTCATCAAGGAACAAGGTCCCCATGTGCGCTTGCTCGAACTTGCCGGTGCGCCGGGATGTTGCTCCGGTGAACGCCCCGCGCTCGTGGCCGAAGAGTTCGCTTTCCAACAAGGTTTCCGGAATGGCAACACAGTTGATCGCTACGAAAGGGCCGTTTTTCCGGCCGCTATATTCGTGAAGCGCGCGAGCGACCAGTTCCTTTCCCACTCCGGTTTCACCTCGTATCAGAACCGTGATATCGTTGTCGGCTAAGCGACCGATTGTTTTGCAAACCTCCTGCATGGCGCGGCTGTTGCCGACGATTTGACAGGTTGTGTTCGCCCTCAGTAGAGGCATCGCGGCGGAGGCTCCGCGCCGATTGCTCTTCAGAGCGAGATCCACGATGGGAAGCAAAGTTCTCATCTCAAAAGGCTTGCTCAAGTAGTCGAAGGCACCGCTCTTGGCTGCTCTGATCGTGATGTCGGCGGACCCATTCGCAGTCAGAAGAATGATCGGAACGTCTTTGTGCTTCGGACGGAGCTGTTGGATGAGATCTAGGCCGTCCATTCCAGCCATGATCAGATCGGTGAGGATCAAGTCGTAGTTCTCTTGCTCTGTGATTACCAACGCGTCCTCCGCGCTGCCGCAGATCCGGACCGTATGTCCAACGCCGGTTAAGGCGCGGCTTATCATCCTGGCAACGATAGCATCGTCCTCGACGATCAGTATTCGAGATGTCTTTCCGCTGGTTTGCTCTGGCGTGGACATGGTCAGTTTTACAAGCTACAGATGCTTTATCTCTGAATCCCGGAGGGGGAGTCGTCGATGCGGAATGCAATGGTTCACCGACCGTGAGCCGCCATCTATTCCAATTAGCCCAGCCCATCTGCGGGCAATAAGACCTGCGATTGAAGCAGCATTGGATACGCAAAGCGCTGCCAGTTGCAAGTTCAGATTGTCTGCGGTTCTCGTTTTGGGATTCAGCCGTCCCTCCCGGACTTATGCAATCGCCAATTCGAACCCAGCAGTGAACTGCTGGGCTATTATCGATTCTCCCATCCGGGAGAGCGAGCCTGCCATCTCCCGGAGGGAGAATCGATAATAGCCCACCCTTTCAAGGGTGGGATTATGTGCGCGGAGATCG
>SIBF01000003.1 GCA_009695275.1 Pedosphaera sp. | reverse complement strand
CTGGCGCGGAGTGCTTGGACAAGGATGATGAGATGCTCAGGAATATCATGCAGAATTGTTCGCATCCCAAGGCTAATAGGTGCGCAGTCCAATTTGTACAATGTAAATATCTAACTGTAAACCACTTGCAATCTAATTCAATGGCAGTGCTCCCCGGCCCTCTCCTCCCTGAGTGGGGAGGAGAGGGAGAAGAAGCCAATCGCCTTCCAGGTTACGGGGCGCAGAGCGCGCACAAAGTCAGGGGGAATCTCTCCCTGATCCCCGCCAAGCTTGCCTTGTTCATTCTGAGTGTGTCCGTCGGTTTCGCCGCCATCGCCGCGCACCCGCTCGATCCACTCTCGACAAACGAACTGCGCGCCGCGGTCGAAGTCTTGATCAAGGCGAACAAGGCCACGACCAACACGCTCTTTCCCATTGTCGCGCTGCGGGAGCCGCCCAAGGAAAAAGTCCTCTCGTGGCAACCCGGTTCACGACTCCCGCGCGAGGCCTTGGTGACGGCCTACGAACTTTCCGATCATCGCACCTACGAAGCCGTCGTGAATCTGGACGAGCGGCGGGTCGCCGAATGGCGGCACATGCCGAATGTGGAACCGCCCTATACTTTGGCTCTGCTCGATGCGAGCAACCGTTTGCTCCAGACGAATGAACTTTGGCTGGCTGCCCTGCGGCGGCGCGGCATTACGAACGCAGCGAGTGTGGATGGATCCGGCATTCCGTTCGGTTTGATTGCACCACCCGTAAGCGCGGAAGGAGTGATGGTGCTTCGCAATTCTGCCTTTACGCGAAACACCAATCACATGATCTGGGAGCCCATCGAGGGGTTGGAAGCGGTGTTCGACATGAGCCACCGCAAAGTATTGCAAGTGATCGATCGCGAGGTGTTTCCCAGATCAAGTATACTCTGCGCGGCCATAGATTGCGCTTTTTGAAATCGAGCGAAAATGGTCGCTTCCCATTGATTGTGAGCTACTTGACAACTCAAGTGTCACGGTGCCAAAAGCGCAGTTTGTGACCGCGCTCAGTATAGTTCGATGGACTTCTTCGATCCGGCGGTGCGGGGGCGGCGGGAAGGATTGAAGCCGCTCGTCACCACGCAGCCGGAGGGGCCGAGTTTCACCGTCCAGGATCATGAAGTTTCCTGGGATCGCTGGCGGTTTCGTTACTCCATGCATCCGCGCGATGGCCTGGTTCTTCATCAGATTTCCTGGGAAGAAGCGCCGGGTAAACGGCGCTCAATTCTTTACCGTGCCTCCATCTCGGATCTCCTCGTGCCTTACGCGGACACAGACAACATGTGGTCGTGGCGCGCCTATTTCGATGAGAGCGACTTCGGATTTGGCTATAATGCCAAGCCTTTGTTCCGCGGACGAACAACGGTTGCCCACGCGACATTGTTCAGCGAGCCTTTGCCCAATCAATTGGGTGGCACCCGGCTGGCCACGAATGTCGTGGATCTCTACGAACGTGACGCGGGCATCCTCTGGGCGCACCACGAGGATGACGCAGGAACCGTCGGCCCGCGCGCCCGCGAACTGGTCATCGGGTCGATGAGCACGGTCGGCAATTACGATTACCGAATCCAATGGAGTTTTCGCCAGGACGGTTCGATCGAGTTTCACGTTTATCTTACCGGCGTGGTGCAACTCAAAGGCACTCACGCCAAAACTTGCGTCGCCTGCACCACTCTCGCGGGCAAGGCCGGCACGTTCACCGGAAAAGGCGAACACGCTCACGGCGTGCTCGTGGCGGACCATCTCCTCGCGCCGCATCACCAGCACTGGTTCAACTTGCGCCTGGATTTCGACGTGGACGGCACGAGCAACAGCGTCAAGGAGCTCAACCTCTCCACCGATGCCCGCGATCGGCGCAATCCCCACGGCAACGGCTTCTCGCTGTCTCAAACGGTGTTTGCCCGCGAACGCCAGGCCGTGCGTGATTTGAATCCGGCCTCGCATCGCATGTGGGTGGTGTTCAATCCCGGATCGGTTTCTTCTCTCGGCCACCCTGCCGCCTATTCCATTGAGCCGGGCATGAATACCGTGCCGTTTCTCCACAAGAATTCCCCCGTTCGAAAACGCGCCGGTTTTATCGACCATGATTTTGCCGCCACCCGCTACCGCGAGAGTGAACTCTACGCCGGCGGCAAATATCCCGTCGGAACCCACCCCATTCAAAATCTCCCAACCTGGACGCGAGATAACGAAAGTCTTCTGAACCAGGATGTCGTCCTGTGGTACACTTTCGGCGTAACTCATGTGGCGCGTCCCGAGGATTTCCCGGTCATGCCCACGGCCCACGCGAGCATCCGTCTCCTGCCGAAAGGACTTTTTCGAGAAACCCGGCCTTGGAGTTGCCTGATTCTCCTGTTTCAGATGCAAGGTGATGAGCGTCCTACACTTGATCATCGGTCGCTTTCACTCCGTGTCCTACAAACACCGCCGTTCCGCCGGATCGAACTCATAATCATCTCTTCGGTGCTCTCGCAAATCTCCTTGGTGCGAAGCAATCTCTGGTTTTCAATGATGCTCCATAAAACCGTATGAAAAACCAATTTAGAGCCGTTCTTGCTTCCTTATGCGTCACCGTATTCGCACTGACGCCCGCCCGCGCGGCGGACTATGACGTCATCCTTCGCCACGGGCTGATTTACGACGGCAGCGGCACCCCGCCCGTGGTTGGCGATGTGGCCATCAAAAAAGATGCCATCGCGGCGGTGGGCGATCTGAAGGGCCGGACCGCGCGGAACGAAATTGACGTGAGTGGCCTGGCCGTTGCGCCCGGGTTCATCAACATGCTCAGTTGGGCGAACGAATCGATGATCGAGGACGGAAGGTCGCAGGGCGACATCCGACAGGGCGTGACCCTCGAAGTGATGGGGGAAGGCCAATCGATGGGGC
The DNA here is from genome assembly GCA_009695275.1 of Pedosphaera sp. Classification (GTDB taxonomy): domain Bacteria; phylum Verrucomicrobiota; class Verrucomicrobiia; order Limisphaerales; family F1-12-MAGs170; genus F1-120-MAGs170. The sequence goes on along the minus strand of SIBF01000003.1, from coordinate 50,772 downwards.
CGCTCAACGCGAAGATGAAGAAGGAAATGATCGCGATGCAAGGTGACATCAAATACCCAGTCAAGTGGACCACGCTCGGCGAATACCTGGAGCATCTGGAGAAACGCGGCGTGTCAGCAAACGTCGCATCGTTCGTTGGGGCGACGACTGTGCGCGTTCATGAGATCGGGTATGCGGATCGTCCGCCGACCGCCGCCGAGCTGGAACGGATGAAACTGCTGGTCCGGCAGGCGATGGAGGAAGGCGCGCTCGGCGTCGGTTCGTCGCTCATCTACGCGCCGGCGTTTTACGCGAAGACGGACGAGTTGATCGCGCTCTGTCGGGAGGCGTCGTCTTACGGCGGCGTTTACATCTCGCATTTACGCAGTGAGGGGAATCAGTTCCTCCAGGCCCTGGATGAGCTCCTTACCATTTCACGAGAGGCAAAGATTCCCGCCGAGATTTATCACCTTAAAGCCGCCGGCCAATTGAACTGGTCCAAGCTCGACGCGGCCATTCAGAAGATCGAAGCGGCGCGTGCCGGCGGACTGCGCATCACCGCCGATATGTACTGTTACGTTGCCGGCGCGACGGGCCTCGATGCCGCGATGCCGCCGTGGGTTCAGGAAGGCGGCTACCTGGAATGGGCGAAGCGTTTGAAAGACCCTTCCATACGAGAACGCGTGAAGCGGGAGATGGCCACGCCGACCGACAAGTGGGAGAACGGTTACCTGGAGGCCGGTTCACCCGACAAAATTCTGCTGGTCGCCTTCAAGAATCCGAAGCTCAAACCGCTCACCGGAAAGACGCTTGCCTACGTCGCCAAGCTGCGAGGCACATCGCCGGAGGAAACCGCGATGGACCTGGTGATCGAGGACGGCAGTCGCGTCGGCGCGGTTTACTTCATGATGTCGGAGGACAATGTGCGGAAGGAAGCTGGTTTGCCGTGGGTCAGCTTTGGTTCGGACGAAGGCTCGTACTCGCCGCGCGGCGTATTCCTCAAATCGAATCCGCACCCGCGCGCCTACGGCAACTTCGCACGGCTGCTGGGCCGCTACGTGCGTGACGAAAAAATCATCCCGCTTGAGGAGGCGGTGCGCCGCCTGACCACCCTGCCCGCGGAGAATCTAAAACTCGACCGTCGCGGCGCACTCAAGCCCGGCCACTACGCCGACGTAGTGGTGTTCGATGCGGCGAAGATTCAAGACCACGCGACGTTCGACAAGCCGCACCAATACGCGACCGGCATGGTGCATGTGTTCGTCAATGGCACGCAGGTATTGAAGAACGGCGAACACACCGGCGAAAAACCGGGCCGTGTGGTGCGTGGGCCAGGGTGGAAGGGAAAACGTTGAAGTTCGTTCATGAATAGCATGAGAACGACCTTGCTGTTGTTGAGCTTTGTCCTGTCTGGAATGGGGCAAAGGGTGCTGGGCGCGCAAGCCCCGGCTTCCATCGCGCCACCACCGAAGGCGGACGTCGTCATCGTCGGTACCGGGATCTCTGGTCTGGCGGCCGCGCTGGATGCGGGACGCGCCGGGGCGAATGTCACGGTCATCGACATGTGGTCGGTGTTCGGGGGCCATGCCGTGATGTCGAGCGGATTGGTCTGCCTGGTGGACACGCCGGTGCAACGCGCGAGCCACATCGCCGACTCCCCGGAGCTGGCCGTTCGCGATTTTATCACTCATGGCCAGGACGCCAACCCGGACTGGGTTCATCTCTATGCGCGGGATTCCAAGCGCGAGGTCTTTGACTGGCTCGACGCGCTGGGCGTTGGCTGGTCCGGGCTTTTCCCGCTCATGCCAGGTAACAGTGTCCAGCGTCAACACGTGGCAAAGGCGCGTGGAGTCGGGCTGGTCAGTCCCATTTACCAGGAATGCCTGCGTTGGACGAACATTCACTTCGTCTGGAACACCAAGGTCACGTCGCTGCTCATCGAAGGCGGCCAGGTCCGGGGCGTGCGCGGCGTGAGCCTCCGCTCCGGGACGTCGAATGAGTTCCGCGCGACCGCAGTCGTCCTCGCCACCGGCGGATTCGAGAGCAATCTGGAAATGGTGCGTCAGCATTGGCCGACGGTCCTGCCTGGTCTCGAGGGCGGGGCGAAAGTGCTGCTGGGTTCCGGGATCAACTCACAGGGCAGCGGTTTCGAAGTCGCTACGACCGGCGGCGCGGCGTTGACCAACCTTGACCACCAACTTTTCTATTCCACCGGCTTGGTGGACCCGCGCGATCTTTCCGGTAAACGCGGCCTCAACAGCTTCAATGCCGAGTCCATCTGGGTGAATCAACAAGGCCGCCGGTTCGTGCGGGAGATTGCCGGAGGCGTCCCGGATTTCGGCGGCTCGGTCCCGGCGGTTCTGCGGCAGCCCCATGCGACGTATTGGTCCATCTTCGATGCCCGGGGTCGCACCAACTTCTTTGTCTCCGGTTCCGGCTGGGACGACACCAACAACGTCCAGCGCGAAATCTTTGCCAACCTGCGAATGAACGCGTGGGTCAAGCGAACCGACAACATCGCTGATCTCGCTCGTGCCGCTGGCCTGCCCTCGGATGCTCTGGTGAAGTCCGTTGATCGTTGGAATGAAATGATCGACGCGGGCGAGGACATCGAGTGGAAACGATTTGATCGAAATGCCACGAACCGGCCTAAAGCCATCACCACTCCGCCGTTCTACGCCGTGCAGTATTTTCCGCTCTCCCGAAAGAGCATGGGCGGCGTGGCGGTGGATCTTTCGTGCCGCGTCCTCGATCGGCGTGGTCAACCCATTCCCAATCTTTACGCCGTGGGCGAACTGGCCGGCGTCGGCGGCATCAACGGCAGGGCCGCGCTGGAAGGCACGATGCTGGGCCCGGGCCTCTTGATGGGCCGCATCGCCGCGCGTGAGGTTGTCACGCAACAGAAGCTGGGCGGCCGTTTGTTCACGTCCCAGTCCGCAAGTGTCACCAGGAGCGCTGGCGTCCCGCCGGCCCCACCCGAGAAACCTCCCGCCACGATCGTCAGGGCTCCCGAGTCGCTCCGCGCCTGGCGCGAGGTGCTGCGGCAACTGGTGGCGGAACCACGTCCCGGCTATCTGCATTTCGAGAAGGCACACGCCGTCGTGCTGGAACGAAACTTCGATTGCGCCCGATGCCATTTTGAGTCGTCGCCACTGGCGCTTACCGCCGATCAACTCGATCGACACGCACTGATTCAGGCGTGCGCGATCTGCCATGGATCGGTGAAGGATTGAACTGAAGCTCCGTCAATTCGCATCCGTCGCTGCGTTGCATGAAGGACTTCGTGCCCTCGTCATCATTTCAATGCGCGGCGAGCGTGTGAAACACCCAAGTCCTTTTCCGAGGCCACGCTCCCGTGCAGTCCGGGAATCCCTTTAGGACTGGCCTCCATTTGTCTCGAAATCGCCTCTTGATATGGGTGGGAATGTGTTTGAATATGGGTTGCCATATCATGAAAACGACCATTGAAATCGCCGACGACCTCTTTGAGCGTGCCCAACGTGTTGCCCGAAGGGAGAAGACGACTTTTCGTTCCTTGACCGAACAGGGTCTGCGGCTGGTGTTGCAGGGAAGGCAGGCGAAACTCAGGAAACTCCCAAAGCTGGTCACGGTGCGCGGCAAAGGATTGACCGATGAGTTCAAGAACGCCTCATGGGACAAAATCCGTGATGAAATTTACCGGGGACATGGCTCGTGATCGCGGTTGATTCCAACCTGCTCATCTATTCGCATCGCGAAGACAGTCCATTCCACGCCGAAGCCAGCAAGGCGATCGAAGCGCTGCGCCATCAAACCGCCCCATGGGCGATTCCTTGGCCTTGCCTGCATGAATTCATCGCCATGACGACGCATCCGCGCATCTACAAGCCGGCATCCACATTGGCCGAAGCCTTGGGCTTCCTCGACGCGTTGATCTCGTCAGAGCAATTGCATCTGCTCGCGGAAAGCCCCGGCTACTTTGAGAAGCTGCGCGACCTGGCCACGGCGGCGCGACTGAAAGGCCCGCGCATCCATGACGCACGCATTGCCGCAATCTGCCTGCATCACGGGGTGAAGGAACTATGGTCGGCGGACCGTGATTTCTCCGGCTTTCCACAACTCAAAGTACGCAATCCTTTGGTGAAAAAATGATTGATTTGCATTCAACCACCGTCTTCCTGGATTCCACTACCACTCCAGCACGAGCAGGGAGACGCCCTGGCGCGGCAAAACCATGCGCAGGGTGGCTCCACCGTCCTTCATGGACACGGACTCCGGCCCGCTGAGCGTGGCGAGTTGGCCGGCTTTCTCCAGTTCCAAGTATTGCTCCGGCGTCGGCTGCGCTGGCGCACCGATTCGTTTCCATGCCTCGAACGAGTTGCTGTGGTCGGCGTCGATGCGGTAGTGGCGCAACTTGGCCGTGCCGTCGCGCTGCGCTAGTCCGGCGAGCGACAGCTCCACAGCCGCGGCAGGGCCGGGAACATCATCGTCGTGATAATGCCACACAAGGACGCAAAGTTTGTTTTGGTCGAGTGACGCAAGAGCCGAGACGTCCGGCTGGGCGCGCACGCCGCTTTTCATCATCGCGTCGAGTGTTGTGCCTCCAGAGCTTTCCACTGCAAGCTGCTGACCGCTCATCTTGCCGAACATGCGAAAGACATTGAGCACCGGCAGATCCAGGCCATTGCTTGCGAGCACGCGGAAGCCCGCGAAGAACGGCTGGTCCTCAAACTCGAAGGCCCAAGTCAATGCGCCTTCGAGGTTCACGCCGTGTTGCGCGGCCAGTTCGTGTTTGCGTGCGAAGCTGGCCGCAGTGTAGCTGGAATACATCGTGCCGTTACGATAGCCGAGCTGTGGCCCCTGGCACGCGGCGCATCCGTCGGGATCAGACTCGCCGATGACGATCGGCGTGCGCTTCAGTTCGGGGAAGCTCGCAACGACCGCGAAGCCGTCGCTGATGTTCCGCAATTGATTGGCGATGCCCATCTCGACGTGGCCATCGACAAACTTCGGGCTGCCCTTGGCGTGGAATGAAACGAAGTCAACCGGTGTCCCGATCTTGCCGGTCGCGTAGTTGGTGCCGCGAAGGCAATGCTCAAGAAAGTTGGGCAGGAACTTGCCGCCGGGACCGCCGGCCACGTCTGGCCCGCCGACTTTCGCGGTCGGCAGCGCTCGTCGCACGGCATCAATGGCGTAATCGTGAAGTTTGAAGAATTCCTCCTGAGTCCCCCGCCAGTAGCCGATGTTCGGTTCGTTCCAGACTTCCCAATACCATTTCTCAACTTCGGCTCGTCCGTATCTTTCGACGCAATGTTTTGCCCATTGGAAGACAAGCTCGCCCCATTTCGCGTAATCCTTCGGCGGATAGGCCCAGCCGGTATAGATCTCATCGTACTTGGCCTTGGGCGTCCAGTGATGCTGATACGGTTCCGGCTTCACGGAAAGTTCCCGGGGCATGAACCCGATTTGCGCGTAGGGCTTCAAGCCGCGCTCGAGGTAGGTGTCGAAGATGCGATCCACAATCGTCCAGTTGTAGATTGGATTGCCCTCTGCGTCCTCGCCATACGCGCCTGTGGAACCCCACTTCAACGCTGGGGTGCCATCTCCGGAGACCAGCAAACTGTGCGCGCGGAAATAGGCGGTGTGCGAGCCAAGCTGGCCCAATTCGGTCAGCAGCTTTTTGCCGTCCTTCATGTAGGCGTAGTTCGGCTCGTCCGCGCCGAAGAAACGCCAGACCGGTTTCAATTCGCCCTTTGGCTTCGCCGCATCGACGCGGATGAACACGGGGAAGGACGGACCTTCCTCCGCTGCGCGCAAAGGCGGCGCGATCAGTAGTGTCGCGGCGAGGATGAAGGTGAGCCGGGGTAGGTGCGTCATGTGCATTTCGGTCCGAGCATCCTCCTCTAATCCGTCGCGACAAGGTTTTTCATGCGCCAATCTGGCCAAAGTGCATCTTCCCATCGGAACCTGGCGATCAACGGTCGTTTCCCGGAAGCGTTCAACAGAACACATCAGGCCCGCCGCCGTCATGCTTCCGGAAAGTCAGTGATTTCTTGAAAATCTTGAAGTTTGATCGAGTGCGGCAGTTTGAGGTTTTGAAACTACGAGTCGAAAAAACTCAAACATAGATATCCGTTCCAGCGCCTTTTTTCCACGAATGATCAACCGCTGCGACAGTTGATTATTCCGAACGAGTGCTTGATAGTCCGCCTCCAGAACATGAAATCCATCATCACCTCGACTCCATTGGTAGTTGTCCTCCTTGGCTGTGCGATCCAACTCGTCCAGGGTGAAGCCGCCTCGCCTGAACAACTGCGCGGCATTGTGACGAACCGCATCGAGGCCGAGTATCCTTCGCTCTACAGCATCTACACCAACCTGCACGCGCATCCCGAACTTTCGTTCATGGAGGTGAAGACTGCTGCGCTCGTGGCCGGCGAATTGCGCAGGCTTGGTTTCACAGTAACGGAGAAGGTCGGCAACACCGGCGTGGTCGGCGTGCTCACCAATGGCCCCGGGCCCACCGTGCTCGTCCGTGCGGACATGGACGGGTTGCCGATCAAGGAAAGTTCGGGCGTGCCCTACGCAAGCACCGACATCGTGAAGGATCTTTCCGGCAAAGATCAGCCCGCCATGCATGGTTGCGCGCATGACACGCATGTCACCGGCCTCATCGGCACCGCGCGCCTCCTCGTAGCGTTTAAAGACAAATGGGCTGGCACGCTTGTGCTCGTGGCGCAACCCGCCGAGGAAATTGTCGCTGGCGCCCGTTCCATGCTGGCAGACGGTCTTTACAAGCGATTTCCCAAGCCGGACTTTGCCGTGGCGTTGCATACCTTTTCCGGGATTCCGGCCGGTTCCATCGGCTACGGCGAAGGCGCGTTCTATGCCAGCGTCAATTCGGTTGATATTCTGGTGCGCGGCGTCGGCGGTCACGGCTCCCGCCCGAATACGACCAAGGATCCCATCGTGCTCGCTTCGCAAATAGTCCTCGCGCTTCAAACCATTGTGAGCCGCGAACTCAAGCCTGGCACTCCCGCTGTTGTCACGGTCGGCACCATTCACGGTGGGCTGAAACGCAACATCATCTCGGACGATGTGAAGTTGGAACTCACGCTCCGCGCCTTTGACGAGAAGGTGATGGTCCAGTTGCTCGCCTCCATTCGACGCATCTGCGCGGGTCTCGCCCAGGCTGCTGGCGTGCCCGAGGACCGAATGCCCATTATCACACTCACACCTGAGTCGGTTCACGTGACGGACAACGATTCCGCCCTGACTCGTCGCTTGAGCCGCGCTTTTACCGCGTGGTTCGGAACCGACCGGGTGCAGTCGCGGGAGCCGACCACGGGAGGTGAAGATTTTTCCGAGTTCGGTCGCGCATCTCACCGGGTACCGATTTGTATTTGGTCGGTCGGCGGCACCGCTCCAGAAAAGATCGCCGAGAGCGAGCGCACCGGCGTTCCCGTGCCTTCGAACCATTCCGCGACCTTTGCCCCCGTCCCCGAGCCCACGCTCAAAGCGTGCATCACCTCCATGACTGCGGCGGTGCTTGAACTCATGGGCAACATGCCGGCTGCGAAACCTTGAGAACCTTGAGCAACACGCCTGTGCCCAACATGGAAAGCGCTGAAGTTCAAACTACTGTTGATGCTCCGCGCCCGGCAAGCAAAGCTCCGCGCCTCGATTCGGTGGATCTGTTGAGAGGAATCATCATGGTTGTGATGGCTCTGGACCATGTACGTGATTTCTTCACCAACGTGGATTTCGAACCGTTGGACCTGGATCGGACCAACCCTCTGCTGTTCATGACCCGCTGGATCACCCATTACTGCGCGCCCAATTTCATCTTTCTCGCCGGCACAGGCGCGTTCCTTGGGGCGGCCCGTGGGAAATCCAAGCCTGATCTTTCCCGCTTCCTGTGGACGCGAGGCCTGTGGTTGATCCTGCTCGACATGACCGTGATCCGGTTTTCCTGGGCCTTCAACTGGGACTTCACGTTTAACTTCATGATGATCCTCTGGCCGATTGGCTTCGCAATGATCGTGCTCGCGGGGCTCGTTTACGTCCCTGCACACCTCGTCGGGTTCATGGGAGTGGCCATCGTCGCCCTGCATAACTTGTTAGACCAGATCCAGCCCGAAACCTTCGGCGCGCTTTCAGGACTTTGGAAAATATTGTTTTCGAAAGGGACGATTCAGTTCGGTCCTAACGTAAAATTTATTGTCATGTACCCTTTGGTTCCGTGGCTCGGTGTCATGGCTGCAGGTTATGGCTTTGGAACATTGTTTCGCCTTGAGCGCGATCGGCGCCGGCCGCTGCTGCTCAAGCTTGGCCTCGGACTGTGCGGTCTGTTCGTCATTCTCCGTACGATCAACATGTATGGGGACATGAAACCGTGGGTGCATCAGAAGACGGCACTCCTTACCTTCCTGTCATTTCTGGACTGTACCAAATACCCTCCATCGTTGCTCTATGCGCTGATGACCATCGGTCCGGGAATTGTCTTCATCTCGTTGGCTGACCGTCCGCTCGGCAGGCTTGCGCAGCCGTTCATCACGTTCGGGCGTGTGCCGATGTTTTACTATCTCCTGCATGCGCCACTGATCCACCTGTTGGCAGTGGCCTTTGCATGGCCCAACTACCAGGTGCCCATGGGTTCCTTTCTGGGAACTCCGCACGTGATCGGCTACGGGTATGGTTTGGGCCTCGTTTACGCAGTCTGGATTCTGGCCGTATTGCTCCTCTACCCGGCTTGCCGCTGGTTTGCCGATCTGAAACGCAGGCGCAAGGATGTCTGGTTGAGTTATCTGTAGTGCGGGCCTCTGCTGCGGTTCTTGAGATGGCGCTGTTCGCAGGCTTCAGAATCAGCCGGATCAACCGGGGCGTGTCCGGCCCGGAGGTGCCTTAGCGTTGTGGACGTTCTTCACCCAATAGCCCGCCGCCTGCTCCGGCTCATTGCGCCGTGACTCGAAGCCAGGAGCGCCGGTTGTCCAGAGTGGGATGACTCGCGGAGCGTCCTGCGCGAAAAGTGTGGATTGGCCGAGGGCGATGAGCAGACAGGAGGCGAGCAGTTTGTACATAACGCGGGTTTTGAGGGCTGGGTGCTGAGAAGTTTCGACCTTCCCTTTTGACCGGCACTACAGTGATTGGAAAGCATGTGCGCTATCATTTCATGTCGGAATTGCTGACAAACGCCAGCTTCGTGCTGTCGGGCGACCACGACGGAACATTGATGGTGCCCTGACCGCCGTAAATGTAAGCGATGACTTTGGGTATTCCGCCATTGATTGGCAGGAGACGCAACGCGACTTGTTTGTAGTAGGGGTGGTCCGTTGGCGGGATGTCCTTGGAAAAGCTGAGAAACGCGATCCATTTGCCGTCCGGTGAAATGTGCGGGAACCAGTTGTTAAACTCATCTTTGGTGATTTGCCCGGGCTCCTCGCCATCCGGTTTCATGCGCCAGAGTTGCATTGTGCCACTGCGGGTCGAGTTGAAGTAAATGAACTTCCCGTCCGGCGTGAACTCGGGGCCGTCGTCCAGCCCTTTGACGTCGGTTAGTTTGATTTCATCACCGCTGCCATCGGCGGCTCGTTTGTAGATGTCGTACTCGTCGTTTCTGCCGCCGGTATAAACCAGCCAATTCGCGTCCGGCGACCAGCCGTGCAGATAGGAAGGCGTCAAAGGCGTGATGAGCTTGGGCGTCCCGCCCGTGACCGGAACCGTGAACACCGCCGAGCGTCCGCCGAGATTGGTGCTGTGATGGCTGATGGCCAGCATCCTGCCGTCGAAGGACAGGACATGGTCGTTGTTGTTGCGTGTGGCGAAGTCCGTGTTGATGAGCGTCGCCTGCCGGGTCGCGAGATCGAAGCGATAAAGGCGGCCGCGGTAAGCCGCGTCGCGTCCGCTGCTGTTGTAGATCAGCGCGCGTCCGTCGGTCGTCCAGTTCGGCGCTTCGAAGGGTTGCGAGGAACTGTGAATCAATTCGCGGCGTCCGGTCGCCACTTCCAGGATTTCCAGATGGCTGCCAATATAGTCGCGATAGGGCACGAAGTTCGTTGCCGCCGGGCGGACGATGCGCACGTCGCGAAAGACGGCCTTCTCCACCACGTTCGAGTTGTGCGAACACAGGAACAATCCGGCAAACACTTCATCACCAAGCGCGAGATTGGTCTGGCAAGTCACGAGCGTCTCACCGAAGCGAGCTGCTGAGAAAATGTATTCGCCTGCCCGCCGTTCAAGCTGGATGAAATCCGGCGTGGTAACAGTCGAACGCACCTGTTCCGTGATCGCGCTCTTCGTCCGCCGGAATTGCAGCGAGGTAAGGCCGTCACCGTGAGTTGTGGCGTCCGCGTAGGGCGAATCCGTGTCGAGATTGCTGCGAACGATCCAGCCGAGTTTTCGATGAGGATCGACACCTTTGCTGATGAATTCGACCCGGGCCTGCAGGATGAAATCGCCCCGCATCCGCTTCCAGAGGAAATGAAACTCATCGCGATTCGCCCACATGTTGACCCCCCCGGCGGTGATGGAATACTCCTGCGAGACCGCGTTGTAAGTGGCTGACCCGGTCAGCTTCGGTGAGCCGATGTCGCCATGGTCGTCGAACTGCCCCAGCGAAGCACCCTGGGCGGATGCAGCGAGAGTCGTCAAGCCGGTGGTCAGCGAGGCGAGGATTAGGAATGTGGAAATTTTCATGTGTGTTGGGGTTGGATCTAAGTTCTAGTTTGTTAACTGCAAACCGTTTGGATTGAAACTCATTTTGACGTTCCCTTTGTCGCGACGTGCCCGCTGATGAACGAAAGCAAGGGCAGATACTTCGAACCTTTAGTGCAACCGTCGCAGCCGTGAACCTGGTTGGAGACAGCGCCCGTTGAAGTCTGCAACGTTTTCTCGCTTTCAAAAAGCGTAACCTGATTGGCGGAGGGGCAGGGTGGGGGAGCACTGATTCCGCTAACCTGGAATGCAACTGGCGGTGGTTCCGACGTGTATCATTCGAAGACAGAGTGAGTTTCAAGTCAAAGTGGAGTAGTTTCAAATTCTGTATTTCGACTTGCATCCAAACCCGGCTCGCAGATGTTTTCCCCCGGGGATTTTACAATTGCTACTGACTGATTATGGCTGACAACAAGAAACACATTTACGACGAGAGCAAGGTCAAGACGCTTTCAAGCATCGAACACATCCGGCTGCGCACAGGCATGTATATTGGGCGCATCGGCAACGGCGCCCATCATGACGATGGCTGTTACATCCTGCTCAAGGAGGTCATCGACAACGCGATCGACGAGTACATCATGGGCTTCGGAAAGCAGGTGGAAATCTCCATCGAGGGCAACAATGTTTGCGTGCGCGATTACGGACGAGGAATTCCGCTTGGCAAGGTGATCGAGTGCGTTTCGCAAATCAACACCGGCGCGAAATACAACGACGATGTCTTCCAGTTTAGCGTCGGCCTCAATGGCGTCGGCACCAAGGCGGTCAATGCACTCGCGAAGGAGTTCGTCGTCCGCAGCCATCGGGACGGCGATTTCGTTGAGGCGGTTTTCAAGCAGGGCAGGCTCAAGAAGGAATCCAAGGGCAAGACCAAGGAACCGAACGGCACGTTCATCGCCTTCGAGCCAGACCCAACCATTTTCAAGGAGAGCGAGTTCAGGCCGGAATTCGTCGAGCGCCGTTTGCGTCATTACAGTTACCTCAACACGGGCTTGAGGCTGATTTACAACGGAAAGGAATTTGTCTCGCGACATGGCCTGCATGATCTTGTCATGGAAGATCTCGCAAACGACAACGCCGAGCCCATTTATCCGCCGCTCCATTACTCGAGCAAGACTCTGGAATTCTGCTTCACGCATACCAACAGCCGCTACGGTGAGTCCTTTTACTCGTTCGTGAACGGCCAGTACACCGCTGACGGCGGCACGCATCTCAGTGCCTTCCGCGAGGGTTTGCTCAAGGCGGTCAACGAGTATGCCAAAAAGGGCTACGATGGCGACGACGTGCGCGAGTGCATGGTCGGTGCGGTGGCCATCCGCCTTAAAGATCCAGTCTTCGAGTCGCAGACCAAGAACAAGCTTGGCAACACGGAAATCCGCACAGAACTCGTGAACAACGTGCGTGAGGAGTTGCTGCATTTTTTCAACCGGAACAAGGGCGTTGCCGAAATGATCCTCACCAAGGTCGAGGATACGAAGCAGCTCCGAAAGGAATTACAGGAGGTGAAGAAGCTCGCGCGGGAACGTGCCAAAGCGGTGACATTGCGCATCCCCCAGCTCAAGGACTGCAAGGTTCACTTCGACAAGGCGAAGGAGAAAGGCCGCGGTTCGATGGTGTTCATTTGCGAAGGTCAGTCTGCCTCGGGTTCGATCACAAGTTGCCGCGACGTGAACACACAGGCCGTATTTACCCTGAAGGGCAAACCGCTCAATGTCTGGGACCTTAAGCGCGACATCGTCTATAAAAACGATGAGATGTACAACTTGATGCGCGCGCTCGACATCGAGGACACCATCGAGAACTTGCGCTACGACAAGGTCATTCTGGCCACAGACGCTGACGTGGACGGCATGCACATCCGGAACTTGATGATCACTTACTTCTTCAAGTTTTTCGAGCAAGTGGTTCACGAGGGACATCTTTACGTGTTGGAAACGCCTCTCTTCCGGGTGCGTAACAAGCACGAGACCATCTATTGCTACAGTGAATCCGAGCGCGACACCGCAGCGGCCAAGTTAGGCAAGAGCGCCGAGATCACGCGCTTCAAAGGTTTGGGGGAGATTTCTCCGGGCGAGTTCAAACAGTTTATCGGGAAGGAAATGAAATTGAACCAGGTGGAGTACGCCGCCAAGCATGATGCTTCCAACATTTTCACGTTTTACATGGGGAAGAATACTCCTGAGCGCAAGGATTACATCATGGACAACCTCGTTGTGGATCTGGCTGAGTGACGACTCGCTCGGGAAGGGTTCAATTCCGGAGTGAACTCTTCCGGGATGTCCTCCCCGCTCAACAATATCCCGGATTCATAGTTTGAAGACTGGCGCTTTCCTCGAAGCTCAGGCTCACACCTCAGACCAATTCCTGGCGCGGGCCAGCGCTTTGTCCCAACCCGCAATGAGCTTCTTGCGCGTGGAGGACTTCATCGAAGCCACGAAGCGGCGATCGGACTGCCACTGCGTGGCAATTTCCTTCGTGTCCTTCCAGTAACCGACGGCCAATCCCGCCAGATAGGCCGCGCCCAAGGCGGTTGTTTCTGAAACTTTGGGGCGCACCACGGGCACGCCGAGCAGGTCGGCTTGGAATTGCATCAGCAGGTTGTTCGAGCAAGCGCCGCCGTCCACCCGCAATTCCTTGAGGCGAATCTTCGCGTCGCTCTCCATCGCATGAAGCACATCGGCGACTTGATAAGCGATGCCCTCCAGCGCGGCACGAGCGATCTGCGCCCGGCCGGAGCCGCGTGTGAGCCCAATAAGCAAACCCCGCGCGTACTGATCCCAATGCGGCGCACCCAGCCCGGCGAACGCCGGCACGAGATACACCCCTCCGTTGTCGGGTGCCTGCGCGGCGAGAGCTTCCACCTCGGACGAGGAAGTCAGGATTCCAAGCCCATCACGCAGCCATTGCACCACTGCACCCGCGATGAAGATGCTGCCTTCGAGAGCGTATTCCGTTCGTCCTCCAATGCGCCAGGCGACGGTGGTCAGCAGATTGTTCCGCGATGCGATGGGCTTTGCACCCGTGTTCATCAGCATGAAGCAACCGGTGCCGTAAGTGTTCTTCACCATGCCGGGCCGGGTGCAGACCTGCCCGAAAAGCGCCGCCTGCTGGTCACCTGCAATACCTGCTATTGGGACCGGCGCACCGAGTAGATGGCTCTCGCCATAGACTTCGCTTGACGAACGCACCTCCGGGAGGATCGAGCGTGGCACGCCGAAGAGCTTCAGCAATTCATCGTCCCAGTCGCCCGTGTGAATGTTGAACAGCATTGTGCGCGAAGCGTTGCTTGGATCGGTGATGTGCTGGCGACCGCTCGTGAGATTCCAAACCAGCCATGAGTCAATCGTACCGAAGGCGAGCTGACCCGCGCGCGCTTTCGCCTTCGCACCGGGAACGTTGTTCAGAATCCACTGCAACTTGGTACCGGAGAAATAGGCGTCCACAACGAGGCCTGTCTTCTTGCGGATCGATTTAGCCAGCCCGCGTGCCCGGAGACGATCGCAAGCCTTGGCCGTGCGCCGATCCTGCCAGACGATGGCGTTACAAATGGGCTTCCCAGTCTGGCGATCCCAAACCACGGTGGTTTCCCGCTGGTTGGTGATGCCGATTGCGGCCACATCAGTCGCGGCGAGACGCGCCTTGCTGATGGCTTCGGCGGCGACGCTTGACTGTGTGGCCCAGATTTCCTGCGCGTCGTGCTCGACCCAGCCTGGCTGCGGGAAGATCTGCCTGAACTCCTGCTGCGCCATTGAGACAACGGAGCCGGCATGGTCGAAAACAATGGCGCGCGAACTGGTCGTTCCTTGATCAAGTGCGAGGATGTATTTCATATTTCGTGAAGTTCATGAAGCGAATTGAAGCTCTTGCTCCGAAGACTCAACCCACCCAGAATGCTTTGTAGAACAAGGCCCCCGCCACGCCTCCGAGGATCGGTCCCACCACCGGCACCCAGGCATAGCCCCAGTCGGAGTCGCCTTTGCCTGCGATGGGCAGGACATAATGCGCAATCCGTGGACCGAGATCCCTGGCTGGATTGATCGCATATCCCGTCGGTCCGCCGAGCGACAGTCCGATGGCCCAAACGATTACGCCCACGAGCACCGGCGCGAAGCCCGTCTCAAATCCTGAATTCGGCACGAGATTCTTTGGCGTCAGAATGGCAAGCAACCCCAGCACCAGCAGGGCTGTGCCGATGATTTCGGTGAGAAGATTCGCCAGCGGGCTGCGCACTGCCGGGCCAGTGCAGAAGACACCGAGCTTCGCGCCTTTGTCCGCGGTGATTCCCCAGTGCGGCAGATAAGCGAGCCATACAAGAACTCCGCCAAAAATTCCGCCGATCATCTGCGCGATGATGTACGATGGCACGCTGGCCCTGGGAAATTGTCCGATGACCGCCAGCGCGATCGTTACCGCCGGGTTGAGATGCGCGCCGCTGATCGACCTGACCGCGTACACGGCAATCGTGACTGCCAGCGCCCAGCCGGTCGTAATGACGATCCAGCCGCCGTTCTGGCCTTTGGATTTGTTCAGCAGGACATTGGCTACCACTCCATCTCCGAACACGACGAGCAGCATGGTGCCGATGATCTCGGCAGTGAATGGACTCATAGTTTTTGCGCCTTTGAATTGGGTTCGAAAGCAACGCTAACAGCCGCACCTGCTGTCGTCCACGGAAAGCTGTGATCTGGTAAACCCTAAAGTTCTGTTAACCAAGAATGGACACTTATGGACACGAATCGCCATGGTCGTTTTGTGGAGGTTTCGTTCGTCGCAGTTCTCGACGCATTTGCAGCCTGCGGAAGACAGTCGGCCTCGTTCGTGTCTATTGGTGATTGTCTTGTTTCGCGCCCACGCATTGACCAATGGGAATCAATTTGGAAAAGTTTCGGCGTGAACGTCCACTCCAACCCAAATCCTCCCGCATTCTCTGCCATTCACCAGGCCATCCAAACCGACACTCTTCCCGATCTTGGGCCGAGAGTGCGTCCGGGAGTTCTATCCGTCGGTGAATTAACGTCCCGGCTCGAAGCGGTTTTCAAAAGTCAGAGAATTTCGCAACCAGCGCAACCACTCGTCCGAGCGGCCACGTTCCTGTGGCACGATCATCTCGACGAAGCCCATGTGCTCGTTCAGGACGAGCATTCCACCGATGCCGCATTCATCCACGGAATCATGCACCGCCGCGAGCCGGATTACTCGAACGCGAAGTACTGGTTTCACCGTGTCGGTCGTCACGAGACATTTTCACTCATCGCCAGTCACGCCGCAGAGATTCTGGCAAAGGAATCGAACCCGGCGCTCACCTCGCTGGTGGAAGGTAGGAAATGGAATCCAATGAAGTTCATTGATGCTTGTGAAGAAATCGCTTCGAACCCGGCGAACGAGCCTCAACGTCTGCTTCTGCAACAGATCCAACAAATCGAGTTTGAAGTGCTGTTGAGGCATATATGCCCATGATGAACCATCAGTCAACGCTGGCTGCCATGGGCGCCCCAATTGTCGAAGGGAAAGACCCTCGAAACCATGCAAGGAATGGTTTCCTTTCGAGAGCATCCGGGTTACATACTGATGCCGCGCCACTGCACGACCTCTTATGAAAAACCATTCGACCCTGAACCGCCGCCGATTCCTCAAGCAGAGCGCGACGGCGACCCTGGCCGCGGCTGTAATACCCAGCGCGTTTTTCGCAGGAGCAACGGGTAAAATCGGCCCGTGGAAATTTTGCGCATTCGAGAAACCGCTGCAGTTCCTGAGCTACGACGATCTTGCGGACTTGATGGCGGAGCTGGGGTTCGACGGCATTGAGGCAACCGTGCGCCCCGGTGGACATGTGTTGCCTGAACGCGTCGAGGAGGATTTGCCGAAGTTCGCCGAGGCGCTCAAGAAGCGCGGGTTGGAGATCACGATACTGACTTCGGGGATCAACAGCGCCGCGCAGGCACACACCGAGAAAGTGCTCCGCACGGCGGCCAGGCTTGGCATCCAGCGGTATCGGATGCTGTGGTGGCGATATGATTTGAAAAAGGCAATCCGGCCTCAAATCGAGGCGCTGCGACCCGTCCTGAGCGATCTGGTGGCACTCAATCGTGAAGTCGGCATCAGCGGCCTTTATCAGAATCATTCAGGCGCGGATTTGGTCGGCGCGCCGCTATGGGACATATTCGACCTGATCAAGGACTATCCGCCGAAGGACATCGGCCTCGCGTACGACATTCACCACTCTCAAGTGGAAGGGGGCCTCTCCTGGCCGACTCAATTTCATTTGGTTAAATCCCATATCAACGCCGTCTGCGTGAAGGATTTTGTGTGGGACCAAAACAAAGTGAAAGATGTCCCGCTTGGCACCGGCCGGGTCGATAAGAAACACATGACCTGGCTGAAAGAATCAACATTCAGAGGGCCGATTTCTCTCCACGTGGAATACGGCGAAGGCATTGGCAAAGAAGCGCTGCGTGCGGCTTTCCGCAAGGATTTCGATACGTTGCGGGAATGGATCAAGTTGCCCTGATGTGTCGTGTTGGGAGGGTTGCAAAGTCAGCCCAAAGTCCCGCCAGGGACGAGCGAGAATAGCCCATCGATTCATCGGTGGGAATCGTCGAGAGACGGTGTCGAGTCCCGTCAGGGACGCAAGAAGCCATGCTTCACCAGAAAGGGCACTGCCATCCCTGACAGGACTCGTTTCCATTCCGCTACCATGCCAGCCTTGAAAATCGAGAGCCGCAAATATCCCGAGCTGGAAATCCTCGACTGCAGCACGCCCTAATTCTATGTGGACATGCACTAAACGCGGAGAGCAGCACGATGACCAGTTCGACTCATGTTGGAAATGCGCTGGTTTGACCACTGCGCCTAGCGGCGCAACTTCCCTACTGGCAGACCCACTCCGCTGCCCCAGATGCCCAGCGACTCTCGATTACGCTCGGACGAGGAAGTTTTACGAGGGGGCGCGATGGAGGCTCCTCGGCGACCTAGGCGAGTTGTTCGTCAATCGCGAGAGCTTTGACGTTTACGTTTGACCGCGCTGCGGTCGCGTCGAGTTTTTTGTGGATGGGATTGGAGAGGATTTCAGACCACGATGAAGCGGCCTCCATACGCTGTTATGTTCTCGAATCTACACTGGACCTCGATTCAGGGCGCTGGGTGCTGGTGCCTGCGAACAACAGGAAGGCCACGATCACGCTCATCGGCAAAACGCAATTCTTCCGGCTTAAGAAATAGATCCTGACTTGAAGTTTCCGGCAATCGCGCCGACTGCACACATCATCGACCAGATCGGAATCATCGTTCTTGAACCATAGTGCTTCTCGTTGGTGGGGATGGCTGTTGGAGTCTGGTTGTTGCTGGCCCGCCGCCGCCGCCGGAATTGAAGGTCTGTCCTCACCGCCCGGCAGGAGGGTTAACTCGGCGCGAAGCCGGCCGCTTCTTAAATGCCGTCAACTCACGCAGGATGCGCGGATTAGCCTCGAAGAAGTCCGCCAGCCGCGCCAGTGAGGAAAGTGTCACCGGGCTGAGGCAGTGTTCGATGCCCTCGATGTCACGCTCGCGGGTCTCCAATGGAAGATCCAGAAGAGTGAAGAAGCGCTCCAGGGTCTGGTGGCGCGCTCGAATGTTGCCCGCCACGGCCCGCCCCTTTTGAGTCAATGTCAGGCCCCGGTACTTCTGGTAATTCAGGTAACCGGCGTCCGCCAGCTTCTGAACCATCGCCGTCACGGAAGGCTGGCTGATCTTCAGCGCCTCGGCGATGTCCACCGCGCGCGCGTATCCCTTTTCCTCGATCAACTCATGGATGCGTTCGAGATAATCCTCGGTGGAGGTGCTTGGCAGGGCGTCCGTTTTCATTCGCAGCGAATATAGATGATGCTAAGATTATTCTACAACACAAGTTTTCCATTGACGCTCGGGGAGTATGACGTATAGCTACCCTAGTCAATCTTAGGTATGACTAATTTAATTCGACTCTGCTCTATCGGGAAACGGACCTGGACGGGAATCAGCGCGCTTGTTCTTGTGGTGATCACGTTTGCTTCATGCAGTGACGCCGCGGTGAAAGCGCTGCCGTTCACCCTCGGCATGGTCACGGACATCGCACGCGAGGTCGCCTTCAACAATTTGAACCCGCAACATCGCCTGACGCCATCGGGAGCGAGGATGGCCATGGGCCTGACCTGTGGACTTTCTTTCGGCGTGGCTGACATCTCCCTATTGGCAGGCCTCACGCTTCGCGTTTGATTTATGGAAACCTCAACACCAGATGCCCGGATCACCGGGGGTTCCGCGTGGCGTGCGGACAGCACGTCGCCGAGCCTGCCCGAAGTTTATGCCAGCGTGGCGGTGCCCAAGCATTTCGGCTTCTGGCGCAAGCTGCTCGCCTTCTCGGGTCCGGGTTATCTCGTAGCCGTTGGTTACATGGACCCGGGCAACTGGGCCACGGATTTGCAGGGCGGCTCGAAGTTCGGCTACACGCTCCTGAGCGTCATCCTCATCTCGAACCTCATGGCGATTCTGCTGCAATCGCTCTGCGCGAAACTTGGCATCGTCACCGGGCGCGACCTCGCCCAAGCCTGTCGCGATCATTATTCCAAGCCCGTCTCGTTTTCGCTCTGGTTCCTCTGCGAAATCGCCATCTGCGCCTGCGACCTCGCGGAAGTGCTCGGCTCGGCCATCGCTCTGAAACTGCTTTTTCACATCCCGCTCGTCGCCGGTGTGTGCATCACCGCACTGGATGTGCTGGCTGTGATGTATTTGCAGAACAAGGGATTCCGCTACATCGAAACCCTCGTCGTCGTGCTCATCATCACCATCGGTGGCTGCTTCTTCGCGGAAATGATTTTCTCGCGCCCGAGTCTCGCTGGCATCGCGAATGGATTCATCCCGAGTGCGGAAATTTTGCGCAACCGCGAGATGCTCTACGTCGCCATCGGCATCCTGGGCGCGACGGTCATGCCGCATAACTTGTATCTCCACTCGTCCATCGTGCAGACCCGAAAGTACGAGCAAAACCCGGGCGGCAAGCGGGAGGCGATCAAATTCGCCACCATCGACTCGACGGTAGCGCTAATGTTCGCGCTCTTCATCAATGCGGCGATTCTCATCCTCTCAGCAGCGACTTTTCACGGACGGAATGAAGTTGGTGAGATCGAAAAGGCGTATGAGCTTCTTAGTCCGACCCTGGGTGTAGGCATCGCCAGCACTCTCTTCGCCGTGGCGCTGCTCGCGTCCGGTCAGAATTCCACGCTCACCGGCACGCTTGCCGGCCAGATCGTCATGGAAGGTTTCCTGAACATCCGACTGCGCCCGTGGCTGCGGCGGCTTATCACCCGCCTCATCGCCATCGTGCCTGCGATCATCTGTCTTGTGATCTTTGGCGACGGCGCGACGGACAAACTGCTCGTGCTCAGCCAGGTGATTCTCTCCATGCAACTGCCCTTCGCCGTCGTGCCGCTCGTCCTCTTCACCAGCGAGCGCGCGAAGATGGGTGAGTTCGCCAACAAGAAGTGGATTAATTGGCTGGCATGGACGACCGCAGCCATCATCATCGTGCTCAATCTGAAACTGCTGGCCGACGTGTTCGGCCTCACCGACTGGGTGATGAAGCTGGTGAAGTAACGGAGTCCGTCATGTATAAAAAAATTCTCGTCGCCCTCGAGAACAGTCGCGCCGATAAAAGCCTGCTGCCTCATGTGCGGCAACTGGCGCAACTGCTAGGCTCGCACCTGCTGCTCGTCCACGTCGCGGACGGCTGGGCTGCGCGCACCTTCGATCAGTTGAAACTCACCGAATCCGAGGAGATGCGCGCGGACCGCCGCTACCTTGAGGAGCGGGCCGAGGAACTCCGCCGCGACGGAATTTCCGTGTCGGTTCAACTGGCGCTGGGCGATCCGCCGGCTGAAATCATCAAGCTCGCCGAGGCCGAACACTGTGAACTCATCGCCATGGCTGGACACGGGCATCGACTCGTTGGAGATTTAATTCTGGGAAGTACCATCCACACCGTCCGCCACAATACCAGCCTGCCCGTGCTGCTGGTGCGCGCAACGGAGAAGTGATTGATCCCGATTCCCTTTTGACCCTGTTCATCGCCATGTGGATCGTGCCGGCGGCCACGGCTTCCCTGCGCTCACGTAAAGTGCGGCTAATTGCCCGCCCTTGGCGCTACGAGTTTCGCGGTGATGATGGCGGTGGTGGCAGGATTGCTGTCTCCAGCCTGAAGCTCGGTGGCGCGCGAGAAACTGAAAGCTTGGAAGTCGCTCGGATTGGTGGGAAGAAAATCGAATTCACCAAGCTGTCCATGCAAATCACAATTACGACATCAAGGCACCGGAAACTGGCGGGCGTTGAACCCGGAGCAAGCTGATCGCCCTGGGTTTTGTGGAGAGATCCGTGATCGGTGGCTGGCTATCTCGCCAGGACCGCTATCGTGCTCGGGCCTGATGAAATCGTCTCTCCTTTTGGCGAAGTGTAGCGGGCCAGGACTGTGATGCGATCTCGTGTTGGAAGCGTCTCCGCCCAGGACAGGGTCAGCCGGTAGCCAATTCCAATCGCGTATTTGTGAGCATAAGCGTCCAGTTGCTTTGCGGTGAACGTCCAGGTTCGGCTCGGCTCCGGCGCCGTCGATCCTTGTGCGTGTGGGGTGCCATCGAACATCAGAACTTCCATCGTGCCAGTCCTGATCTGAAGTCCGCGCGCCTGAGTACCGTTGCTTGCGTAAATTGTGACCGCAAATCCATCCGACCCCGGCTTGTCATCGAAGTCGAGTGCCAGGGGAGCTCCGAAGAGGTGGAGGGCACCGATGCCACCGCCTCCGCCGCCAGACGGACGGCTCACGTTGCCTCTCTGGCGTGAAGCGCAGCCATGAGTCAGCACCATCAGCAAAACCAGAAAAATCACACTGACGACAGCACCAGAGCGACGCTTCAGGGAATTGACCTCGGATTTCGCGGATTGCACGGATAAGCTGAGGGTGTATTCCGGCCCATTCCTTAACATCCTTGAAATCCGTGGTTGAGACGTCCAAGGAAGTGCATCCGTAGTGGTTTTGCGGCCCATCGAAGGACCCGGCAGCCCAGAAGAAACTGACATTGAAGTTCTCATCGCTCAGATGTTTTTCATGAACCTGGGGATGGAGCACAGAGTTTGGGAGGACACAGGGAAAGAAGGCAGACCGAGCCGCGGTGTCTTCCAAAACTCTGTGCTCACGTTCCCAGTGGTTTCCCTGGGTTCATGGTGCCAATCCGCGATTTCAAGATCGTGGAGGCTTTCCATGAACCTCCCTGCCTCGGAGGGCCGAGTTACACGAGGCCCACTCTGACAAGAACACCCCATTCTAGTTGGGGACTCGTGTAACTCGTCCTTCCGAAATTCATGGTCCCCATGCGCGATTTGGAGATCGTGGAGGCTCCCCATGAACCGGCCGCCGGAGCGCTGACAGCTATGTCCGCGCGAACCCGATCTTTCCCACTCGCGGACATGGCTGTCCGCGCTCCTATCCGTCATCGGTTCATGGCCTCGATTCACGTCCAATTTTCGGAGGTGTTCCCTCCCCATGAACCGGAAGACAGAACGAGGTCTTTGGATTGCGGGGACAGGTCCCCGCTTTGGCTTCACGCTACAAAAGTCTGAAACGGTTTGGCTCGTCCACGGCGCAGCCAAAGCGGTGCCGTGCCGCCGCAGTCCAACGGGCCGCCGATGCAAACACGGTTCATCGTCCCAATGCATGTCCAATCTGTGCGGCATCAGGGCGATTTTCGATTCGACTCGTCTGATGGCGCTGGCTTGCCCTTTGCGTCTGGTTGCGTCGGGGAAGGATAGAGTGGAGCGAGGATCTGTTTGCGCAGGCGGTCATTCTTCATTCCGTCCTTGATTCCCGAGTTGTCCAGATGTTCACGGGTAATTTTGTCGAAATCCCGTGCGCCTTTGTCATATTTCAAAGTGCCCTCTCCAGCAGGGCGCTGATGTTCCGGCTGTCTCGAGTCGGCCACGACCTGTGGTGTCAGAAGAATGATCAGTTCTTTACGGTCGCGCCTGGTGGTGGTGGTGCGAAAGAGAGCGCCAAGGTAGGGGATTTCTCCCAAGACCGGAAACTTCCGGACGCGCCGGTCATCCACGGTTTCAATCAATCCGCCGATGACAACCGTCTGACCGCTCTGCACGCTGACGGTGGTCGTGGCGCGCCGCTGCGCGATGATCGGGACGGTGGCGGATTTGTTGATTTCGACGGTCGAGCTGCTGATGCTGCTGTTGGTGGTGCTGATCTCCATTTTCACAAACCCGTCCGGGCTGATCTTGGGCGTGACGGTGAGATTGATGCCAACGTCCTCGTAGCGGAAGGAATTGATCGTGTCGTTTTGTGGCGTGACGCGGCTGTCGGTGATCAACGGCACACGCTGCCCCACATTGATGCTGGCGGGCTTGTTGTCGGCGGTGACGATCTCGGGGCGGCTCAACACTTCGAGGCGGCCCTCGTTTTTCAAAGCACGCAGGAGGAAGTTAAAATCACTCCCGCTCACCGCGCTGGAGAACCCACCAAACGACTTCAATGCGTCCTTGACGCCAAAGTCCGTTCCGATCCCATAGCTCACGTCGCCCTTCTTGCCGGCGTAACTCCACTCGACGCCCAGATCGGTCATCGCATCCAGTGTCACTTCAGCGAGCAACACCTGGATGAGCACCTGCGCTTGCGGACGGTCGAGTTCCTCGATGAGCGCCTTGACCTGCTCGAAGTAACGAGGGTCCGCTGAAACCAGCAAGGTGTTGCTGGCGGTTTCCGCGACGACGGCAACTTCCCGTTCGAGAACCTGTTCCTTCGTGCCGATCCCTTCAGCACCGAGGATTTGAGTGACTTTTTGCCGTTCCTGATCGAGGAAGGTGCGGATGGCCAGTGCTACTTCCGTAGCCTGCGAGTTTTTGAGCCGCACGACCTCGGTGCGGCGTTCATTGGCCGGTGTGGAATCGAGAGATTCAATGACCTGAGAAACGAGCGACACATAATGCTCCGTGCCTCCGACGAGCAAACTGTTCGTGCGCGCATCCACCGTGACGGTCAGCGCGTTCTGTTCGGCGGTTCCAAGAGTGGCGCTGGCCAGGGCTTCTTCCTTCAGAGGTTCGCCTTCTTCATCCTGCCGGGAGCGAACGAGCGTGTATTGAATGGACCGTTGGTTGCCGGTTTGCGCCGCCGTCTGGAGCTGGCTCATGCGGAAGAGCTGCATCAACAGGCGGGCCATTTGATTGGCGTCGGCGTTCTGCAGGGGGAAGACCTTGATCTTGGCCTCCTGTGGAGAACTTAAATCAAGGCGCGTGATGATCTGGTCGATCATTCCCATGTAATCCACCGGTCCGGAAACAATCAGAGAGTTCATCCGCGCGTCCGGCGTGATCAGCACGGCTTCCTTCAAGGCGGCGGAGATCAACTCCTTGCCTTCCTGCGTGTGCGAGATGAATTGGAGCACGGATTGAGCATTGGGACTCTGCTCGCTTAATGGCGTTGGCTTGGTGTTCAGCGCCGTATTCAGGATCGAGGAGAGCGATTCCGCCCTGGCGTACTTGAGAGGAAACACTTTGATCTCGCTCACCCGCGCCACTTGCTCGGTGTCGAGTTTCTTTACCAGCTCGCCGATGCGCTTGGCGTCATTCTCGCCGCAGGAGACAACGATGGCGTTGATGCGTTCGTCCGCGCTGACGGTCACTGGGAGAACCGCCCCAGCCGTGCCAGTTCCGGTCGTGTTTTCGCGGAAAAGACTTTGAATCGTTTGCGCGACACGGCGGGCGTCACCCTTCGCCAGAGGAAAGACGTGAATCGCAATCCCGGTTTCCGCGGGCTCGCTGTCCAGCCGTTCGATGAGCGATTCGACCGTGCCCATGTCATCAACGCTTGCGCCCACGAGCAGGGCATTGACCCACTGGTCAGCGACGACGGTGATTGGATCCACGGGCTCGCCTTTTACCTTTGGCGGCCGGTTGGCGACGATCTGCTGGATCACTCCTTGAAGCGCCCGTGCCGTCGCTTTCTTAAGCGGGAACACCTTGAAGTTCATCCTCGCAAAAACGCTTTCACTATCGAGCTGCGGAAGGATGTTCTCGATCACGTCGAAGGCCTCTTTGCTGCCCGTAACCAGCAACGTGTTCACCCGGTCATCGGGAATCACACCCACGGGAATGGCGCGGTCACCGGCATTTGCGACGACTGCATCACCCGCACGCTTGGCGCGGAAGAATTGTTCAAGCGTGGCTGCCAGAGAACTGGCACGGGCTTTTTTCAACTGATAGAGCCGGACATTTGTTGAAGCTGTGAAATCCTTCGTG
Source organism: Pedosphaera sp. (assembly GCA_009695275.1). Taxonomy (GTDB): domain Bacteria; phylum Verrucomicrobiota; class Verrucomicrobiia; order Limisphaerales; family F1-12-MAGs170; genus F1-120-MAGs170. The sequence goes on along the minus strand of SIBF01000003.1, from coordinate 25,803 downwards.
TCGAGCTTGGTGATGATAGCTTTAACAAGCGCCAGGTTTTCCGGGCTCGCACTGACAATCAATGTGTTGCTGCGAGGATCGACGCTGATCGCCAGGGCGTCACGCGGTGTGCCTTTGACTGGTGTCCCAGGTATGAGACCGGGACGATAAAGCCCCTGCTGGACAAGAGAGTTCAAGATTCCCGCCACTCGCTGTGCGTCGGCGAATTCGAGAGTGAAAGTTTGGAGCGCGCCACCTTCGATGCCTGGCTCAACGTCGATCTTCTGAATGAGAACTTGAATCAACTCCAGGTTCTCTTTGCTGGCGGAGATGATGAGCGCATTATTCAAGGAGTCGGGCTCCAGTTTGATCTGCTCGCTTGGCAGCGGTGTCTGGTTGGGCAGCGTCTGTGCCTTCATGCGCGCGGTAAAAATGCCCTCGATGAGCGTTGCAGCCCTGCTGGCATCGTTGTGCTTGAGAGGAACCACCGTCAGCGTGAGCGCCGGGTTGTCGGTCTTCGCGTCGAGCCGTTTCAAGAGATCGTCGATCACGCCGTTGTCCTCCTGATTTGCGGTGACCAGAAGACTGTTGCTTCGAGGATCTGCCAGGACGATGGGCTTGGTCCGCTGCATGTCGGGCGTGCGCGCGACGGCGTAGCGCTCGGTGAACAGTGTGGTCAACGTGGCAGCGAGCACCCGGGCGTCCGCGAATTGCACCGGGATCAAGCGGATGCGTCCGCTCAAAGCCATGCCGGCCTTGTCCAACTGTTTGGCGAGCGATTCCACCATGTCGAAGCTCTCGCGGCCGCCGGCGACAAGCAGGCTGTTACTTCTCGGGTCGGCCAGAATCGTGACCTTTAGCGTGTCAGGTGTGCCCTGGTTGAGGGACGCGCGTTGGGTGACGCGGGCATCCATCAGCTTTTGAACTGTCGTTGCGATCACATTCGCGTCTGCATTTTCCAGCGGGATGATGCGGATTTCACGCAGCTCGAACGGGAGCTTTTGATCAAGCTGTAGCAGCAAGCCTTCAATAACCGCGAAGCTCTTGCTGTTCCCCGCGACCACGAGTGCGCTGGTGCGGGCGTCAACGGTGATGACCGGCTTGTCTTCATTTCGCACCGTCGCGGTGGCGCGCGGGCTGGTGTAAATGTCGCTGAGAACTTTTTGGATCGAAGCCGGATCCGCATGGTTGAGCGGATAGATGCGGACCGTTTCGAGTCCGGAAGCGGCGGGAATGTCGAGCTGATCAATGACGTCCTGAATCAGTGGCAGCGTATCGCTCCGGGCGGCGACGATGAGGATGTTCGACAAATCATCCGCCTGTATCACGAGCGCTGAGCGATTCTTGGCGGTGTCAGTGGTTTTGGAAGCGGCCACGTCTTTCACGGTTCGGAGCCGGGTGACTTGAGTGTTCAAGCCCTCGGTGCCCGGCACGGGCGGACCTTCGGCGAAGACGCTTTGGAGCAATGGCACAAGGCGGATGGCGGAGGCGTGCTTGAGACGGAAAAGTCTTACCTCCGTTACGAAGCGGTCGATCGGTTTGTCAATGTCGGCAACCACTCGAAGCGCCAGATTCATCGTCTCGATCTGACCACTCAAAATGAGTGTGTTTGACCGTGCATCCACCGCGACATTCAGCGGATTCACGAGTGCCTTGCCCGCAGCTCCATCCGGCTGGGCTCCTGCGCCCGCCGGTCCGGTGCCGAGCTGTTTGCCTTGAGTAAAGATGGTTGTAAGTGTCTGCGAGAGCGCCGCGGCGTCGGCATATTTCAACGGCATCAATTTCACCACCACGTCTTCAAGAATCGGAACCGTGTCCATCATCGTGACGACTGCCGCAAGGGCTTTCAAGTTGTCGGATGTGGATGTCAACACGAGCCGGTTGCCACCGCCCTGCCCGGTTACTGGATCGGCTGCGATCTTGATTGGTTTGGTGAGATCGAGCAGGACTTCCTTGCCCTGATCATTCTGCACCTTGAGGCGTCGTACCTGCTCCTGTAATTCACGCGCGTCGATCGTCCATTCGCCCTGCACACCAGGCTTGAGCATGTTTTGAAGGATGGTCGCGAGTTGGGTGGCGTTCGCCTTCTTCAATCCCACCACCATGACCTCGGCCTCCACGTAAGCTGACGGTGAATCGAGTTGGTGAATCATCTTCTCGATCTGAGTGAGCAACGTGTCGCGGGCGACCACAAGCAACCCACGGGTGCGAGGGTCCACGGTAACGGTGAGAGGTTCGCCAGGACGGGCGAGGTTAAGCTGCGTGACCATCTGCTGCACGAGCGGAAGAACTTTTCCCGGCGGAGCGTTGGTCAGCGGGACGAGCCGGAATTCCAGTTGAGCCGTCTGGCCGCCTGCGTCGAGTTGCTTCACGATCGATTCGATCAATGGGAAGTCTGTCGGACGGGCACGCACAATGATGCTGCGGGTACGTGGCTCGGAAACGACGGTGATGCGATGCTGCGGTGTGACGGTGCGTGGCGGCTGGCCGGGCTGCTGCGGAACGGCAACGGGCTCCTGCTTCAACAAGTCGCTCAACGTTCGTGCGACGGCGACGGGATCGGCCTCCTTGAGCGGGAACAGGCGGAACTCCGCTTCATTGCCGTAAAAACTGAACGAAAGATCACTGATGATGCGATCGATGTTGTCCAGTTCCTGCGCCGGGCCGGAGAGGATGAGGGAGTTCGCTTCCTTGTCCACCGCGATGACAACCTCGGGCGTGGGTTTCGCATCTTCTTTCTTCTCGGCCGGCGGGGCAGGGGAGGGTTGCGGTGCGGCCTGGGGAGTCGGTGGCTGAACGGCAGGAGCGACGGGTTGGCCGGCTTTCGGCGGTGTGATCCTTTCCACGACGCGCAACTGTCCGTTCGCCATTTGTGGATAGATGCTCTGGAGCATTCTGGCCATTTGCTCGGCGGCGACGCGCTCGAGCGGGCGGAGTCGCACCTGGATGTTGCTGTCTTTCGATGTGTCATCCAGGCGTGAAATCAAATCCTGCACCTGGGCTATGTCGCCGCGACGGGCGATGATCGTCACGGAGTTGTTGGACGAATCCGCCTCGACCACAGGCCGCTCTTCACTGGGCCGGTTGCTGAAGACCGCTTCAACTTTCGAGACCACTTCGAACGCCTTGGCTTTGCGCAGCCAGACGAATTGAACATCACGATCCGAACGGTCGGGCGCCTTGTCGAGAGTTGGCAGTATCTTCTCGACCACTTTGAAGTGGGCTGGTGTGGCGGCGATGATCAGGCTGTTGGCGCGGTCATCGATTGTCACTGTGACGGGCAGTTCGCGGTGGGCTCCTCCAGCGTTTGCGAGCGAACGTGTGACGCTTTCAAGAAGTTGATTGAGCACCCCTTGCACACCTTTCAAGTTTCCATTCTCCAACTTGTAGATACGCACTTCGATATCTCCGCCTGTACTTTCCTGGTCGAGTTCCTGGACGATTTTCATCACCTGATCCACGGAGTTGGTCGGTCCGTTGATGAGAAGGCTGTTGGCACCGGCGACGGCGGTCACGCTGATCCTCTGGAGGCGCGGCGTGCGCGCGGCAATGGATTTATTGACAGCGTCGGCAAGGTCGGTGGCGTTGCCCTTCTTCAGACGAACGGTCTGAATCACGCTCTGCCCGTCGCCTTCAGCCTGATCCAGTTGCTTCACCAGTTGATCGATGCTCTCCAGCGTCTTGTTCGCGGCTTCGACGACGATGGTGCGGTCATCGCCCGAAGCGCTCACCACCAGCCTCTCCGCCGGATCCTGGCTCGCGACCTGCCGGGCAAACAACTGGGAGAGCATGGTCGCGATCGGGCGGGCTGAGTTCCTCTGGAGCGTCAGCACGCGCAACTGCCGGCCCTGGCCTTCGCCGGATTCCTGAAGCTTGTTCACGATGTCATCGATCAGCTTCATGTGGGATTCGCTGGCGGTGAGAATCAACCGGCTGCTGGCGTCGTCACCCAGGACGAGCGCATCGGGCGCACCGCTGCCGGGCGTGCCTTTGAGCTGATCTTCGTAAAGCTGACGAACGCGCTTCGAGACGTCGGTGGCCACGCCTGACTTGAGGGGAACAATCTTCATCTGGCGCGGTTGCTTCGTGGCGATGCTGTCCATCTGCTCGATGATCACCGCCGCTGACTGGAGATCTTTCGGATCACCCGAGACCACAATCAGGTTGTTTGCCGTGTCCGGCCCGACGCTCACGCGGGGGATGGATCTGCCGTTCTGGTTGATTTGAACAAGCGATGTCGAGATGACACGCCCGACCTGCTCGGCATCCGCGTTTTTCAATTTGAAGACGCGTGCGCCGCCTGTCTTCGTGCTGACCTGGTCGAGCTTGGTGATGATGGCTTCGACAGCGGCGAGTTCATTGGTGTTGCCCGAGACAACGAGCCGGTTCGCCGCGAGGTCTGGAAGAATTTTTGCCTGCCCGCCGGCGGTCACCTGCCTTGACTTGAGCTGGTCCAGGTAGAGCGAGCGAACCGTGATCACAAGTTCCGCCGCCGCTGTCGTGTTCAGGTCATAAACCCGTGTATCGCGGGGTTCGGTGCTCGTGGCCGGCGCGTTCACGTCGGCAAGAATCTTCTCGATTGCCTTCAAGTGCTCTGGCCGGGCAGTGACGATGAGCCGCGCGTTCTTGGTGTCCTGGATGATTCTGGCATCCGCCGGGTCGCTGGCACCACGGTCGCGCCATTGATCTGCGTAGAGTTGCTGAACGAGCGGTTGGACGCGTGTGAGTTCCTCGGAGCTTCCCACTTCAAAATACTTTGTTTCGCGCGGAGGTTGGTTGGCCTGAGCTGCCTGCAAATCTGTCGCGATACGTTCGATGAGTGACAGTTGAGCGTCGCTGCCCGCCAGGATGAGCTGGCTGCTGGACGCGTCTTCCATGATCAGCGCATCTCCAACGCCCAGTGTAGGCTGGCTCTTGACCTGATCATTGTAGAGCTGGCGGACTTTGGCAGTAAGTTCCGCAACCTTGGCTGCCTTGAGCGGCAGGACTTTCATCTTCCGCTCGGGTTGGGAGCCGAGGGACTGGTCAAGCTGGTCGATGATAACCGAGACACCTTGAAGTTCTTTCGGGTCGCCCGTAACGATGAGAGTGCGGGTCTTGGCATCCACTGAAACCGAGGCGCGCTTTTGTGGACGTCCATAAGCGTCGAAGCGAACGAGCGCGGCGGAAAGGATCTCGGCCACCTTGTCCGGCTCGGCGGATTTTAGCTTGAAGACGCGCGCGGTCGAGCTTTGTGCGCTGACCTTGTCGAGCTTTTGAACGATGCTTTCAATGGCCTGCAATTCATTGGTGTCGCCGACGACGATGAGGCGGTTGCCGCCCGTGTCTGGAGTAATGAGCGTGTCCGGCGGCTGCGCACCGAAGCGAGCCTTCGCTTGTTCGAGGTAGAGAGTGCGAACCGTCGTTGCCAGTTCAACCGCGCTCGCGGTAGTGAGGTCATAGACGCGGGTGTCGCGCGCCTCCTGTCTGGCTTTTCCGGCTCCGAGCTGTTGCAGGATCATCTCGATCTGCTTGAGATGATCGGGCTTGCCGGTGGCGATCAGCCGGCCAGTTCTGGCATCCGCGACGATCTGAGCATCGGCGGGATCGTTCTCGGCCTTGTCCTTCCACTGATCGGTGTAGAGCTGCTGGATGAGGGGCTGGAGACGTTGCACATCGTTTGCACTGCCGACTTCAAAGGTGCGTGTTTCCCTCCCGGGTTGGTTTGTCGCGACGGTGCTCAACAGGTTCGAAACGACAAGCTCGATTGCTTTGAGTTGATTTGCGCGTGCGCTGACGATGAGCCGGCCTGTCTTGCCGTCACTGATGAACTGCGCGTCGGCAGGCCCGAGCGCCGGGTTGTTCGTGACTTGATCCCGGTAAAGCTGGCGGGCGAGAGGCAGAACGCGCTGAGCTTCGGCAAGCCTTCCGAAATCGAACGACTTTGCCTCGCGTGGAACGGGAGCCTGGCTTTGGAGGGTCTCGACGATCTGTCCGATGGTCGCCAACTGTTCCTTGGTGCCATAGACCATGAGGCGCGCGCGGCTGGCGTCGGCGTAGATCGTCGCGGGCTTCACCGTCTTGCCCTGGGATTGCTCTCCGTAAATCTGTTGAACCTTCGGCAGCAATTCAGCGGTTGTTGAGTTCTTCAACTCAATGGCGTGGAGTTCGCGCGATCCCTGTTCCGGGGCGCTGTCGAGGGTGCTGATAACCGTCTCGACCTGCGGCAAAATGCCAGCGGGCGCAAGTACGATCAAACGCTTGCCGTTCGGCTCGGGTGTAATGCTTACGAGGTTGGTGACGGCGCGCCCGGCATTCTGCGCCGTGAACACTCGCAGCGCGAGCGTGGCAAGCGCATCAGGATCATCGCCGCGCACGGGAATGATTTTCAATTCACGAGCACGACCGACATTGCCGCCCGTTGCACCCGGCTCGATGCCCTCATTGTCGAGCCGCTGGATGATGCCCTCGGCGTCCTTCAAGTCAGCGCGCGAACCGGAGACAACGATGCTGTTGGATTCGCGATCGTGTGAGATCGATACGCGGCGGATCGGCTGATTGCGCGCGTCAAACTTGAGCATCGCATTCGAGACGACGCCGATGATCTGCGCAGCATCGGCATTGATCAGCTTGAACACCTTGGCGCCGCCCGTGGCCTCCGGCGCTTGATCAAGCTGTTCGACCACGCCGGCCACAGTCTTCAATTCGTCTTTCGGCCCGCTGACGATGAGGCGGTTCGAGGTGGCGTCGGCGACGATTTTGGTCTGCGGAGTGTATTCCGCGCCGCGCTGATCCTTGATGAGTTCGGTGGCGAGGTTGTTTGCGAGAGTTGCGATGCTGGTGGCGTCGCCTTGTTTCAATTCAATGATCCGCATCTCGCGCGGCTGGAGGTCGGGCCGGGTATCGAGTTGTCGTACGACTTCGGAAGCGGACTCGACCGCGGCGGAATCGCCGGTGACGACGAGGCTGTTGCTGCGCGCGTCCACGAGCACCTTCAACTGCTGGGATTGAGCGTTGAGGCTCTTCTCGACCAGGGCGGCGAGTTCGGCAGCGAGCGCTGACTTCAAGCGAATGACCCGGGTTTCCTCACGCGCGCCCTTTTTCCCGGAGGGATCAAGCTGGCGAATGATCGCCTCGACGCGCGCGATTTCCTTTTCGGCGCCGCTGACCATGATGCGGTTGCCTTTGGCCTCCGGGAGCAGGGTGGCCGGGCCGCCGGCAGGCTCGGGCTGGCCGCGCAATTGTTCAGTGTAAAGCTGCGTCACGAGCGGCGTGAGTTCGGCGGTGCTGCGGCTGTAGAGCTCAACGCCTTTGAACTGGCGTGGCGCGGAGGTCGCCTGCGAGGTGTCGAACTGCTGGATGAGTTTCTCGACACGTTCGAAGTCCGCAGGGAGCGCCAGCGCGATGATCTGCCTGCCCGTCGGATCAGGCAGGAGTTTCGGCGCGAACTGGGGGTTGGCGGGTTGTTCGGCGGTTTGTTCGAGCAGCGGGTTGACCACCGCAATTACTTCTGCCGCAGTTTTCGCCCGGAGTGCGATGACACGCATTTCGCGGCGAGCGGTCGGCGGAGCGACATCAATGACCGTGACGACTTGCTGCACCTCCGTGATCTGTTCTTCCGTGGCTGTGACGAGCAGGCGGTTGTTTGCCGGATCGGAAATTAACGATGGCTTTGGCGCATCGGTGTAGCGCCGGTCGTTCATCTTCTCCGTGACCAGGTTTTGAATGCTGGTCAGCGCGGTTTCGATGCGGGCGTTTTTGAGGGAGATAATCTCAAGTCGGCGCGACAGTGATTTGCCCCGATCCGAGCGCAGTTGGATGACGAGATTCTCGATGCGCGTGAGGTGATCCTCGCTGGCGGTGACGATCAGCCTGCCACCATCGCCATCGGAGAGAATCTTCGCATGAGCGACCGGACCCTGGCCGCCGTTGCTGACCTGGCTGCGGTAAAGCTGCTCGACCAGCGGCTGCAACCGCTTCGCCTCGGCAGCGGTGCCGACGTCGATGAAGCGCGTCAGCATTGGTGTGGGCTGCGTGGTGCCGGTTTCGAGCTGGGCGACGATGTCGGTGGCGATCTGGAGATCGCCCGGACTGCCACTGACGACGACGCTTTGGCTGACGGGATCGTGGGTGATGCTTGCGGTGCTGTTGATCTGGCCCGAGGGCGAGCGCCGCGTGAGAGCTTGCGTGAGAATCGTGGCAAGGTTGGAGACTTCGGCGGCTCGTGGACGGAAGACTTTCGTGAGTTGAATCGTTTGAGACCGCAACGGAACGTTCGTGAATACTCCCGCCTGTCCATGAACTGGTTTGTCGATGCGATTGATGAGCTGTTCGATTTGTTCGAGCTGGCCGGGAATGGGCGCGGCGACGATGAGCCGGTTCTGTGAGGCGTCCGCGATGACGCGGGCTTTTGTGGCGGCAGCGGCGGCGGTTTCGCCCGGCGCGGCCACACCAGGAACAGCCTGGCGGATGACGTTCGCGAGATCTTCGGCCTTGATCGTTTGCGGATAATAAATCCGGACATCACCGCCCGGCCCTTCCTTTTGCTCGAACTTGTTGATCAGTTCCTCGGCCAGAATGATTCGTTCATTCGGGCCAAAGAGGACGAGCGTTCTCGAAGCATCGTCATAGACGGCGGTGATATAGTCCGCGGGATCGGGTGGCAGAGTTTCCATCGCCTTGGAGTTCGGATTGTAGCTGGTGCGCTTGGGAGCGGTCGCGAGGCCGAAGGTGCGGTTGAGCAAATCTGAGATGATCGCGCCCGATGAATGGAGCAGCGTGTAGGTCTTCATCTGGCGCTCGACGGCCGCCTCGGTATCGATGGTGGTGAGCAGGGTCCGGATGCGCTGAATGTTCGCAAGCCGATCCGTGATGATGAGGCCGCGCCCTTTCGACAAGGGCGCGATTGAACCCGCGTTCGAGAGCATGGATGTGATGGCCTCGACGATGTCCTTGGTATCGACATTTTTGACATCGAGCACCACGGTGACGACCTCGCTTGGGCGGGTGTCGCCGGTCTGATCGATGCCGCGCATGATGCGAAGCGGCATCGAAGGCAGTTGCTTCAGCGGGACCAGCCGGAGGTAATGGCCGGATTCAACGAGCGTCTGCCCCTTCATCGAAAGCATGAGGTTCAACGTGTCCAGCGCTTCGGTGTAGGTGTAGGGATTCGGGTCGTTGAAGGTGACGCTTCCGGCGATGTTCGTTTCAGCGAGCAAAGGTTTGCCCGCCATCTGCGCGAACCGTTCGATGACATCCGAATAGGGAATGCCGTCGAATTGGAAGCGGATGTTGCGTGCCGGTGATGCTGCGGCGGATGGAGTGGGAGTGGCAGCGGGTTTTGGCTGCGTTGCTTGGGCCAGGACAGGCGCGGGTTGGTCCGTGACGGCTGGTTTGATTTCCTGGGCGGAAGCGGGGGCGAGCCACAGAGAGCAGATGAGCAGGATGCTTAAAGGCAGCAAGGCCCTACGGATTGGGGAGCAGACGCGCCTCGCGTGTTGTGGTGGGCGCCCCGCCCACCACGTCTCAATCGTGAGCGCATCACCATTCTGGGAGTCGGTTTGAACCTTCGTTTCGTCGGCGAGGCGCCGACGAAAACACGCGGTGGCGCGTGTGCTCCCCAATTCAAATGGGTGGATACGGCTTGGTTGGATCTTCTTCATAACTTGTACCTCAAAATTCATTTTTGCCGGGACGACGAGCGCCAGCCTGATCTTTGCTTCAACATCATGTTTGACAGAAAACTTGGACGACGGAGAAGTGAATCTTTGTATAATTTTTCTGTCTTCACAAAGTCACTTTACCTTCGCCAGCTCCGTCGGGAGTTGTTCCGAGGTCAGCTTCCGCTTATCCGCAAGTGTTTTGCCGCGCTCGATGGCGAAGAACTCGGAACCGATTTTTACGATCACGCGGCTGTCCGAGCGGAGGCCTTCGTTACCCGGCATCGGCATCGACCGGTAATCAACACAAACGACCGTTCCGCCGGCCAGTTGATCGCCGGCTTTGTAGCGCTTGGTTGTCTGGTGGGCTTGATCGCGCACATGGATCTCCGGCTCTCCCTGCCATTCGGACAGAGAGACGATGCGGAATGCTTCCGGCCCTTGCGCCGAGCCGGCTTTGGTGGAAGGCGAGCTGGAACTCGACGTTGATTCGGGCGACGGCGGCGGTGTGCGTTTGATGTACGGCCGGAGGATGTCGCGCGACACGATGCCGTCGAAGATGTGACGTTCCGCACTTTCGAGGGTGAGGGTCGAAGCCAGCTCCTTGCGTTGCACTTCAGGAGCGGGTTCCGGGACAAGTGTCAGGTAACGGAAGCGAACCCGCACGATGCCGGGTGCGTCGCCGGTGGAAACGCTGAGGTTCTCGATCCGGTGCAAGTAAGGAGAGGTTTGCAGCATGAATATCAGATCAGTGACATCCGCCAGCGGGCCATCGCCCTGAATGCTCCAGCCCAGTTCCTGCGCCCCACGCAGCTTGCGCGGGCCAACGGGCAGGCGGGTGAACTCTGCCTCTTGCAATCCGCTCGCGAGGATTTGCTTGGTCAGCAGTTCACCCGACCGGGCACTCGCCTGATCCACAGTATCGGCAAACGTTCGCAAGGTGTGAGCCTTCATCCGATCTTCCGCGTCGAAGTAGGCGCGTCGCTCTGCTTTGATCTTGTCGAGCTTCTCGCGAATGGCCGCGCTGCGTTTGTCGATCTCGCTAACCGGCTTGAGAATTACGCCGCGAATTCCGAAGCCGACGATGAAGATAAAAACGATCCCTCCGACAGCCGCCGCCAGGATTTTCTCGCGTTGGTTCATCGGCTCGTCTCCCTTCTCACGACCGGATCCAGCGAGCCATCATCGGCGAGACGTGGCGGAGTTTTCACCTTGGACAGATCGATTTTCATCTTCTCCGGCGAGGTGAACTCCACGCTGGATCTGAACTCGTAACCATGACGGTCGGCGCCGGGTGTGATGGCAAGCGGTTTCACATCGTAGCCGGCGGCGCTCAGTTGTTTTTCGAGCTTGGCAAGGGTTTCGCCGCTTCGAGCCTGAACATTGAGACGAATCGTTCCAGCACCGCTGATGGCAAGTGATGTGACATAAATTTCCTCGCTCGATGGAAGGATGGCGCTGAGATAAGCGAATTGTTTCAGCCAATCGCGCCCGCCCTTGACCCAACCGTCATGCACCGTGGCCTGGCGGGTCATCTGGCGGTAGAGCGGGCTTTTCTTTTCGGCTTCGGCAAGTTCGGCGGCGAGTTCAGTCCGGATGTTCTCATGGCGGTTGATGAGAAATGTGCGGATTGCCAACGTGAAAATCAAAACCGCCGCCGCCGCCGCGATGCCGGCGAGAATGCGGATGCGACGCATGTCGCGCTGCACCGCCGGGCGTTTTGGATTGAGGAAGTCGAACGGCAATCCCTTTGGATCGCTGACACCAAGAGCCAGCCCAATTGGAGCGATGCCGCCGGGAGTTTGCTCGCGGGCGTCTGATGGAAGATCGAGCGCCGTTGCAAGATCGAGCAGGCTGCATGGAGTACTGAGCCGCTTTCCGAGGGCTTCGACGACAGCGGTTTCGTGACCGGTGGCGCCCGTGACGGCCACCTTGGCCACGGGATTGTTCGGCTCCATGCCCGAGTAGCTGTGCATGCTGCGGACGACTTCAATGGTCACCGCGTCGGCAAAGCTTTCAGGTGCTGAGGAGGGCAGGGGAGTGATGGCATCTGCACCGGCTGGCTCCACTTTCGGAAGTAATGTTGTGTCCAGTGCCGCGGGAGGCGTCTCGGACGACGGCTTCACGCTTGCGCCACGGCTGAACAACAGCGTCTGCTGCGCGATGACGTCGATGTTCATCTCATCCGGACGAAGGGAGACAAGAGCGACGGCCTGATCGCCTTCGGCAACATTGCAGGCGTCAAGGCAACGGGCGTTGGCGTAGGAGAGCAGCCCGAGCGCGGTAAGCTTGAGGCCGGCGGCTTCGGTCACCTGCAGGTAGAAATCCACCACATCCCGCTTCACGGCGGCTACGAGAACTTCGAGCTTTGGAACGTGAGCCGGTTCAACTTTGGATTCCGCGGTGGCTGGGCCTTCGGCGGGGATCGTATCAGAACGTGGCGGTGGACTGCTGATCTGCCGGCGCACTTTGAAGTCGATGACAGCTTCATCCATGCGGAACGGCAGATCTCGTCCGACCTGGAAATGAACCATCGAAGCAAGTTCATGGATGTCTTCCATGACGGGCAGCGTCAGCGTGCGAAGGACAACCTGGGCGCGTGAGACGCCCATGACGACAGAGGAGGGTTTGAAGTTGAGCCGGTTGAGCGTCTTTGCAATTGCCTGTCCCAACACATTCGGATCGGTGCGATCAGCCCCAGCCGCCAGCTCCAGTGGAGCAGCTTCAAGACGAGTGACAACGGTGCGGTTGCCACGAGGTGAGGTTTGAACCAGGCGCAAGAATTGACCGTCCACGTCGATCGCGGTGACTTGTGCGGGAGGTCGAGATCGGCGTCGGCGCGGTTTCGAGAGTCGCTTGAATGCAACGAGCGTCTTCAAGGGAATGCTAGCCACGAGGCACCTCCGGTCCGCGATTGTCGGTGGGATTGAACCTTCGGAGACTTGGAAGATTGGAGGTAATGTTTCGTTTCGCAAGCTGACGCCTGATCGTCGAGTGGTTGCCTGCCTTTGAACTCTGGCTGGAAGCGAGCTTTGGAAATCCTTGAGCGGCAGCTTGCGCGACTGGCGCTTCTGTGCGCTCGGCTTCGAGCGCAAAAGGAATTCCCAGCCGCGTGAGATCACGAAGATAACTGACGCGCGGTTCGCCGCCGGACAGATCGATAATCACATCAAGCGCGCGAAAGCGGCCGCTTGGCAATCCGTAGCCGACGACATGAAAACTGTATTGATAGCTGCGCGCGGTAAGATGTGGAGCGATGCGTTTGAAAAGAGCCGCATCTACGACGCTTTCCTGATAGAGCCACGCGATCGTTGTGCGTCGTTCCGGACCAATGCTGCGGCGTGTCGATAGGATGGATTCAGCGAGGGTTTCATCAATGCCTGGGATGGTCGCCAACACCGGCACGCCAGCCGTGTTGATGTTGATCAGGCCATGCTGCCGGTCTTCGTGAGTTGTCGTGAAAAGCTCCAGGACCTTCGGCAACTCCTCCTTGCCCACGCCTGATGGGACTTCAACTTCAGCGCCCTTGCCGTCCTTCACCTTGATCGTGGCTTCGAGCAGATCGGCGGGGTGGGCGATCTGGAGTTTGTTTGCACGCAGCGCGGCGATGAAGTTTGTGAGCGCGGGCGGGAGTTCCATGGCGGGAAGTGCGTGGAGAGGGTCATTGATATCCGTCTTCGGGATGCCACGGCTATATTCGTTGGGTTCCGAGGAGACCACGGTGAGATACTGGCGCAGGCCAAGATCCAGTTTGCCGTCGGTGTTATCTGAAGGGAAACGGTCTTCACCGTCATTTTCGTTCAGATCGAGCTGCCAGTTCTGATTGGCATCTTCGCCGTAGAGCAAAGCTGGCGAGAAGCCGGGGACGCGGAGGAGTTCGTCCACCGTCGCGAATGTTGCCTGCTGGACGGTATTGGAACTCGAGATGGAACTTGGATCCGAGACTGACGGCACTTCCTGAAAACTTGTGGTGTTTGTGTCCGCGCCACCGCGAAGCGAAGTGATAAGCGCTTGGGGCAAATTGGGCAGGCGAGTGATGTTTGTCGCGTCGGTATGATTCAGGTTTAGTTTGCTCGCTTCGTCGGTGAGTCCGTAACGGATTTCTGCGAGCGAATCAATGAAAGCTGGAGACCAAACCGTGAAGAACCATTGATCCGATCCGTCCTCGAAAACAAAGCGACTGCGAAATGCGCCCGGTTTGTCCTGCCAATCATCCGAGCCAGGCGTGGCCGCAGCAGCGATGCGCATGGCTTCCTGCACACCGCTCATCGCGACCGACCATGCTTGCTCGGAACCGGCACTGGCGCTGGCCGCAGTCTCCTCGGCTCTGAGCCGGAATAACAAACTGATGGCAATCATCGAGATCAGCATGACGAGGACTAGAATGGCGACAAGGACGAAGCCACGCGGAGAGTGGGTTGAAAGAGGCGACCTCATGGCACGTTCGCCGTCAGCTTCGATGGTTGCGACAACCGCCGGGCCAGCTCGAAGTCGCCGATACTCGGGCTGCCGCTTGGCAGGTAGATAACTCGCCGGAAAATCTCGCCTGAATAATCGTCCGGATGCTCTGCTTCTGGCAATGCGTCAGTGGCCAGCGTCACTTCAACACCGATCGGGTGAGAGCTTCCTATCCATGAATCCGTCCAGGCGGAGCCATCCCAAAATCGAAAACGGAGAAAACGGATCGCATCGGTGATCGGTTCGGCGACGAGATTCGTCATCGTCATCGCCGCACTGATGTTGTTTGTCAGGAGTGATTTTGTAACGGCGGGCTTCACCTCGGCCAGCATATGTTCAGTGCGGCTGAAGCCTTTCGCAACAAGGTTCGTTCCTTCAGTCCCGCGTGCGACTTCGTAACGGATCAGCTTCAAGTCTGTTTCTCGAACCGCAGCCGGGTCAGCGGCACCGAAGCTCCAGGCAAGCCGTGATGGAAAATGAGTAGTCACGAAGCGCAAGGAATTGGAATCGCCCATGAAGCCTTGGGGAGATTGAGCGAAAGCGGCACGCAGATCCGTGCTCATGCGGTCCATCACTTGTCGGATCGTCGAGAGGCGCTCGGACTCCTGGATCAGTTGTGCGCGCAGATCGGTGGCGTGCTGGTAGAAATGAAGCGCAACCAGGAAGAGGCCAATGGCGATGCTCATCGCCAGCAGGATTTCCAAAAGCGTGAACGCGCCGTTGGACTTTGGATTGCCTTTTGAGCTCGTTGTCATTCGGTACACAACATCAGAATGAGACGTTCGCCTCGGCGGGCGTTGGGGCTGGTTTGGGTCGATCCAGCTTGAGCACCTGCGCCAGCCGATGAACCACGGATGCCTCCTTGTGGCGGATCACTACCTCGACACGGGTAAGACCGCTGTTATCCCCCGTTTCGGTTTCGGTAGGAGTGAGCGCCAACTGCCAGGTCCAATTCTCGAAAGGCGGGGCAAAGGCATCCGGGCCAGCGGTGTCAATGGAGCGGGCACCCATTTGCAATTCCGAGAGCACGGAGACGGCGAGGTCGGAGGCATGGAGATCCAGTTTTTGACGCTCGACCCCGTCCAGCGCGGAGTTCATGGCGCTGGTGACAATGGCGACCGTGCCAACGAACAGGACAAGTGCGAGCACAACTTCCAGCAAGACCGCGCCTCGCGCATCGCTTCGTAATGTGCTCAAAAGATGATATTGCGAGCTGGTGTTCACTGAGTTTTTTCGGTCAGGGCATTTTCGCCAGGTTCTGGTCCGATCTCCTCGGGTTCCGGTTCTTCCGGTTCATTAAGTTGTGAATCGAGAGTGATGATCCGCCTGCGGATGGAGCCAGTCACTCCCGACAATCGCACAGACATCAGACGCTGGTCGTCAACATCGCGCGACTTGAGGATGATCTCTGCGGAATCACTCGAGCCGTCCGGGTAAAACGTGATTGGCATTTCAACGGTCATTTCGGATGGGTTTTCATTTTTTGATTCAGTTATTGGCCCGGCTCTCCCGGATACTCGATTTTCTTGAGGCTTGGGCCCGGCCTGGACCAGATCCGTGATCGCACGAAGGTATGTATCCGCCTCGGGCAGGTCCACAAAGTTACCAGGCTGACCGAGAGGGTCCGGCTCCCACACGACGCGCATGCTGGTGACTGGTTGGCTCCGTCCATCGCCGCCCGGCGCACCAAAACGGAGTTGAATCTGCCGGCCAGAATTCGCGGCGCTGGCTCGAACAAATCGAAGCAGACTCTCGAACTGTGCCGCGCCTTCCTCCAGTTCCGCGCCACGCTGAAGCGTGGAAAAGTTGAACGCGAGAGCGCCGATCAACATCAGGAGGAGCACCACCGCCAGCAACAACTCCACGAGAGTAAACCCCCGGCTGGTTCTGCGTCGCGTCAGACCAGCCTGCGTGATCATGGGGTAAGGCTTCCTCTATTTCTCCGAAGTGGAGGAACTCGAACCTTTGTCCCCTTCACCAGGCATCAGCTTGATGTCGTCATCGGTGTCAGGTTGACCATCCGGGCCCACGGAGAACAATTTATACGGAAGGCCACCTTTCTGTTCACCGTCGGTTGTGCGGTCGGCGACTTCGTAACGGATCTTGTGACCCCACGGATCGTCCAGTTGCGTGCCAGGCTTGATGTAGGGACCGGACCATTTTTCGCCGAGCTTTTCATTTTCGAACGTCGGCTTTTTCAAAAGCGCATCGAGCCCGCCTTCCTGCTCGGTCGGATAATGGCCGAGATTGAGCCGGTAGGTGTCCAGCGCGGTCCCGACCTGGTTGAGCATGAGTTTAGTCGTGTTCTTCTCCGCGCCTTGCTGCTGCGGCAGGACGAACACAACCAATGCCCCGGCGAGCAGCAGGATGATGACGATGACGAGCAGGATTTCAATGAGCGTGAAGCCGGATGCACGCGCACTCCGGCGCTTTTTCAACAGAACTTGATTCAATATCATAACTTTTTTGACTGACAGAGCTTATCCGGACGCTGGCGGACGAGACAAGATTCAACCTGTGTTCGTCACGTAAAAGTTTTGACGGTGTTCACGCACAACTGGTTCAAAGGAAGTTTGGGTAACGGCTCGATCCTCACCCTGGCCATCTACGGATGACGGTAGAGGCGATGGGTGAGGGCATATCCGCACAAGATCCGAAGTTGTCCCGGCACGGGACATAGGCTGAGACCCTAAAGTCTGAGTGCCCGCGAATGACCCAAATCACCCGGATCGAGAGGGGAAATCAGGAGGTGTATCTGCCGGTTCGATCGACAATTTTCGGCGATTCAATCCCCGCCTTGAGCATCGTAGTCGCAAGCCTTTCATCCGCGTCCATTCGTGTGATTCGCGGGCTCATCAACTGCATGGCTACGGCTTGGTCGTCACCCGGTAGAAGCGCGCGAATGCGTCGCTGATCGAGGATGAGAAAGTGGCAGTCTCGCCAGTGGGCGTGACCGGCGGCTCGACGTTGATCCACTCCGTATCACTCAAGCTGCTCTTGAACTGCACCTGATAGGAGCGGCCCACCTGCGCGCTCCAGGTGAAGGAGAACTTGCTATCGCCTGAGACGCTCGCGCCGGTCACGCGAATCTCCCGCTGCACCG
The DNA here is from genome assembly GCA_009695275.1 of Pedosphaera sp. GTDB lineage: Bacteria > Verrucomicrobiota > Verrucomicrobiia > Limisphaerales > F1-12-MAGs170 > F1-120-MAGs170. Next base: position 8,625 of record SIBF01000003.1, on the reverse strand, counting down.
CCGCGACGGTGACTTTGAACACCTTGCTGTCACTCATGGAAGGCGTGCCATCGTCTACCGCAGTGATGCCGATGGGATAAGTCACCCCGCCTTGGGATTCAATGGGCGTCCAGGAGAAGACGCCCATAGATGAGATCTTCGCGCCGTCCGGTGCGCCGGGGTTGAGGGAGAAGATCAGGATGTTCGCCGGAAGGTCGGCGTCCAAGGCGGTGGCTGTGAAGGTGAGTTCGCGGCCAACTTCAATCGACTGATCACTGACAACGGATAACTTCGGCGCAACGTTCACCTCGTTGACCGTGACGATAAAAGTCTGTTCCGCGCTCAACGGCGGCCCGCCGCTGTCGGTTATCCGCACGGTGATTGGATACTTGCCCGGACCCTGAGCCTCCGTTGGTGTCCAGCGGAAGACGCCGGTGGCTGGATCAAGCGTCGCACCTTCGGGAATAGGGCGCGCGCCAGCGCCTTGGACTGCGGCGATGGGGCCAAGGGAAGGTTGCCGCTTTTCATCACCGCTCACCGCGCTCACCAATGGAACCGGCTTCACGCCTGCTTCGATTTCGGATTCCCAACTCCCGCTGCCGGATTTACCCGGAGCCTCGTTAACTCGGCTGCTACGAGCGGCAATCGCGCTCACCGGAACCAGACTGAACGTGAGCTTCTGCGCCGGAAGATCGCCGTCTGTTGCAGTTGCCATGAACGTCAGTTCGCGTAGTTCATCGACGGTTTGATCGGGAATGACGGCCAAGCTCGGCAGAAGGAATCCAGGCCGATTCCTGAGCGTGAGCGTTCAAAAAGCCGCCCGGAGTTTTCGGGTTTCCTACTCACACGGGGCGGCTGCTGGCTGCTTTTTGCCTGCGGTCAACTACCACCGCAGATCACGTGGTAATCTCGGCGCGCGGCCTTCCAGGTCGCAGCACGCTCGCTCTCACCGCTGCGCCCGAAATGTTCGCTCGGACTCTCTCACTTCCCACCCGCTGCGGCCTGGAAGGCCGCGCGCCGGGGCGGCAACATCAGCCGCCCATATTTCTCCCGGAACCGTGCGCTGCTCCAGGGCCAGTCCTTTGCCTCTCCAACCAGCTTCGCTTTCACCGGATTGCTCTCAATTGTAACGCACCGCTTTCACCTCATGCGCCGCGTCCCGCATGTACGTGTCCCAATAATCCGGCTGCCAGAACCGGCCTCGCCGGCCCAACAACTTGTTCGCTTCATTGGCAGTGTAGGATTTCCAGCTTTCAACGATGTCCTCCATCGGAACGTTCCCCACCTGGAAGAGTGCATGGACGTGATTCGACATCACCACCCAGGCGCGCAGTTCGTACCGTTCCTCGTGGAAAAACAGCAGCGCGTTCTCGACCAGTTGCGCCACGTCCGGACGGCGTAAATACGCTTCGCCGTGGCCCAGATCAAGATAGGCTTCGAGCTTTGTGTTACGTTCACGATCGTTCTCAATACCTAACAAAGCGGCCCATTCGGTTCGGCGGCTGGCGGGGAAGGAATCTGCAAGACGGAAGGTGACAAACTGCGTGCGGCCAGGCGCGTCGAAGTGCGGAAGATACCCGCGTTCGTGCCAGCCTCGGAAACCCTGCCGACCATCGTCCGGGGTTTGGCGGTAATGCCGCTGACGTTTACCATCGATCAAGTCCCGCACACCGGGATTATGAGGCGGTTTGTTCATGGAAACGACGGACGGTGTTCTTAGTCGCAGCGGGTGATTAAAGCGAGGAGATCTTGCGAGCAATGAGGTCGTGCAAGTGAACAGGGGAACACTACAACCCCCCCGTGGGCTCTTCGGGGCCGCTGCGGCCTGGAAGGCCGCGCCCATCCTGGGCGCAGCGGCAATGGTGACAGGTGTTGCCTGCTGGAAATTCGTGAGCGGCTCGGGGCTGTCGGAGCTGCTGCGACCTGGAAGGCCGCGCGCCGGTGTCCCTCGCTCCAATTCGACCTCTGCTGGCCACTCCGCTCCTCTCCTGTTCCAGCTCTACTGACCTGGGGCCAGGACAACCCGGAAACCGAAAATGCCGTACCGGCCGCCCGGGTCGCCGCCGTAGCGGATCGCCGACCGGCAGTGCCACGCAACGGAGTCCCAACTGCCGCCGCGAAACACGCGGGGCGAGCCTGAAGCAGGACCTCGAGGGTCTGTCACGTTCCCTCCAGGATACTTGCCATACCAATCCAAACACCACTCCCAAACATTGCCGGCCATATCATACAACCCCCAGGCATTCGCCAGCTTTTGCCCAACTGGATGGGTCGTGCTGGAGCTGTTGCTGTCATACCACGCGTAGTCTTTCAGTTTGGTGTAACCGGGGTCGTCTCCATAGCTGAACCGCGCCGTGCTCCCTGCCCGGGCCGCATATTCCCACTCCGCTTCCGTCGGCAAGCGATACACATACTCGCTCGGCAAGCGCCCCGCCTGATGCTCTTTCTCCGTCAACTTCGCGCAGTAGTTGATGGCATCATTCCAACTCACCCGCTCCACCGGACGATTCACATCTCCCTTAAAGAAACTCGGGTCAGACCCACCACCGCCTGGTATTCCGCTTGAGTCACCTCATACTTGCCCATCCAGAACCCATGACTGATCGTCACCTGAGTTTGCGGACCTTCATCTGAGGATCGATCCACTTCACTGGCCGGGCTGCCCATCGTGAAAGTCCCAGGTTTGATCCACACCATGTTGGGATTCGGACTCTGGGGAACCCAGGTGGCCGTGATCACGCCCCGGTAAAACCGGTGCGGCTGTCTGCCAGCCTCGGAGTCCGCCACCAGCAGGGTGCCACTGGGACTCGATAAATTCGTAAGCACCGTCCACAGCACGTGGTCGCTCGAAGCTTCAATCGTATAGTCGGTTCCACCTTTGCCGTTCAACGTCAATTGGACCTGTCCGTCCAAAGCGCTGCGCGAAGACGCCAGGGTGAAGAATTCAGCTTCAGGCCTGACGGAGAGAGCAGCCGCGTGGGCCGTCACCGAAACAACCCCATCACTTATCACCACACTGTAATCGCCAGCATCCGCCGGTTCCACGTTCCTCAGACTGAGGATTGGTGTCTTGGCGCCGGGGAAATTGCCGCCGTCAAGGCGACATTCATAGCTCAACGGAACAGCACTGGATGCGCTCACCGTAAAGGTCACATCGGAGCCTTCCTTGACAATTGCAGTTCCGGTTGATGGTAGAGAGGTGGAGACCGTAAACACTGTGATCGACGCGTTTGAACTGGTGAGCGTGCCCAACGAATTGCTGACCACTACCGAGTAAATACCAGCCTGATCGGGTTGAACGCTGGTCAGCGTCAACGTTGCATTCGTGGCCGTCGGCAGCGGGTTGCCATTCAATCGCCATTGATAGGAGAGAGGCTGCGTACCCACAACAACCGGGGCAAGGCGCACGTCGGAACCAACCAGGACGATCTCGTTCGTTGGTTGAGTTCGAAAAACGGGCGGACCATCGGCAATCGTAAATGAAATCTTTCCAGAGCTCGCAGTCGCCGTGTCCGTGATGGTAAGAGTTGTACACCGCCGGCAAATGAGCCTTCCAGTGTCACCGTCGATCGCGTCAGAAATGAAACTCTGACTTCTTACAACTCCCCCAGCAAACTTTGCCTTCGCAGTATGGGAGCCGGTCTTCAGAGTCCCCGGTGAGATGACGAATTTCGCCACGGATGTTCCATCAGTTACGGCTTTGCCAACCAATACATCATCCACGAAGAAGGAGACAGCGAGACCCGCCAGATTTATCCCCGACGTGGTCGAAGTGAGAATGATCTGTTCCCCTGGAGCGGCAACGGCTGGCTGGACTGTCAACGTGGTCGAGGTTGTATATTGGGTCCCATCAATTTGAGCCCACAACGAGACGTGCAGAGATGCAAAACACAGCAGGAAGACGGCGGGTCCTTTCCAATTACTCAGCCAGGAATGGGTGTGTTTATTCATGTTCATAACTTCTTAATCGTGCTGCGCAGATCTTCTGTTACAACTTTCTTCTGCTACAACGCTCTGCGCCGGCGAGTCGAAGCATCGGACAGCCGCGTATGGATGGTCACAGATTAGGCCGGCTTCCAAGGCTTTCAAGAGGTTTTGAGGTTTGGCCGGATTGGCGCCTGCGAATACAGAGACCCGCGCGGGGAAGCTGGCCGTCACGCCATTCGGATTCCCGCGCGTCTGGGCGAAGTGATTTCGAGGGCGTGAATTTCGGCGCCGCTGATCGCCTAGGCGAGAATGAGGAAAAGCGAGCGGAGGTTAATGAGGTTAGTTCTCATGGCGGGACCGAATGTTACTTTTGAATTCAGAATCGCAGTTGGATGTGATTGTTCCAAATCTGTTTGAGATTGGCGGCGTCCACAGAAGTGATGGAGCCGAGACAACGCCGCAAAAGGGTTTGCTCCAGACAATCGAGGCGGGCAAGCCGCACGGTGGAAACCACGCGCAATCCTGCCGCCTGCCAATCCCGCAGCGGCACATCGGAGGGTGAGCGCGGAGCTGAGGAGGTCACGGCGGCAACCACGGCGTCAGCCGCGTCGGTCCAGAGGATCAGCACGGGACGCAATTTTGAGGCAGCACCGCTCGTGAAGGGGATGTCTGCCAGCCAGATATTACCGGGAAGCGGCATTATCGTAGAGGCCTTCGTCCTCCGGAGCATAGCCGTTCAGGAACGCACTGTGGTCGCGAACCGTCGAGGGCGTGTTGGCATCCGGATATTTTGGTGAGCTGGGCAAGTCTGAATTCATTCCGTTCGTCTGCGCGGGCGCTCCGCGCCGCTGCTCGACCCAAGCGGCCAGCTTGGTGAAGTCTTCGGAAGGAAGTTGCTCGATCAGCCGCTCGATTTGTTCGATGGTGCTCATGGTTGGAAAGCTAGGCCCATCGCTCATGAGTCGCAAGGCGGGAGAAACCATGTTTCCATTTCGAGTGAGGCTCACGTTCGGGTGGAACCTTATATGTTGATACCACCAGGAACTCTACGCTTCTTACCGCGACCCAAGCTGGCTCGCCATGGTGAAGATGGGCAAAAGGAGTCCCAAGGCGAGAAAACCAATCGCGGCGGCCACCAGGCACAAAATCGCCGGTTCGATCAACCGGACGGCCTGGTCCACTTCGCGATTGGTGCGGCGCTCGACGGTGTCGGCAATCTGGACCAGTACTTTGTCCAGCTTGTTCGATTCCTCAGCCACGGCGATCATGGCGAGAATCTGGTCCGGGAAGAAGCCGCCTTGTGCAAGCGGTTCGGAAAGCCGCTTTCCGTCGCGAACGGCTTCGGTGGCTTCCGCGATCCGGTCTGAAAGAATCGTGGAGCCGGTGGCGTCTTTGCTGATTTTCAACGCCTGGAGCAGAGGGACACCATTGGTCAGCATCGTCCCGAGAATGCGACAGAACCGGGTGATGGCGAGCAGGCGCAAGGCACTGCCGACGACTGGGATTTTCAGACGCCACCGCTCCATCGTCCGGCGCGCTTTCTCACTCTTGATGTTGGTCCAGATCAATGCCACCAGACCGGCGGCGCCAATGATGAGGACGTACCAATAGCTGCGCACCATCTTGCTGGCGCCAAAAAGCAACTCGGTAGGCAGTGGTTTCTTGGCACTGGCAAGCAATGGTTCGAATCTGGGGACAAAGAAGATCAACGCGCCGATCATGACGACCATCCCGAGGGCGCTCAGCATGGCCGGATAAATCATTGCGCCCAGCACTTTGCTCCGAAGCTCCTCGAAACGTTCCAGGAAGCCGGACAAGCTGCGCAGCACTTCCTCCAGGAATGAGGCACGTTCACCCGCCTGGATCATGGCGATGTGCAGCGGTTGAAAAACCTCCGGGAACTGGCGCAGCGTTTCCGTGAGGGATCTGCCGTCCGCGACGGCAGCGCGGATTTCCTTTAGCAGTTCTCGTAGCGAAACGCTGACGGTGGATCGGATGAGAGAATCGAGAGCTCGAAGCAGTGGGACGCCTGAACCGATCAAGTCCGCGAGCTGCCCGTACATCAATCCGAGATCACGAGAGCGGACTCGCCGACGAGGCTTTTCTTTTCCAACGGCCACGCCATGGCCGCGTACGGTCACCGGAAAGAGTTTTTTGTCCTCCAGCAGTCGCAAGGCGGCCGCCTCACTTTCGGCTTCGAGCACGCCGGCGACTTTCTCACCGGTCTCGGTCATCGCTGTGTATTGAAACTGCGTCATCGTCGAGGCGGCATGAACAGCCAATGCAGGTGTTCAGGCGGTTTGGTTTGAGCGAAGGGAACTTGTTACCGGTCGCCGCTACAAGGCTAAATCGCCGTACACATCACGACTTCATCGGGCGTGGTGATGCCTTCGCGGACTTTCAGCCAGCCGTCTTCGCGCAGCAGCCGGAGCCCGGATTCCCGGGCGACGGCAATGATTTTCGGCACGGACGCTCTCTCCATGACTTTGACTCCGATGGCGTCGCTCATAACCATCAGTTCGTAAAGGCCAGAGCGCCCACGGAAACCTGTATTGCGACAGTTTTGGCAGCCGCTTCCGTGGAAGAGCTTTTCTCCAGGCTGGAGATGTAGATCACGAGGCAACTTCTCGCGCTCCGGTTCATGCTCGATCTTGCACTTCGCACAAATTTTCCGGACGAGGCGTTGCGCCATGCAACCGATGAGAGTGCTGCTGACCAGGTAAGGCTCCACTCCCATGTCGATGAGACGCATCGGAGCGGAAGCGGAATCGTTGGTGTGCAACGTCGAGAGAACAAGATGGCCGGTCAGCGATGCCTGCGTGGCTGCGCGGGCGGTTTCGAGATCCCGGATTTCGCCGATCATCACAACGTCCGGGTCGTGGCGCAGGATGGATCGCAGTGCGCGCTCGAACGTCATGCCGACCTTTTGGTCCACCGGAATCTGATTCACGCCCTGCAAATGATACTCGACTGGATCCTCGACGGTCAGCACCTTGAGACCGGGGCCGACAATGGCATTCAATGCCGCGTAGAGCGTGGTAGTCTTTCCTGAGCCTGTGGGCCCGGTCACCAGAATGATGCCGTGCGGACGCGCAATCAATCCGTCAAACAAGCCGAGCGTCTGATCATCCATGCCCAGGTCCTTCAGTGTGAGGAGCACGTTCGCCTTGTCGAGCAAACGCATGACGACGCCTTCACCGAAGAGCATCGGAATCACGCTCACGCGCACGTCTATCTGCCGTCCACCCACCTGGAACTTGATGCGCCCGTCTTGCGGCAACCGCCGTTCGGCGATGTTCATGTTGGCCAGGATCTTGACGCGGCTGATGATGGCAGCCTGGAACCGGTGCATCTGCGGCGGCACGGGCGCGTCCTGAAGGATGCCATCGATGCGGTAGCGGATCGACATTTGGTGTTCATACGGCTCGATATGGATGTCGCTCGCGCGTTCGTTGACCGCCTCGAGGATGATTTCATTGACCAGCTTGATGACGCTGGCCTCCTGCGCCATTTCCAGGAGATCTTCACCACCTTCAATCGTGCTGCTGATGCCGGTTGCGTCATCCTCACCGACCATCTCATCGAGCGTGTCGCCGCCGAGCCCGTAATGGGTCTTGATGACCTTCTCAATGTCGTCGCGCATCGCCAGAACCGGCTGGATGTTCAAACCGGTCATGAGCCGGATGTCATCAAAGACATAGAGGTCGAAGGCATCGCTCGTCGCCACATTGAGTGTGCCGTTGCTTTGCGAGATGGGAACCAGGCGTTTGCGGTAAACGACCTTGGAAGGAAGCGCGCGTAGCGTTTCAGGGTCGAAGTTGATTTCGTCCAGTTTGACGAGTGGCAGGTGTAATTGCTCCGCCATGACCTCGAGCAGTTGTTGCTCGCTCAAGAGTCCCAATTGAATCAGCGCCCGGTCCAGACGCAGCCCTTCGGCTCGTTGCAGCGCCAGGGCTTCATCAATCTGCTCCAGCGTCAACAATCCCTTCTCCAGTAATATCTGAGTGATAATCATTCCTCAGCCATCATCGACGCGAAATCCTTGCGCCCTCTTCAAAGCATGATCGGCATGCAGCTTCGCAATCCTCGCTCTTCGTGCCCACGTGTTAACCCAGTGCCTCACAATCTCTCCTTCTTTCCTGGAAGGAAGTCAATTGATGGCATGCGGTCTGGGGGGATTGGTTCGCAAGGCCAGTGGGCCAGGCCGGAATTTGTCGGTTGAAGCCTGGGGGTGGAATTGGCCGGAAATATATCTTGCCACTAGTCAGGGAATCGATAGGTTTCGCGCTCCTTAAATCAGACAGGAATTTTATGGCGAGAGTATGTGAATTGACAGGCAAGGGTTCGATCAAAGGCAGCATCATCTGGCGCAGCGGCAAAGCGAAGAAGACAGGCGGCATCGGCACGCATATCACCGCGATCACGAAGCGGAAGTTTTATCCGAACCTGCAACGCGTCAAAGCACTGGTGAATGGTAAAGTGAGCTACATCCGCGTGTCTGCGAAGGCCATCAAGAAGGGGCTTGTGATCAAAGCACCAAAGCGCACCTGGAAGAAGCCCGTAACCGTCAAAGCCTAGTGTAGTGTCTCTTAAATAACTTTACGTTTCTTCTTTTTGCCACGAGGCTGGGTACAGCCGGGTTTGATCCCCTCCAGTTTGGCCCGCGCCCGCTCAAGCTTCTGGATAATGTCGGCCACCTTCGCCGTCCAGATGAAAGGC
>SIBF01000184.1 GCA_009695275.1 Pedosphaera sp. | reverse complement strand
GCCCCAATCGCCCAGTGCCCGTGCGTCGCAGGACTTCGTTTCACCGATCGTATCATTTTCAAAGGCGGGTCAAAAAAGCCGTGTTTTGAAGGTGATTGCGCTTAATTCAATGGCAGTGCACCCCGGCCCTCTCCCCCAGGAGAGGGAGAGCCATTCGCCACCTTCGGGCAAGATCGGGCCGCAATCCAGCAGGACAGTTCCTCGATTCGACTCAGCGAGAGGCGGAGACCTGCGTATTGACATGCGAACTACCAGCGTCGCATTAAGCTTGCTCCCTTCCTGTGGGAGAGCAGATCAGCGTAAGAGCGAACGTCGCAACCATGCGGCCGGGCGGTTCTCGGAGGTCGCAAATCAACTACTCCAATCCGATGAACGTTGATCTCATTCTCTCCACGTTCAATAGACACCATGCGGATTGCATCCTGATCGGTGGAATGAATTTTTTTATCGTCCACCAGCCCGTTAGCACCTTCGATGTGGACCTCTGGGTCGCGGACACGCCCTCGAACCTGACCTTGGTGCATCAGTCGCTCTCCGCACTGGATGCCGAGGTTTCCTTTTCACCCAAGGGCGATGACTGGCAGCGAGTGTCGAGCTTGAACTCGCCAGACTGGGTTCGCAGGGCGGCAGTTTTCTGCCTTAATTCTCCGCACGGAGCCATCGACATTTTTCGGGAAGTTCGAGGATTGGAAGAAGGCTTTGACAGTCTGAAGATTCAGTGTCCACAACGGACTACGTCCACTGGCGTACCCTTTCGCAGTTTGTCCGACGAACTGATGATTCGATGCCAGTTGGCACTTCCGGAAACCGAACGTAAGCTGGATCGCCTCAGAGCCCTCGGCCATCTGTGCTCTTCCCGAATGTGATGAAGGAATCGGCACCATTACAAGACGCTGCCTCTGCATGGAAGGCTCAACAGGAAGCCAACCGCGCCGCGCGCCTGAAGCAGCTTTACTCGCCAGCCGAACTTTGGAAGCGGGAGCAAGAAGCCCTGGCTGCGCTCGCCAAGTTGCGTCCTGACATCGCAAGGAGAGATCGCTCGGAAACCAAGACCGATCGAAGCGCGGGTTCATCTTAACGAATCATGAGCCTCATCACCCCCGAACTCCTCCGCCGCCTGGAGCAATTCCAATTGCTCGCCGCCCGGCGCACGAAGAGTTCCGCCAAGGGCGAGCGCCGCAGCAAGGCCCGAGGACAGTCCGTGGAATTCGCGGATCACCGCAATTACGTTCCCGGCGACGACTTCCGCTATCTCGACTGGAACCTTTACGGCCGGCTCGACCGTCTCTTCCTCAAGCTCTACGAAGAGGAACGCGAACTGCCCGTCACCATTTTCCTCGATGCCAGCGAATCGATGACCTTTGGCACTCCACGTAAATTTGACTTCGCACGCCAGGTCGCCGCTGCCGTCGGCTATGTCGCGCTGTGCGGATTCGATCGTGTCAATGTGGTCACGTTTCCCGAGCTGAATTCAACGAGCAACACTGGAACAACCCCTGACAACGCCTCGGTGTCCCGGGAACTCGCGGCTCGCGGAGCGATTCGATCGGTGCGAGGAAAGAGATCCACCATTCAGTTTCTCCAGCACCTCAACCAACTGACCGCCCAAGGCTCCGCCAACCTGAACGAGACTTTGCGCCGGGGCGCCTTGCAGGCGCGTCAGGTGGGAGTGGCGGTGGTCTTGAGTGATTTTCTCGATCCGACTGGTTACGAGGAGGGGCTTGGCGCTCTTGTGGCCCGTGGTTTTCAGGTGAACGCCATTCAGATACTCGCCCCGGAGGAATGGTCGCCAGCAAGCTTCGGTGATCTCCGGCTTGTCGATTCAGAATCCGGAGTTACCCAGGAAGTCACCTTCGGTCGCTATCGTTTGGTCAATTACCAACAAACCGTGCAGAACTTCATCCAGAGGTTACGCGAGTTCAGCCAGAAGCGGGGAGTCCATTTCTTCATGTGTCCTTCGGATGCCTCTTTGGAGCAACTTCTCTTGAAGCATCTGCGCGAGGCGGAGGTTTGGGGATAGGCAAATGAGCTTTCTGGCTCCCATCGCTTTTTGGTTCGCATTCACGATTCCGGTCGTGGTCGTGTTCTATCTGCTCAAACGCCGCCGAGTGGTTCGCGTTGTTCCAAGCACGCTGTTGTGGCAGCGCTTTCTCGCCGAGACCCAGGCCAGCGCGCCTTTCCAAAAACTGCGGCATAACTGGCTGCTGATTCTGCAACTGTTGCTCCTGTTGCTCGCGATTCTCGCGCTTGCCCGACCGTATCTTTCCGCCAGGACGATCGGCGGGCGCACGCTGGTGGTGATTCTCGATACATCGGCATCGATGCAAGCGACGGATGAATCACCGTCGCGCTTTGAGAAAGCACGGATCGATGCGTTGCGGCTGGTCGATTCGATGCACGACAATGACACGATGTACGTCCTGCAAGCCGGTGCCAGCACCGAGGTCAAACAATCCGCCACACGCGAGAAGTCCGCCCTGCGCCGCGCTCTCCAGAGTGCCGCCGTCACCGACACGGGTACTCATCTCAAGGAGGCGCTGAAGCTCGCGGAAACACTGGTCCAGAACAATTCCCGCGCCGAGATTCACCTTTTCAGCGATGGCGCAGTGGGCGCACTTGACGGCTTCGACAACAGCGGGCTCCCGCTGGAGTTCCATCGGATCGGTCAACGGGCGAACAACCTGGCCATCACTTCACTGGACGTTCGCGCGAACCCGGAGAATCCCAGCCAGCGCGCCGTCTTCGCCAACGTCGTCAATTTCTCCACAAACGCGCATCAGACCGAAATCGAATTCCTGCTGGACGAACGTATCATCGAAACCAAGCCATTGACGCTGGCACCGGGGGAGACTTCGCCGCAGGTGTTTCTCACCGCGCAGGAGCGTTCGTCCGGAGTGTTCACGGTGCGTTTGACCGGGAAGGACGATCTTGCGGTGGATGATCAAGCCTCCGTCGTCAGCCTGCTTCCACAGCACAGCAAGGTTTTGCTCGTGACGGCCGGAAATCGCTTTCTCGAAAAGGCGCTCCGTGCTGCTCAAAATGTTGAGCTGACAGTTGCTCCAACCGTCACTGAACCTTCGAACCAGTTTGACGTTGTCGTTCTGGATAGCACTGTGCCGATGACATGGCCTGCCGGAAATGTTCTTGTGATCAATGTCGCCAATCCGGCGTGGTTTGAAAAACCGGGGAAGCTCGACGCTCCGCCGATCGTGGATTGGAAGGGGAGTCATGCGCTGTTGCGTTTCGTCAGTTTTGACAACGTCCAGATAGGCCAGAGCCTCGCGGTGAAAACGCCGCAGTGGGCCGTTTCGCTCGTCGATTCACCGCAGACGCCGCTGATCCTTGCCGGTGAGCTGGGCCGCCAGCGGATTGTCTGGGTGGGCTTTGATACGCTTCAGAGCACGTGGCCGTTGCGAATCTCATTTCCCATCTTTGTTGCCAATGCGATGGAATGGCTCAGCCCCACCGCAATCAATGGGGCGCAACTGGCCGTTCAAGCGGGGAATCCCTTCCGCCTTTCGCTCGCCCAGCAGATCAACTCTGTTGAGCTCACACGGCCCGACAACACGACCCGCCTGCTGCCTGTGGACATTGCTCGCGGTGAGTTTGTGTTTGGGGAGACCACGCGCCAGGGCGTTTACCGGCTCAAGGCCGGAACCAACGATGTCGTCTTCTGCGTCAACCTGCTCGACAGCTCGGAGAGCAATATCGAGCCGAAGAATGAACTGCGCTTCGGCCAGTACTCGAAGGCGGCGACCGTTTCGCTTCGTCAGGCCAACATGGAACTCTGGCGCTGGATCGCGCTGGCTGGCCTGATCGTGTTGATGTTCGAGTGGTGGTGGTACCACAGGAGGACGGTGTGAGAAGGGCGACAGCGCAACTGATTTCAGTGTTCACGCGGCGTGAGCGTTGCGGAATGAAGCACGAAAGCAGCATGCTCTCCTCCCTTTTGCTTAGCGGGGACCGCCTAGTGCGCGGCCTTGGTCGAATTAGGAGTACGTCCCTTGTTGCTCAACGAACTGATCAAATCCATGTCGAGAATCTGAATGCCTGCGTCCGGCAGTGCGACGACGACAGTCGCCTTGTCCGGCGTGAGAAGCACCTGTTCGGGATGATCGACATCAACCGCGCGGCCATCCATGTGGATTGTAAACCGTCGAAACGGCGAGTGTTTCAGTGTGGCCTCAAAGTCGCGCGCTTTCATGGCGGGAGTTTAGCACAGCGGGAAAGCATGACAACAGCGCAAAGGTCGCGCGCGTTTGAGCGAGCGAAGAGGACTCCATGAACGAGGGGCACAAGAAGGATCATTGGCTCAGGGACATGCTGGCGCATGGGCCGCGACCCAGTCTTCTCATCGTCCTCATACTCGTTGCGGTCGTGTTTGCTAGAATTCTTCTTCCCTCACTTTCCAACGCTAAACTCAAGGCGGATCACTCAACATGCACTCTTTACTGCGCCCAGGACCAGGTCTTCGCCGAGCCTATATTTCAGGAGTTCAAGCGACAAACTGGACTCCAGGTCAGCGCCGTCTTCGACAGTGAAGCCGTGAAAACCGTGGGTATCGCCAACCGGCTGATCGCCGAGAAATCTCATCCGCAGTGCGATGTATTCTGGAGCAACGAAGAGCTGCGCACACGTCAGCTCGCAGCTCAGAATGTCTTCCGCGAAACGAACGGTTGGGTGGCGATGGGCTATCGAAGCCGCCGGATCGTCATCAACACGACGCGCCTCTCAGTTCCCAATGCGCCAACGTCGTTGATGGAACTGACCAACAGCGCCTGGCGTGGCAAAGTCGCCCTCGCGTACCCACTTTTCGGAACGACCGCCACGCACTTCCTCGCTCTGCGGCAATACTGGGGCGTCGAACGCTGGGAAAGTTGGTGTCGGGGGCTGGCAGCGAACAAGCCATTTCTCGTCGATGGAAATTCTGTCGTCGTGAAGTTGGTTGCGCGCGGCGACGCGTGGATCGGCCTTACAGATTCAGACGACATCGCCAACGCTCGATGTGAAGGTGCCAGGGTCGAAGCGCTGCCATTGAACGGAGAGATGCTTTTGATTCCAAACACCGTGGCAATCATCCGGAGCGCGCAACATCCGATCGCAGCTGAGCGGCTCTTCCAATACCTGCAACAATCCGACGTTCTGCATGAGCTCGTCGCGGCAAAGGCACTCGAAGGAATTTCTCCGAGCGCCGTAAACGTTCCAACGCTCAAACCTGACTGGCATCTGATTCTTCGCGATCTCGAAATGGGCACGGACCAGATGAAAAGGATTTTTCTCCAGTGAACTGGTCATTGCTCCAAAACAGTTTCTTGGTGAGCAGCGCTGCCACGCTACTGGCGGTTGCATTTGGGTTCGCGGGAGCTGTGGCCGTGTGTTGTCTGCCACCCGGCATTCAACGCGTCGCCATTGGAGGGAGCATCACAGCCTTGGCGATGCCGCCATTCCTTGTCACGAACTGCTGGCTGTCGTTGCTTGGCGATGGCGGTGCCTGGCGCGCTTGGGTTCCTTTCAACATTTTCACGCCATCCGGCACAGTCTGGATTCTCGCGCTGCTGACTTGGCCGATTACGCTGCTGCTCGTGCGCGGGGCGTGGGCGTCGCTCGACGCGGCGCACTTGGAGACCGATCCGGCGTTGCACGGCTGGACGGTGCTCCGATGGGTGTTATGGCCGATGGCACGCCCCGTAATGGGCCTGGCATCTCTGCTGATCTTCGTGCTCACGTTCAACAATTTTGCCGTTCCGGCGATACTCCAAACGAAGGTGTTTCCAGCCGCGCTATGGGTGAGCTTCAACACCACATTCAACTACGCTGAAGCTCTCAAGCTGGCACTGCCGCAGATCATCGTGCCGACGCTGATCCTTGGCTGGCTGTTCCGCCGTGGCGTCGCGTGGCCGGAGCTTCGGGGATCTCCGGGCACCGCAGTCTTTCGAAAACGGCTGGGCCGGTTGTGGGTCGGAGGTGCCCATGTTATCGCATGTCTCTTGTTGATCTTTTCCGTCGTCCTTCCCGCAGTGGAGTTGGGAACGTCCGCCCGCACTTGGATTGAGCTGCCCGGAGCGCTTGCCGCGGGAACCGGAGCAATCTGGAACTCCGTGTTGGGCGCGGGGGTCGCGGCCAGTACCTGTGGCGCCATCGGCTGGTTCGGAGTACGTCAGCGGTGGCTGGGGCTGACTTGGGTTCTCTTCTTCGCTCCCGGCGTGACGCTGGGAATCGCTTTGATCTACATCTTGAACCGTCCCTGGACCAGCGCGCTGTATCAGAGCGTCGGCGTCGTCCTGATCGGGTTCGCTTTGCGCTATGTGGCACTCGGATGGTCCGCCGCGCGCAGGGCGTTTGAATCGTGTGACCCGGATGTGGATGCGGCATCCCGGCTGGACGGCGCAAACAACCGGCAACGCTTGCGCCACGTCCAATGGCCTCAGGTCGCACCTGCGCTTGGAGCAGCCTGGTATGTCGTGTATCTCCTGTGCTTGTGGGATGTGGAAACGCTTCTGCTGATCATCCCGCCGGGAGGAGAGACATTGAGCCTGCGCATTTTCAATCTCCTTCACTATGGGCACAGCACCCAAGTGAATGCACTTTGCCTGGCTCTCTTGGGTGTGGCGCTGGCTCCATTGGCAATCTGGCACCTCTGGGGAGTAATCCAAAAACGCGATATCCTTCGTTCCATTCTCCCCAAACCCATCGCGATCGGTCTAGGACTAATCGGAGTTCTGTTCTCCACGGGATGCCAGCAAGAAGGGGCGGACAAGGCGCCGCTGAAGTCCGCCTTCTTCGAATCCGTTCAAATCATCGGAAATGCCGGCACAGCATTGGGCCAGTTCAACAAGCCACGCTCCATTGCTGTTGATCGGCAGGACAACATTTACGTCGCGGATATGACTGGCCGAATCCAGAAGTTCTCCCCGGATGGAAAATTCCTGGCGCACTGGCAGATGCCGGAAACGGATCTGGGCAAGCCCAAGGGAATGTGCCGCGACACGGACGGCAACATTGTCGTCATCGAGCCGCATTATCAGCGCGTGAATCATTTCTCCACGGATGGCAAACTCGTTCGCCAGTGGGGTCAGCACGGCACGAATCAGGGCCAGCTTGTATTGCCACGCGCCATTGCGATCAGTCCAAAAGGAAATACCTACGTGAGCGAGTACACCACGGTGGATCGCGTTCAGCGCTTTTCCAAAAATGGCGAACAGTGGATCAGCACGTTTGGAGTTACCGGAACTCATCCGGGCGAATTCAATCGCGCTGAAGGTCTGGGTCTTGACTTGGCTGGGCAGATTTACGTCGCTGATTCGTGCAACCACCGGATTCAAGTCTTCTCAGAGGATGGAAAGTTTCTGAGAGCCTACGGACGTGCTGGTTCGCGTCAGGGGGAACTGAGTTATCCTTACGATGTTCAGGTGGACACAAATGGCAATCAGTTTGTCTGCGAGTTCGGCAACAGCCGCCTCCAGGTTTTCGATCCTTCTGGCAACTCTGTTGAGATCATCGGTCGAGCGGGTGGAGCGCCCGGAGAGTTCAACAATCCATGGTCGATCGCGCTGGATTCCAAGGGCAACCTCTATGTTGCGGACTCGAAGAATCACCGCGTCCAGAAGCTGATTCGAAAACCGACTTTTGGGCGAAGCGGAGCATGAGATTTCAGTTCACACATCCTTATTGGCTCGTGCTGCTGCCCATTGCGCTCGGATGGGTGGGATGGCTCGCCTGGAAGACCGATGTCCAGATTGGCGCCTGGCGACGCTGGACGGCACTGGGATTGCGCCTCGTCATTGTTCTTTTGCTGTCATGCGCGGTGGCTGGTTTCCAGTTGCTGCGCCCGGTGGAAGGCATGAACGTGTTCTTTCTTCTGGACCGGTCCGACAGCGTGACTTCAGCTCAGCAGGAAGCGGCGAAGGGGTTTGTCAACCGTGTTGCCAAACAGAAGAAGCTGGTGGACAAGGCGGGCGCCATCGTGTTCGGCACCGACACGGGCATCGAGAGCACCACCCAGGAAGCATTCGCCTTGGAAAAGATCCAGGCCGTTGTGGGAACAGAGCGCACGGACATCGCCAGCGCTGTTCGCCTGGGCACGGCCGCATTTCCCGAGAACGGCCAGAAGCGGCTCGTCCTTCTCTCGGACGGGAATGAAAACGTTGGCGACGTCATGAACGCGGTTCATGCCGCCCGCCCGCTGGGTGTGAGCATCGATGTGGTTCCGTTGGGCGTTGGTCGCGGTCACGATGTCTCGGTCCAGAAGCTTTCTCTTCCGGGCAACCTCAAAAAGGGCCAGACCTTCGAAGTTAAAATCTTCGCGCAAGCGGACACTGCGCAAAAAGCCAAGGTGCGTCTCTACCGCAATGATCAACTGCTCGGGGATCAGGAAGTCACTCTGCAGGCGGGCAAGAATCTTTTCACGTTTCCGCAAACTCTCAACGAGCCTGGTTTCTACGGCTACGACGTGGTCGTCGAAGGCACGGATGATCAAGTGGCACAGAACAACCGCGCCACCAGCTTTACCTCTGTTCGTGGCGATCCAAAGATTCTCGTGCTCTCTTCGGATCTTGTCGCGGACGCTCCGCTTGTCGAAGCGCTACGTTCCACCCGGCTCGATGTGAAGGCAGCCGGTTTGGACGCCATGCCTGGCACACTCGCCGAGATGGCTGGTTACGATTCGATCTTCCTGAGCAACATCGCCGCCGGCGATCTCGGGCGCGACTTGATGAAGCTGCTTGAAAGCGCGGTGCGTGATTTCGGCGTCGGTCTCGTTTGTGTCGGTGGCGATCAGACTTACGCCGCCGGTGGTTATCGAAACACGCCACTTGAAGCAGCACTTCCCGTGGATATGGAACTGAGCAGCAAGAAGGTGCTGCCCAGCGGTGCCCTGGCTCTGGTGATGCACGGCATGGAGTTCAACAATGGTAACCAAGTTGCCCGCGAAATCGGCATTGCCGCCCTCGACGCGCTTGGGCCGAACGACGAAATGGGCGTACTCCTCTGGGACGGAAGCGTGCGATGGCTCTTTCCGTTGCAGAAGGTCGGAGACAAAAAGGATCTCGGTCGAAAGATTGCCGGGATGAATCAAGGCGACCTGCCCAGTTTCGACGAAATCATGACGATGGGTTACGAAGGCTTGAAACAATCCACCGCAAACCTGAAGCACATGATCGTCTTCAGCGACGGCGATCCGGGAGCGCCTTCCGCCAATCTCATGAAGGACATGATGGAGGCGAAGATGACGGTGAGCACCGTCCTCATCGCCGGCCACGCCGGCCCGGAGACGATGATCTCGATCGCAGATCAAGGTCGCGGTCGCTTTTACGACGTGCGTTCCCCGACGCAGTTGCCGCAGATTTTCATCAAGGAAGCCGCGGTGATTTTGAAATCAGCCATTTTCGAGGAACCTTTCAAACCCAAGCTCGCGGTCGTCAGCGAGCCCATGAACGGAATCGCCGGTGACGAGATTCCGACCTTGCGTGGCTATGTTGCCACGACTCCCAAGCCGCGCGCCGAGGTGCCATTGATTTCGCACAACGGCGATCCGGTTCTTGCCCACTGGCAGTACGGGCTCGGGCGAGCCGTTGCTTTTACCTCGGACGCGAAATCCAAGTGGGCTCGCGACTGGCTTGGTTGGGGGAAGTACCGGCAATTCTGGACTCAGGTCGCCCAATGGAGCTTGCGCCGCCTCGACAACACGGACTTTTCCGCTGATGTGTCGGTCGAGAAAGGTGAAGGCCACATCAGCATCGAAGCGCTGGATGCACAGGGAAACTTCAGGAATTTTCTCAACCTTCGTACCATTGTAGTCAGTCCGAAAGGTGAACGGCAGACCGTCCAGCTTGAACAAACCGGCCCCGGTCATTACGAGGCTCGCTTCGCAACGAAGGAAGTCGGCGCGTATCTCCTGAACCTCATGGAGATGAAGAATGGAAAGACCGCCGGCTCGCAGGTGCTTGGCGCGAGTGTCAATTACTCGCCAGAGTTCAATGCGACCGAGCCCAACATGAATCTGCTCCACCGCATCGCCGAATCCACGGGTGGTAAAGTGCTCGATCCGGATTCCGCAGTCGACAATCCATTCCTGCACAACCGCGTGAAGACCTATCAGCCACGAGATCTATGGGAGTGGATGCTGCGATTCGCCATTCTTCTGTTCCCGCTCGATGTTGGCGTGCGCCGCATCCAGCTTGATCGTGATGAAATCCGCCGGGCGTGGGATCATGTCCGACGTCGGGTTCCGTGGCTCAAGCGAGCGGAACGGAAGCCCGAGGCAGACGAAGCACTGGCTGCGCTTCTCGCCCGTCGGGAACAAGTGCGCTCGGCGCAAACTGCCGTGGTTGAGGCGAGCCCGGATCTTTTCAAACCGTCGAGCACGCCTGTGCCGTTGGCCTTCAATCCGACTTCAGCGGCCGTAACTCCAGTGGAAATGGAAATTTCGGAATCTTCAGAGCCACTGTCGAAGCCGCCCGCTGAGATCAGCACCGCCAGCCGTCTTCTCGAAGCGAAACGACGGGCACAACAGCGGCGGAAGTGAGCATCAGCTCCGAACCCGGCCGTCGGGCACCAACTAAATCTCTGCAACTCGCACCGCCACCGTGCAGAAGCCAATTTCACCCTGGCGCTCGATGAAGATGCCGGCAGTGGTGTTGGTGGTCGCAGTGAACACGGTTTCGTTCAATCCCCCGTCGGCTGTGCGCGAGAACGGCACGATGACCGGCTCCTTTTCCAACGACGCACGCCACTGAATTTCATATCCGACGTTGCGCAGCGCGGCGAATTGCATCTTGAGCCGCGCGCCAGGACCCGCACCCGGTTGAACGTCCGTCGCGGTCACCGAGTAGCCGAGGCCGGGAATTTGGATCGTCAGCAGATCATTTCCATCAAAGGCGGTGGCGTACTTAGAAAGTGACTGGGTTGCCGGCCCGCGGATTTTTTTGCCGTCGATGGCATAACCCGACCCGTGGCACGGGCAGGTGATTTCGTTGGAGGAGGGATCCATGACATCCACTGCGCACAATTGGTGCGAGCAGCGGGAGTTCAAGCCAAAGAATGTGTTGTTCGGTCCCCGGTTGATGATAATGGGGTAATACGGGCCGTTGGGCATCGGTCCGCCGGGCGGGTTTCCACGGATTGGATTAAGCCCAAGCCGTATGGAACCTGACTCCACCTGCAGCGCTGGAAACTTCGAGATGCTCAACCGAAGCGTTCCGGTGGTGGACGCGGAGTGAAGGCTGACTTCGGCGGCGAGGACGTGGTTCCAGCCCTTCCCTAGAAGTGCGGAGTAGGCGCTCGTGACAGCGACTGTTTTTATGAAGCGACGGCGGTTGTGTAGATCGTTAGTTTGCATCATTGGAGTTGGTTGGTTTTCTGAAAAACTGAAGCCATCGAGCAGGTAGATTTCTTCAAATCCCGGGAGTGAGCCTCATGACAAAATTAAAACGCGCTGCAAACATCACCGATGCGCGACCGCTTGATGGTGGCAAATTCCACGGTCACCGATTCCGGCTGTTCCACATCCTTGATGCCCATGTAGAACGAATCGGCGGCGGGAGGATGAGGGAGAGTCCAGCACTGTAGTCATTCTGGAATTAGTTTAGTTTGGCTTTTCACGTTCAATGACCGTCGATGCGCCGGAGAGGTTACAGCTTCCATACGATCTGTAAACTTTCAGTACCACTTCCTTTGGCGCACTTCGATTCCAGGTTCGGTGGCAACCGATTTCTTGAAAGCGTTCAAATCAGAGAGGGTATTGTCCGCATTGAGAAAATGGTAGGGATACACAACGCGCGGTTTGAACTCCCGCGTGGCGCTTGCCGCGCTGGTCACCGTCATCGTGTAGGGGACGTTGATACACAGGAAGGCGACATCGATTCCCTTCAACGCGCGCATTTCAGCGATGTCACCCGTGTCTCCAGCCATGTAAATCCGCCGACCACCGACGGTCAGCACGTAACCGTTGCCGGTGCCTTTTGGATGATTTGAATTGTAAGCAGGGATGGCGTCAATGGTGAGATCCATGAGGTTCGTCGTCCCGCCGTTGGCCAGTGGAATTGTGATGGCTTTGAGTGCGGTCGAGAGGCTGGAATAGACTGCCGCCGGAGCAATGATACGGGCATTCGGACCCTTCACGGCAGTGAGTGTGGCAGAGTCAAAATGATCACCGTGACTGTGGCTGATCAGGATCAAGTCTGCTTTTGGAAGATCGCGGTAGGGCGTGGCTCCACGGACAGGATCATTGTAAATGATCAATTGCCTCCATTGCATCACGAAGCTGGCGTGATTGACCGGATGAAAAATGACATCGCCATCATCCGTCTGGAGATGATCTCCAGTCAGCACAGCCGGGCCCGTCACAGGTTGAATCCGGTAAAATCGGAAATCGAACTGTGGTGCGGCGGCATCCGTTAATTGCTCCTGGCCCTTGCCGAGGCCAGTCGTCATGGCGAGCCAGTCGTGCAGGTTGGCCGAGGCGTCGATGCGATAGTTCTGCCCGGCTGGAGCGTTGAAAGTCAGCGCAACATCGTTGTTGTTTTGCTTCTGGAGAGTCACAAGTCGCGGTGCTTCCTGCCCGGTCGCGATGATTGCAAGAAATGTGACTCCGATCAAACAGTGCCATGTCAAACTGCAGCCAAACCTGAAACCACGTCCGGTCGGCAACGGTTTTTCTGCTGCACCACCCCAAATCCCCGCGTAAGCGAGGGCACCGCGGCCAGCGGCGTTTCGGGCGCACGGTCACACGACCGTTCTGGGGTCAAAAATCGTCGGAGTGATGCTTTTGTGGGCAGGAATTGCTCATTAGCCACGCGCTGTGGCGCTAGCGCGCGT
>SIBF01000183.1 GCA_009695275.1 Pedosphaera sp. | reverse complement strand
GAGGGCATCACGCAGGATAAACGCGATCTGGCCTCCATCGGGAGAAATGGCCGCTGAATGAACAAGTCCAGCAACCCCCACGCAGAGCTGGTTGACCGGATTTGCGGTGTCGATAATGCATACATCGTTGTTCGCGCTCACCAGCACTGCGAGGGAGCCGTCCCCGGAAACGGAGGGACGCGCCTGCTTGATTCCGTCCGCCAGGGCGACCCCATCGTTCGGATCACCCAGAGACGTCTCGCGCCTTCCCAGTGCAAGGTTGGAAGTAAACGGATTGACGGCGACGAAAACCGTGGAGTCCTCGCCCGATACCGCTGGGATGGGTGCAGGCGCGGGCGTCGCCGGAGTCGCAAAGATTTCAACCGCATCGAACGCGTCGGCAGTCTTCCTGGCCTGCGTTGATTCCGGTCCGAAGAGCGCTTCCGCTGAAGTGATGCAACCCAAACGCGCATCGATGAACTGCGATTGAGTTTGCAGATGCACTGTCAGGCAGCGATAGAAAATCTTCTCAGCATCGCGCAATCCCACAGCCTGCGGCAGACCTTCCGCCAGCATGTAAAAGGCGTGATTGATGATGCTGCTGTTGATGTGGACGCCCCCGTGATCGGCGTCGTCGCTGTTCGGGAGATCCACATACTCGCTCATCTTCGATGGGTAAGGGCGGTTGAGACCGGAAATCTGGAGCGAACCGGGATTCTTGAGATCGCGAAAAATCTTGCCGAGTTGCTCGCCCAGGGTCCAGTTCACCTGCCCGGTGACACGCGCCTCGACCATTGTTCCGAAGATGTCTGAAAATGCCTCATTCATCGCCCCGGGCTGAAGCTCGTAAATCAGATTGGCGGAATTTTCGGTGACGCCATGGGTGAGTTCGTGACCCACCACATCCAGTGCGAGGGGATAAGGTTTCGCATTGCCGAAGACCATGATCTTCAAGTTACCGTTCCAAAACGCGTTATCCAGGTCCTTCACGCGCACGATCGCGTCGATGTTCCCGCCTTTGCCATCCAGCGAATTGCGATCATGTCGCTCGAGAAAGTAATCGTAGGTCTGCGAGAAGTTGTAGAGCGCACTGATCCCGTCCGGCAGCCAGTTGACGCCATCGGCCGACTCGACGATGAAAGCCGTCTTCAGATCCTTGATCGTCACCTCACGTGCGTCGAGGATGGTGATGACGCCACGCGGATCCTTGATGGGATTGACGGCCGCGTTGAACATCTTCTTGGTGGTGTCCGCCAAATAAAACTTTCCGTCCTGCGACCACGCGTTGACGTTACGGTTCACGTTATCCAAACCCCGGGCCGATTGAGCGACGTTGGCGTCGTAGCAAAGTGTGGTGCGGTTGAGAACGCGTCCGTCCTGCGCATCGACGATGACCAGCCAGGCGTGCGCAATGTCCCGGGATACGTTGAGTTTCCAGGCCAGGCGCGGCGCCCGGTCAAGCGGCGCATAAACGACCAGCTCCGGCTCACCGGTCGTGGAACCTCCTACTCCTGATACGCCTGCCGCGGCTCGCTGCCTTGCCTCTTCGGCAGACAGGCCGGGTAACACCGCGATCTCTCCCGGAGTAGGCGCATAAGCACCGTCAACCATGTTCACATTGCCAGCGGCATCCAGATGAACACTTAAGCCGGCAGGCCAGACGGGCACGTCCTTAAACACCTGCGTGAACTTCAAGTGTCTTTCACCGGCGTCGTCACGACGTTCCACTTCGAGCTTCAATTCCTTGTCCGGGTCATCCAACCGCAACAAGGCGGCGTTGGCCTTGAGGAAACTCCGCGCCGTGCGTTCGCCGGCCGCGCCTTCGCCGGCTTTGGCAACGCCCCCTGCCGGCCGCGCCAGAACTCCACCGCGGATTTGCGCGATGGTTTGATTGGCAGCACGGAAATGCACTTTCACGTTTGGACCGGAATTCGCCCGCAGAAGTTGAAGGGCAGCCTGCTGTGCAGCAGCGACACCGGGACCGGGAGCGGCGACCAGTGCAGGCTGTCGCGCAGCGATTGCCGGTATTGCGAGCTTGTCGGCAATCGCCCTGACTCGCGGATCGGATTCCGTGCGGGAGGCTGTGCCGGTTCTTACTTCACCCCAGACGGTCGGTGCCGGCTGCAAACTGGCAGCGATAGCTTTCGACTGGCTTGCCTGGGCGGAGGCGCTGGTGTTCGACCATGCGATCGCACACAGGCTCAGAAGCAACACTTTGAATTTGGTTGGAACAGGCGAATTTCGATGCGCTGGATGTTTCATAGGATTCGAAATGCTCCACTTCGTTGAAGCGGGCAGCTATCGCGAATCCCAACAGGTCGAGATGACAAGTCAAGGGTTCTCCTCTGATGAAGAGGCTCCGAAAGGGAGGGACTCGTTGTATTGTCCAACCGTCTGGGCCGTCGAGTTCACTCACGGCTTCGGCAGTGCGAAAGCCACATAGGCATCGCCGCTCTTCGTGCCCATCTTGCCGCCGCCGCAGGCGATGACGACGTACTGGCGGCCATTGGCCATGTAGGTCGAGGGGCTCGCGTAGCCGCCGGCTGGGAGTTTTGTCTGCCAGAGCATCTTGCCGGTCTTGCGGTCGAAGGCGCGGAACATTTCGTCCTTGGTCGCCGCGATGAAGATGAGTCCGCCTGCGGTGACGACGGGTCCGCCGTAGTTCTCGGTTCCGGTGATGGGCACGCCGCGCGCCGTCAATGCGGGAACTTCACCGAGCGGCACGCGCCATTTGTATTCGCCTGTGTTGAGGTCGATGGCGTTGAGCGTGCCCCATGGCGGCTTGACGGCAGGGTAGCCATTGGTGTCGAGCCAGCGGTTGTAGCCGGTCATGGTGTAGGGGATTCGTCCCAAAACATCCGCGCCAGTTGACTCCTCCTTTCGGCCCGCATCATTGGTCGCCGCAGGTGGAGTGGCGGAGGTCAGCAACAAGATGTGATCTGCGATCGCGCTCTTCTGGGCGGGCGATAGGAATCCGAAAGACGGCATCACTCCTTTGCCGGTATCGAGCAGGGACAGGATGTCCGCCTGTTTCAACTTTTTCTCAATTCCAACCAGGGTCGGGAAGTTTTGCGCCGCGTTGCCCTCGCGGTTGATGCCGTGGCAGACGGCGCAGATCTGGGTGTAAAGCGCCGGGCCGTCCGATGCGCCAGTGTCGCCGCGTTTCGTCTCAACCATCTGGAGAATCCATGGCATCTCGTTGCCGTTGACGTAGAGCACTCCATCAGGATCGGTCGCCGCGCCGCCCCATTCGGCGCCACCATCGAAGCCGGGAAGGATGATCGTGCCTTCGCGGCTGGGGGGCGCAAACGGTGCGTGTGGTCGCACTTTCACGAAACGTTCGAGCACCTCGCGATGTGACTCGGGTGAGATGTCGGTGATCTCGTTGGCGGTGAAAAGCTGGCGCGAAAACGGCGCGGGCTTAAGAGGAATGGGCTGGGTAAGTGCCGCGACTTCGCCCTGCAAATCGCTCGCGGGCACGGCGCGTTCCTCGATGGGAAAGAGCGGTTCGCCAGTCTCGCGATTGAAGACGAAGACGTGTCCGGACTTCGTGACTTGAGCGACGGCGGGAATGGATTTTCCGTCGCGGCGAACGTTCAGCAAGTTCGGCGCGGAAGGAAGATCACGGTCCCACAGATCGTGCCGGACGAACTGGTAATGCCATTTCCGCTGGCCGGTGCGTGCATCAAGACAGATCAGACAGTTGGCGAAAAGATTCGCGCCGATGCGATTGCCGCCCCAGAAGTCGAACGCCGGAGAACCCGTCGGCACGAAGAGAAGACCCCGTTCCTTGTCCACCGCCATGCCGGCCCAGCAGTTGGCCGCGCCGATGTGCGTCCAGGCGTCCGGCGGCCACGTGTCGTATCCGAATTCGCCGGGATGCGGAATGGTGTTGAAGCGCCAGACCATTTTGCCCGTGCGGATGTCGAAGGCGCGGATGTGTCCGGGCGCGGTGGGCGCAGGACCTTCGCCGAGACGCATCGGGATGAAGATCAAATTTTCAAAGACTGCTCCCGGTGTGCTGCCTTGCACAGAAAGTTTACTCACATCGCGCCCAAGTCCATCCTTGATATCCGCGCGGCCGTGCTCGCCGAAGGAGTCGATGAGTTTCCCGGTGCGGGCGTTCACGGCGTAGAGGAAGTGATCGACGATGATCAGGATCCGGCGGTCATCGCCTTCCTTCCAGAACACGACTCCACGGTTCACACCCGTTGCGCGACCTCCAGTGAAGGGATCGAATCGCCATTGCTCGCGGCCGGATGCGGCATCAAGCGCGATGAGCTTGAGCTGCGGAGTAGTGCCATAGAGAACGCCGTCCACGATTACGGGATTGCACTGAATCTGTGAAAAATTGTTCGTGCTGCCGTCGCCACTGCGGTACGTCCACGCGGCCTCGAGGCGCTCAATGTTTCGCGTCGTGATCTGTTTGAGCGTCGAGTAATGGCTGCGGCCTTCGTCGCCGTAGAACGCCGGCCAGTCCCGGTCGGCAGCGGGTGCAACCGCGGCGCTGCCGATAAAGAATGAAGTCGTGAAGAGGTTGAGCAGTTGTTTCATGGGAACCTTGCAGGATGAGTATTACCTACTTTGAACCATCAAATGCATGCAGAGCTTGATCAGTCCGGATGAAGATCCGCGATTCATCAATCACCGGTGCTGAGTAAATCTTCTCGTGAAAGTCATGCGACGACAGGATCTGCCAGTCCTTCTGATTCGCCACAACCGTGACAACTCCGGCCTCGCTGGCAAAATACACTTTGCCGTCGCCCGTGACGGGCGACGCGTAGTAGCCGCCGAGTCCCGCCAGGCGTTCTTCCTGCAAGAGCGCGCCGGAGGCGGTTTCGAGTTTGGTGACGATGCCACCGTCCTTGACCATCCAGATGATCCCCGCATCGAGCAAGGGCGTGGCAACATACGGAATGCCTCGCTGATATTTCCAGACGACCTGGCTCCCGGGTAGTTCGCCACGACCGCTGGGTTTCACTGCTAAAATGGCGTTCTGCGCGAGGCGAAAGACATTCGCATGTCGATCCCACTCCTTCTGATCGAGAGTGCCATTCTGGTCGAGATCCATACGGAAGAAGCGATCCACCACTTCACGATCATCGATTTCGGGAAGTGAAAGTTTGCCGTCCTTATTCTTGTCCCATTTTCCGAGTGCGGTGGGCCAGAGGTCCAGAGCGAGGCGCTTGCCCGAATCACCGCCTGGCGCCCATGAAGCCATGTAAATCATGTCGCCGTCGGGAATCGGCACGGGAATTACGATGCGCGCCAGGCCCGGGATCGACCAGAGGAGTTTGCCGCTCGCGGGATCGTAGCCGGAGAGTTCGAGAGCTCCAGCGACAAGCAGTTCCTTGCGGCCTTCGTGGGACCATAAAGCCGGCGTGGCGTAACTTCGGACGGCATCTGGTCGGGGCGTTTTCCAAACAAGTTTACCTGTCGAGCAATCAATCGCCGCAAGAAAGCTGTCCGTATCGTGATCCTGATTCAGGATGATGTTGCCATCGACATTGATTGGAGAACTTCCAGCGCCATATTCGTCTCGAAACGGCCCCATGCGATGGTCCCAGAGTTTATTGCCATCCAAGTCATAACAGATCAGCCCGTAGCTTCCGAAGAACACGTAGAGCCGCGAGCCGTCGCAGGCCGGAGTGGCGACGGCTGCGTTGCCGGTCTTCTGATGAAAAGTCTCGATACTCCCGGCGGTCACCGGTCGCCGCCAGAGCAACTCTCCGGTCTTCTGATCCAACGCAACCGTGGCGAGTTCCTTGGATTGATTGTTATAGGTGGTCAGGAAGATCCGGCCATTCGACAGAATTGGCGTTGATTGACCTGAGTCGAGATTTACGCGCCAGCGCAGCACTGATGGATCGTTCAGTCGAGTGGGCAAGGGGCCGGAACCTTTTGGGGCTCTCCCGAAATCGGAACGAAAATACCGGGTATTGGCGTCAGTCTGGTTTCCTTGTGCCCCACCAACGAGCATGGCTACACAGCCAAAGCTGAGGACAAAGATGGCTGCCGAAAGCAGTCGTCGGATGTTTGGAGAATCAGAAGAGTTCATTTGGTATCGCAGCCCCGGTGAACAGAGTTCGGCGAGGGATGCTGGATGGGGAGCCTAGTGAACTTGGTTGGTTGCAACAGCCAAAAGTTTGAACCCGCGCCAATTGAGGCTGCTGCGGAAGTTATTTTTGCGCGGTCCCCAAGTGCCCTTGGAACGGCTGATGGTCAGGAGACTGGGAACTATGGTCCGTCATGTTTCGAGAGCCGAAAGCGTCTCGGGAATCGAGAGAGCAGGTCGGCGAGCGATCCGCCGACGCGGTGATTAAAAAAGACCACCGTGGGCAATTCGCCGCCGCTTGCGATTAAAAGCCCGGATTGAGGTAAATCGAAATAACTCAATGTTTTCAGAGGTTTCATTCATGTCTGCTGCCTGGGTCCGTGCCATGGCATCCCCGTTGCTAAACGGACGGCAAGGCCAGTCCAGCAGCGCCAGGCGATCCGGCTGATCGCATGAATTCAGTCATCTGTCTCGTAACCAGAGGCTGCCTGACAGATCAACGCGGCAGGGATTGGAGCCACAGCGGACCGACAAGTCCGAGACTCAACCAAGAAATACATGAAAAAAGTCGAAGCAATCATCAAACCCTTCAAACTCGAAGAAGTGAAGGACGCCCTCGGAGACATCGGGATCGAGGGAATGACCGTTACCGAAGTCAAGGGGTTCGGACGCCAGAAGGGCCACACCGAGATTTACCGCGGGAGCGAGTACACCGTTGACTTCCTTCCCAAGATCAAACTCGAACTGGTACTGCCCGACAGCCAGGTTGAAGCAGCCGTCAGCGCCATCGTCAAGAGCGCCAAGACCGGAAAAATCGGCGATGGAAAGATCTTTGTGTCGCCGGTGGAACAAGCCGTCCGCATTCGGACCGAGGAAAAAGGGGACAGCGCCGTTTAGTCAAAACCGCAACCGTGAACCACATAAACACATGAAGAAACTATTTCTCTCATTGAGCCTGCTGGCCGTCCTGTTCTCCCCGATTTCCGCAGTGCGAGCCGCCGACGCTCCGGCGCCGGAGCGTTCAGTGTCCGAGCGCCTCGAAGACCTTGAGGCCTACGTCAACAACGGCGCACGCAATGCCAGCACCAACGCGCCCTCGAAAATCGCCGGCTCCGGTCCCGGCCACAATGCCTGGATGATGACCAGCGCCGCGCTCGTGCTGTTCATGACGCTGCCCGGTCTGGCGCTGTTCTACGGCGGCCTGGTGCGCAAGAAGAACATCCTCTCCGTGCTGGCGCAGTGCCTCGGAATTGCCGGACTGGTGACGATCCTCTGGTATCTCGTGGGATACAGCCTCGTCTTCGCGGGTGGCAGTCCCTATCTGGGTGGTCTGAAGTTTGCCTTGCTCAAGGGTGTGGATGCGAACCCGAACACGGACTACGCCGCCTGGGTTTCGCAAAACGTTTACTCCATGTATCAGATGATGTTCGCCATCATCACGCCCGCGCTGATCATTGGCGCGATTGCCGAGCGCATGAAATTCTCAGCCATCCTGCTCTTCGTCACGCTCTGGATGTTCGTCGTTTACTTCCCGCTCGCTCACATGGTTTGGGGCGTGGACGGCCTGATGAACGGCGTCTGGAACGGCGACGCGAAGATCAAGGCAATTGATTTCGCCGGCGGCACGGTGGTTCACATGTCCTCTGGCTGGTCGGCGTTGATTCTCTGCCTGATCCTCGGCAAGCGCCGGGGCCACGGCAAGGAACCGATGCAACCGCACAGCATGGTGATGTGCATGATCGGCACGGGCATGCTCTGGGTCGGCTGGTATGGCTTCAATGCGGGCAGCGCCGTGGCAGCCGATGGCATCGCGGCCAACGCGTTCATGACGACCACGCTGGCGGCAGCAGTCGGAGCGTTCGTCTGGGCGATGGCGGAATTCCTCTTCCGAGGCAAGCCCAGCGTCCTGGGATTCTGCTCCGGCGCGGTGGCTGGCCTGGTGGTCATCACCCCCGCCGCCGGATTCGTGGACGCCAATGGCGCGATGATCATCGGCGTGGCGGCGGGATTGGTCCCCTACTTCGCGGTTGTAAAACTCAAGCAGATGTTCGGCTACGATGACGCGCTCGACACGTTCGGTGTGCATGCCGTGGGCGGAACTCTCGGCGCGCTCATGACAGGCTTTCTGGCCACGAGCAGCGTGAACAGCAACCTCACGGACGCCAACAGTTACGCCAAGGCCAACGGCCTCTTCAAACTGGTCGGCAACGGCCTGTGGATGGAGCAGGTGAAGGCCATCGGCATCACCCTGGTGCTGGCCGTCGTGGGCACGGTGGTGATTGCTTACATCGTGAAGGCCATCATTGGCCTTCGAGTCAGCGAAGAAGAAGAGTCGGTCGGCCTCGACCTCGCCGAACACGGCGAAGAGGGCTACCACGGAGCCTGATCTCCGCTTCGGAAGTGGATACACGCCGCGCCCGGTGCAAACCGGGCGCGGCTTTTCTTATTGGAGCGCCAGGCAATGCTCGGCGTTCCTTTGGCTCACTCCACCTTGATCACCAGTGCACTCGTGTTGTCGCGGCCAGAGGCAGCCACCGATTCTTCCACCAGTTGCCGCGCAGGATTGGAAATGTCTGACGCCGGTTCGCGCAACACGTCGATCATCCGATGGTCATAAAGTCCATCGGTCAAACCATCCGAGCATATCAGGAACATGTCGCCTAGTTCGCAACCGACGGCTCCAACCTGTGGATCAACGAACTGATTGTTCCCGCCAAGGGATTTCTGAAGCACGTTCCGCCGAGGATGCGTGCGGGCTTCGCGTTCGTTGATCTGCCCGTTGCGGAAGAGCCAGCCGACGTGTGTGTCATCATGGCTGAGTTGCCTGAAGGTTCCATCTCTCGCGGAATAATAATAGATCCGGCTGTCACCGACGTGGCCGAAATACATCCAGCCAGGAACGAACCAGCAAAGGCTCATCGTCGTCTCCATTCCCTGGCATTCCTCATAGCTGGTGCCCAGATACGCCAGCGCCTTGTGGACCTGCGTGTAAAGCTCCGTGAGCACATCCGTGAAACCCGACTCCAGCCCGCTTGCCTTTTGCTGGAATGAACGCGGCAGCAGCGATGTGATCTTCTCCACCGCAATCCGGCTGGCATATTCACCCGCCTTCGCGCCGCCCATGCCATCGCACAAAGCGAAGGCGAAGTCGGTGTTCATCAATTGTGCCTCGCCAGATTTCCCGAGCAATTGCACTTCCCGTGCATCAAAACGCAGGGCGAGGAAGGAATCTTCGTTGTTGGCGCGGACCCTGCCGCGATCCGTCCATCCGAACCATTTCAAGGTGGTTGCGTTGGGAATAGAGGGCGGCTGATGGGTGGTCCGTTGCATTTACTCAAACCCAGGGAGGATTGTCGCCAGCTCAAAATCAATCAAACAAAAGCGCCCATCAGACTGCCGGTAAGTAACGTTGCGAATATCGGGATCATCGTGGCGGACGCCGAAAGGCTCCAATTCGGCGAACAGCTCGCGCGTGCGCCCGGCATCCAGATGCTCCACCCGGCTGCCGCAGTTCGTGGTGATGATGCGGAGTTTTTCCGGATCGGCTTCAAGCAACCGGGGCACAAAACCGCAGCCCCTGGCCTCAAGATGGCGCAGCACCCGCACCTCATTCTGGAATCGTTCGCAGGCGTTCGGGCCGTGATACTGCTTGATCACCCGCCCGTCGAAGGTCAGATGCACCGTCGCCCTCAGCGTGTCCTTCACTTTCAACATAAACCAGGGAACCGCTCCGCATTGGTATCCACGGCATTCATTACAGTTTCAATCCGGCAGCAGAAGCCAGCCAGAGCCGCGTCCGTGGCGGGGATTATTGCGAATCGAAATGAGCTTGGAAAGCCTGGTCCCTTTTGCGGCACCAGCATTCATGGCCGGTGCGTTTTGCACAGAATGATCAACAATCGACAGGACTTCACGCGAAGGCATGAGCTGAACTGACTTCCGTGCAGTTTACGAAAACCCTTGCCACAAGGGGGTGGAATTGCCTGCCCGTGAGTGGTGAATTGAAAAGTCTTGCGTGGCGGCATCGTCCCTGCTCAACGTTTCCGCCTTTGATGAAGGTGGATGCTTTGGCTCCATCCGATCGGAAACAAACTGAACTCACAAACACATCGACGCCCATGTCAAAATACAAACTCGAATACCTCTGGCTCGACGGTTACGAACCCGTCGCCAACATCCGCGGCAAAACCACCATCAAGGAATTTGCGAAATTTCCGACGCTTGGCCAGCTTCCTTGGTGGAACTTTGACGGCAGCTCGACCCGCCAGGCCGAAGGCCGAACTTCGGATTGCATGCTCAAACCTGTCGCCATCTATCCCGACACCACCAAGAAGAACGGCGCGCTCGTCATGTGCGAGGTGTTCATGCCCGACAAGAAGACCCCGCACCCGAGCAACGCCCGCGCCACGATTCTCGATGACCCCGGCGCCTGGTTCGGTTTCGAGCAGGAGTATTTTCTCTACAAGGACGGCGCACCGCTGGGCTTCCCGCCTGGGGGCGGCTTTCCCCCGCCGCAGGGCGAATACTACACCGCCGTCGGTTACAAAAATGTCGGCTGTATCGCGCGTGAAATTGTGGATGCGCACCTTGACCTCTGCCTCGACGCGGGCATCAACCATGAAGGCATCAATTCCGAAGTCGCCAAAGGCCAGTGGGAATTCCAGATCTTCGGCAAAGGCTCCAAGAACGCCGCCGACCAGATGTGGGTGGCGCGTTACCTCATGATGCGCCTCTGCGAACAATACGGCGTGGATGTGAACTGGCATTGCAAGCCGCTGGGCAAGGACGTGGATTGGAACGGTTCCGGCATGCACACCAACTTCTCGACCACTCACATGCGCGAAGTGGGCGGCAAGGATTATTTCGAGGCGCTGATGGCGGCGTTCGACAAATACAAGAACGAGCACATCGCCGTCTATGGTCCGGACAATCATCTGCGACTGACCGGCCTGCATGAAACCCAGTCCATCGACAAATTCAACTACGGCGTGGGTAATCGCGGCGCTTCCGTCCGCCTGCCGCAAACCTTCATTCCCGACGGCTACCGCGGTTATTTGGAAGATCGCCGTCCGAATTCCCAGGGCGACCCCTACAAGATCGCGGGCCGCATCCTGCAAACCATCGCCACCGTTCCGACAGGACCGGCGAAGAAAGCCGCCAAGGGCAAGTAAGCCAGAGTGGGATCCTCGACTTGATCGAGCCCGGTTCGGCTGTGAGCTGACGGGTTAGGATTTCGTGGAAATACACCAGCGCTGATAACCGGCGCTGGTGTTTTGTTTGTACGAGTCGAGTTGAGCCCCCAAACCGAGGCTGGTTTACAGAAGGAAACGAAGTGAACGAAGCTGGAAAGAGTTGGAGTTTCCCGGCCCGAACTCTTTCCAACATGGCCCTTCCAGACAGAAAGCATTTTCCCTTCGTTGTCTTTGTTGCCTTCTGTAAATTGTCTTTCGGCCTTCGGGTTGAGTCGAGCTACTGCGGATTGCCGACCACACGATAGTATCGTTGAGCTCCATCGCTGACAGAAGCGGTGAAGGTGGCGCTGTCGGTGGTCGTTGTGACGGGCGGCTCGATGTTCCGCCACTCCGCGTCGCTCAAGCCGTTCTTGAACTGAACTTGATACGAGCGCCCGGCCTGCGCGCTCCAGGTGAAGGTGAATTTCCCATCACCCGAGATGCTTGCGCCCGTCACGCGAATCTCCCGCTGCACCGCCGCGACGGTCACGTTGAACTTCTTCGAATCGTTCAATGGCGGCACGCCGTCGTCTGTGGCGGTGATGCCGATGGGATAAGTCGCGCCACCTTGTGCTTCGGTCGGCGTCCAGGTGAAGGCACCCGTAGTCGAGATCTTCGCGCCGTCCGCCGCGCCGGGGTTGAGGGAGAAGATCAGTGCGTTCGCCGGTAGATCGGCGTCTGCGGCTGTAGCGGCGAACGCGAGTTCGCGGCCGACTTCAGCCGACTGATCGCTGATCACCGACAACTTTGGAGCAGTGTTCACCTCATTGACCGTCACTGTGAAGGTCTGTTCTGCGCTCAATGGCGGTTCGCCGTTGTCCGTCACGCGCACGGTGATGGGATACTTGCCCGGCCCTTGGGCTTCCGTGGGTGTCCAACGGAAGACGCCTTCGGGTGAAATCACCGAGGCCTCCGGTGCGCCGGCTGCCAGCGCGAACGCGAGTTTCTGCGCTGGAAGATCGCCATCGCTGGTCGAGACCCGCATCGTAACTGTGTCGCCTTCGTTCATTGACCACTCGTACTGCCCCACCGGCAACAGTTCGACGGCGTCGAGCAGCACTGTGCTATCGCTACCGGTTGGATCGCTCTTTATAAAAGCCAGTTCAACATTAGCAGCGTCAGCAGTGAACGGCGAACTTGTCAGGAGGCGATACGGGTTGTCGCCACCCACCGGTGGCACCGCGTGTTCACTGACGACCGCCACACCGCCGATGGTCACGGCCAGCCGTGGGGCTGCACAACAGGTGCGCGCGTTCTCATGGAACCGCAGGAAATACTGCACGCCGGCGACAAGACCGCGGACCGTCTGCTTGAGCGCACTGTTCTCCTGTATGAAGGCGACCTTGCCGCCGTCGGGTACCCGGCCGTTGTCCGAGAACGGCGCGCCAAACGGCCCCGGGTTCACCCCGGCGCAGCCTCAGAAATCCTGACTTGTAGGGAGAAAAGGAAAGGGGTTCGTGGAAGAAGGAAGAGCCTGAGGTGCGGGGGATGAGCTGGAAGCGGATGGCTTGCTTGAGATGAAATTGGGCACAAAGATCGGGCTATGCCTCAAGCGCAGT
>SIBF01000002.1 GCA_009695275.1 Pedosphaera sp. | reverse complement strand
GCGGAAATCCGGCAGGCAGTCGTCCGAAACATTCAGAATTCATGGATGCCCGAGGTTTTAGCGCCGTATTGCTTCACCCCCTGATGACCATGCAACGCTCGAAAACCCCTCATTTTTCCAATGATTCAGCCATAATGAGAATTGCTGATATCCTGTCCTGTGCTCTCGATCTGAAGCCTGGTAAAGATTCTAGTGGAAACCGTGGCAGGCCGCGCTACATTGGTGCCAGTTCCCAATCGAACCGCCGCATGTGTGGCGGCTGAGAAAATCTTATGAACAAAAAAATTCTGTCATTGTTTCTTTACAGTCGCAGCCGCATTCGCTGTCGAGCTTTCACCCTCATTGAATTGTTGGTGGTCATTGCGATCATCGCCATTCTGGCCGGCATGTTGTTGCCGGCACTCTCGAAGGCCAAGTCCAAGGCCATTAAAATCAAATGTGCCAGCAATCTCAAGCAACTGGGGCTCGCCTCCTGGTTGTACGCCGGTGACAACAAGGATCGTTTCCTTGATCTCAAGGCTCCCAATGGCGATGTCGGCAACTGGCCGTGGGACGTGCCGGCGTATGTGTCTAACAGGCTGACCGAAAATGGGGCGCAAAGGCACATCCTTTATTGCCCAGGGTTTGCGAAACAGGACAACGATACCTTGTGGAGTTTCACCACCGACTCTGGCGCAAACAAAAACGGAGCGGGGGAAACAACGCTGAAGGATGTTGGCTTCCGGGTGGTCGGGTATCAATTTGCATTCCTGAATTCGGCGCGCGTACGGAAGACAAACATCACCGAAAGTCTCAATCCGATAGCATGGAAGATGAAGGACGGGACGGAGATCAATCCGGGTTCATCGGAGCGAGTGATTATAGCCGACGCGACACTATCGAATGGGGAAAATGAAACAGACAGGACTAAGAACCAGTACACGAAAGTTGACGGGGGCTTTAAGGGGCATCAATCACCGCATTTGAACGGGAAGATGCCCGAGGGCGGGAATCTCGCGTTTGCGGATGCACATGTGGAATCGCGGAAGTTTTCCAAGATGCGCGTTCGCACCGATGGCGGTCCTGCCTTCTGGTGGTGAGCAATCCGGTCCGATTGTCTCAAGGCTTTTAAGTTGGCGCTGCGCAAGCGGCGCCAACTTTTTATTTTTACTCCGCCACTTTCTTCAGAGTTGAAAGATATTCGACCAAATCGACGAGCTGCTGAGTGGTCATCGCTTGTTGCAGGCCGGAAGGCATGGTGGATGTCGCAAGCTTTTCGCGTTTGGCGATGTCCGATTTCTTATATCTCGTCAGGATTCCGCCAGCGCTCTTGATCGCCACTTCGGATTCGGTTTCACTCGCGATCAACCCGTAGCCTTCATCACCGTTCTTGAGTTCCAGTTGCCAGGTTTCGTAGCCGAACGAAATGCCTGCGTTCGGATCAAGGATGGCGGCGTAAAGAGCGTCCTTGCCGAGCTTGGTACCGATCTCGGAAAGTTTTGGGCCGAAATCGATGCCTTTGCTATTCACTTGATGACAACTGGCACAAGCAACCTGTGGGCTCTGGAAAAGCTCCGCTCCCCGCTGCGGGTCACCGGTGCGTTTCATGAGCTCCGAGATGGGCGGCAGCGGCTCCGAGTTCTGGCTCTGTGGCGGCGGCAACAGTTGGGCAGCCTCGGACTTTATCGAAGCCCAACGAACGTTGTTCAATTCAGAACTGGCAACCAATTTGAGGTCAGCGGGAAGCTTCTCATTCTTTGCCAGCTTGAGAATCTCCGCCGCGCCATCCTGGACTTGAG
Organism: Pedosphaera sp.; assembly: GCA_009695275.1. Taxonomy (GTDB): domain Bacteria; phylum Verrucomicrobiota; class Verrucomicrobiia; order Limisphaerales; family F1-12-MAGs170; genus F1-120-MAGs170. Next base: position 52,531 of record SIBF01000002.1, on the reverse strand, counting down.
CAAGCGCCCGCAAAACCCGCTGGCGGAGGGCCACATCCTTTGAAGTATCTGTCAACAGCGGCAGCAGAAAAGGAACGATCTGTCGTTCGCCAGTGTTGCCAAGGGGCTCGATCAGCTTGTTCGCATCGGAGCTCTTGAGTGTCTTGTCGATCAATGAGTCGCTCTTGTTCACCATCAATAGCCGGACAGCATCGGCTGCTGCGGATTCTGAGGGATGGGACAGGGCGTAGTCCAGGAGTGCAGCGTCCTGCCCCTTCAGTTTGAAATCTCGAACGAGTTCCACGAACTGTGCCGTGCCCTTGGTCGATTCGATGATGCGTAGCACCGCGCTCTTGATCGCTGGATTGGCGTCGAGATCGACTTCCTTGAGTCGGCTCAAGGCTTCGATGGCCACGGCGTTGTTGTCGTCGGCAGCCAGAGAACCTGTCGCAATAGCCGCAGTCAGCGCGGCAAGAAGGATCGAGAAACGGCACTTCATGAAAAAGAGAGCGGCCCGTGGGCCGCTCATTGATATTCCGCAGGTGGACTGGCTTACTTCGAGTCGCTTCCGGCGGTCAACAGTTTCAGCAGCGCGGCGTCCTTCTCTGGGCCGGTGATGAAGTCCAGTGAACGCATGTAGCGCGTGCGATCGGGAGCCGAAGTGTTCTTGTCCGTAATGATTCGCGCCAGGAGGTCCGGGGTCTTCTTGCCTCGTGACCGCCAGATAATGTCGCGCGCCGAGGCGCTGGCGGTGTTGGAGCCCGTTTGCGCGAGCCAGGCATCCATGAACTTGTCCCATTGTCCGTCCGCCCCGATTCCCAGAGCTTCGACGTACCAACGGTCCTTGCCGTCATGCTGTTTTGCCAGGTCAGCCCAAATCTTCGCGGCGTCCGGGGACTGACTGTGGAAAAGAGCCAGAGCACACTCACGACGAACCTGAGCGGAAGAATCTCCTGAGAGCGTTTTCAGATAGGGAATCACATCCAGCTTGCGTTCGCGGGCGATCCGCAGCGCGGTGATGCGAATATCTGGGTCAGCATCCTTGAGCCCCTGGTCCACGTATTTCTTCTCGCTGCCTTTGATGCGGGCAAGCAGATGCAAAGCGCGGGCACGTTGACGGGAATCCTTTCCTTTCCAGAGTTTCTCCAAATCCTTCTGGGCCTTTCCTTGCAATTCGTTGAGCTTTGTCCAGGCGAGGTAACGCGTGGCGTGATTCGGTGACTGCAGAGCCGCAACGGCGCCGGAGGTGGTGCTCAGATCAAGCTTCGGAACGGACGGCTTGTTGCCTTTGGGTGCGACCCGGTACACGCGGCCTGTCATTGTCTCGACATTTTGATCGGCCATGTAGTGTCCGCCAACACCCGAATCGTTCCAGTCAGCGATATAAACGGAGCCATCTGGCGCTACGCAAACATCGGATGGACGGTACCATTTCTCGGCATCGTCCGCGGCAAGCAGATCAACGCTTCGTGCCGAGTAGCCGGCACCGGATTTTTCAGCCGGATAAGCACGGACGACCCGGGGACCCGCGTCGCAATGGATAACCTGGTTGCGGAAAGCTCCGGGCAGGAGGTTGCCTTCATAGACCAGGATGCCTGTGGGCGATCCGCCACCCGTCATAAGCAATGCCGGCACGACGCCTGGATCGTACTGATGGAAATGATAAGCGGGGCGCTCATCCTCTTTGGCTCCTTTTGCCTGGGCCTTTTTCCAACCGTCGCTCCAACCAGCGCCGGTCATCTCGTCCACGTAACCGAAATTCCCGTGCTCCATGACGTAGTTAATGTGAACGCCGCGATTGCCGTCGTCATCGTTGTCTGATTGCCAGACAGTACCAAAGGAGTCCACGGCAAGTTCGTAGTTGTTCCGGAAATTGTGCCCCAACACTTCAAACTCGCTTCCATCCATGTTGCATCGGAAGGCCAGCCCCTGCCGGTAAGGTTTGCCGCGCGTGATGATCTCGTTGCCTTCCACGTCCTTCACCAGGCTGCCGTCCGGGCGGTGAAGCTCGCGGCCGTCGTTGCCCATGTTGAAGTAAAGTTTTCCGTCGGGCCCGAAGACAAAGGCGTGGACGCCGTGATCGTGATCTACACCCTTGATGCCGGTGAAGAGCTTGACGGGTGGCCCGTCCGCTTTGTCATCGTGATTGGCATCGGTGAAAATGAAGATATTGGGCGAGCAGGAGACGATCACCTTGTCACCCAGGACGCAGATGCCGAGGGCAGCGTTGATTTCGTTGCCCTGGTAAAAAGTGATCTCCTTGTCGGCGGTGCCGTCGCCGTTCGTGTCTTCTAGGATGACGATGCGATCGCCCTCAGGGCGAAGTTTTCCCCATTTCTGAAACAGCCGGTAATTCACTCCTTCCGTGATCCACACGCGACCCCGAGAATCGATGTCCATGTCAGTCGGGTTTCGAACCATCGGTTCGGAGGCAAACAGGGTTGCTTCGACGCCATCGGGGGTCTTAAGCCCTCTCAGACTGTCGCGCGCGGCGGCTGGCCCGACGCCACCGGGGTTTGCGGACGGTTGAGCGCCGCTTGTGTAGCCAGCAGAAGCCAGAAGTGCTGAAGTGCAAAACAGGGACGTAACGTGCTTGAGTTTCATTGTGAGCATTAAAAAGAAACAGCAGTTCAACCGCGAAGGTTCAAGAACTGTTTTTCGACACGCGGCTGGCCGGTCAAGTGTCCAGTTGTTCCCTCAATGCGATTGCGCCGGGGCTGATGACAGAAAGTGTGCGAAGAAAGCGCAGAGTTGTGCGTTCGACTCGGGATTGGGCGTGTGTTCTTTGCGAGTCGTCATGGCTACACGATTGGTGCGTCCGAGCAGTTGATTGACTTGAACAAGATGGTTGAGAGCCGACCAGCGGATCACCGAATCTTCGGCGCCGCCGCTGACGAGGAACGGGCGAGGGGCAATAAGCGCGTGTAGCTCATGAAGATCCCGGCCCCGGTCGATCATGGTCCGGTAAGCTCCGGTGCGAGGGTTTTCAGCAGAGGGGATTCCAGCTTTCGGGCGCTTCTGTGCGGGATCGAATCCAAGATACCAAGGTTCCCAGTAATTCACGTTCGAGCGGGTCTCGTCGAACACGATACCAGGATCACTTACGGCGACAGCGGCGAACTTGTCCCACAATGCAGCGGCGAACATCGCCCATTTTCCGCCATAACTGTGGCCGGTGACGCCGATCCGGCGGGCATCCACTTCCGGAATGTTGGCGAGCGCCTGCCAGCAATTCGCGGCGACGTAAGCGTGGAAGGACAAAGGCTGGCACGACGCACTCCCGGTCTCCGGCTTCCACGCATTGCCGCCTGGCGTGCCAATGCTCAGTGTGACAAAACCTCGTTGCGTGAGCTGAAGAGCGAAATCGCGGAACGGTTGTTTGTCGTTCAATCCGACGCTGGTTTCGGGTTCGTAATAGACGACGAGCACTGCGGGAAACGGGCCTTTCCCATCGGGCACCAACAGCCAACCTTCGCCAGATTGGGCCGGCGCGATTTCCAAGCGGACACGCTGCTGCGTGAAGTTGTCGCGCCGTATTGCGCTCAAAATCTCCAGCCGTGGTTTCTCGATCACCGATGGCCAGGATCCCATTAAATCCATCCACTCCCGGAAGATTTCCGCCCTGCGTCCCGGCCAGTCCGAGGCACTTGTGACGCGCCTGCCGTCGTTGAAGAGCAGGGGAGAGTGATAGCGTCCGAAGTTCGTGGCCAGTTCGGACGGTGGATGAAAGAAGGGTTCGATGAGCTGGCGCGGAGAATTGGTGGTGACTTGTGATGCAGAATTCTGGCGGGCACCGGCTGTTTCAGCGACCAACGCCAGTCTGCCATCTGCGGATTTTGCTACGGCACTCGGCGCTTCTGCCGGCGCTGGTGCGGGCAGCATGAGGCTCAACAGCGCCATCACCGCAGTCGTCTTGCTGGTGGAAAAATGTTTCAACAGAGCCATTCGTCGATGTGTTTGGCGACGAACTCGTCGTCGGCCAGGTGGGGATATGCCCGGCAGACGCGGTCGATTTCTTTGCTCTGGCCCGGGCTCAAAATCTCTTTTGGATCGAGGCACCAGGTTCCTTCAAGAAAACCTTGTCGCCGGAGAATTTCGTGAATGCCGGGAATGCATCCGTGGAAATGATTGGCAGCATCGAAAAAGGCGGCATTGCAGTCGGTCACTTCGATTGCCCGGCGGAGCATCTGCTGGGGAATGGATTTTCCCGAACGCGCTAGAGTGCGGCACTCATCATGAAGTTTCACCGCGTTGCACGTCCACACCGCCCAATGTCCGAGCAACCCGCCGACGAACCGCAGCGGTAGCGAGTTTTGATCTGTCGAGAGGTGGTGCGGCGTGAGCAGATCCATGACGATGTTGTCATCATTGCCGGTGTAAAGAGCAATGTCTGCGCGGCCGGAATTGGCGACCGCGCGAAGGACATCCACGGTTTGATAGCGATTGAATGGTGCGATCTTAATGCCAACGACGTTCTCGATTTCAACGAAACGGCGCCAGAACTCGTAGGGCAGAAGGCGTCCGCCAGCGGCAGGTTGCAGATAGAAGCCAAAAATTGGAATCGCCCTGGCAACAGTCCGGCAGTGAAAAATGAGTTCGGAGACGGTTCCGTTCTTCAGTGCGCTGAGGGAAAGCAGGCCGGCGTGGTAACCCAGGCTCCGCGCGAGTTCCGCTTCGGTGCTTGCCTGCTGCGTCTTTCCGCAGATGCCGGCGACGAGAAGGGTGTGACGTCCAGTGGCGGCGTCGCAGGCGGAAGCGGTTGTGGCGGCGAGTTCGAGCACCGGTTTGAGGAGACCGTGTTTCTTGGCACGTATGGCGAACTGTGTGGTGTGAACTCCGACCGCGAGTCCACCTGCGCCAGCCGCATGGTAGTAGCGGCTCAACGCCCGTTGTCGGCGTTCGTCCAATCGGCGTGAGCGCGTGAGCGCGAGGGGATGTGCTGGGATGACCAGGCCTTCCAGCAATCGCTTACGGATCAGATCAGTATTGGCCATCGCGCACCTCGAAGTGGGTGGGTTTGTTCAAGCAACGTCCGCCAGACTGAACCCAATGCGCCGTCCAACGCAGGATGTCGCCCAGCGGTGTGGAAGGTGGACCCAAATGGGAATAGAGCCTTTGAGGATTGCTCAGGAGGGCGGTGTTGGATTCCTCGCCGGTAAAGACCGGTGCTCGTCCAAGAATTTCTCCAAATTGGAAGGCGATTTCACGAACCCGGAGACAAGGCCCGGTCAGGTTCCAACTGCTCGCGGGACTGGATGTCAATGGAAACGCCCGCAGGATCATGTCGTTGGCATCCCCTTGCCAGATGCTATTGAAGCGACTTGCGGCCAGATCGACCGGTTGTCCGGCCCAAACCCTTTGCGCTATGTCCAGGAGCACGCCGTAGCGAAGCTCCACCGCGTAGTTAAGGCGGAGCAAGGCGATGCGAGTGCCGTTCTCACGCGAGAAATAATCGAAGATTCTCTCCCGGGCGACGGCGGCATTCGGATACTCGCCCACCGGCGTCAATGCGTGATCTTCTGTGGCGCCTCCAGAGTCCACCGGAACGAATGGATAAACATTTCCTGTGGACAACGCGACGATCCGGGCTTTTGGAAATCTTTCGGCAACGTGGGCCGGAGCGAGAGTGTTGGCCGCCCATGTTAGCGAAGGATTATCAGAGGTGCCAAATTTCAGGCCGACCAGATAAATGATGTGTGTGGAGTCAGGAAGGTTCTCCAGGCTGCGGCGGTCGAGGAGATCGGTGACGCACGTGTTAACCTCATGGGATTCGAGCCATTGACGGGATCGAGCGTCGGAGAAGCGACTGGCGGCAACAACCTCGACCTCGACGCCTGCGAGCGTGGCAGCGCGCTTGGCGAGCACAGCGAGCGTCGGTCCCATCTTGCCACCGGCACCAAGTATCAGAAGGCGTTTTGGAATCCCTTTGATCGATTCGATCAATCGAGGACTCGGGCGGGTCAGCAAATCATCGAGTTCAGTTTCATCCTGGACACGTTCAGGAAGAGTCGAGGAATCCTGTTGAATCGTTTTGGCGAGGAGATCAGGCACGCATTGAGGAATAGGAGATTTTATTGCCCACGACAACAGATCTGTGAAAGTGATGCAATTAACCAAGTCAGGCTCCCCGGCCCCCGCCAAAATGCTGGTGGAATCCCGGGAGAACTCGCCCTCACCCTTAATCCCTCTTCCGCTGGGAGAGGGAAACAATAGGTGATGCCACAACCTCTCACTTGCCTCATCCACTTTTGATCACACCCCGCGATTGGTGGCTATTCGTGGTCGATATTCGCGGATTTCCCCTCTATTCAAACCTCTTCCCGCTCGTTGCTCTCAGGGAGGGAAGGAACGACTCGGCACGGTGCCTGTCCTGTTCCGGAGCTGCGCCTGGGTGGTTTTTACCCGCCCGTTTCCCTGTTGACGCTGCTCGCAGCCGACCCGTAACCTGCTGCCGCGCCACCGCCAGAGGCGTCCGCGCACCCGATTATGTCCGAAGGCTACTGCGTCAAATGTAAATCTAAGAAGGAGATTGCCGACGCCGTTGAGGAACTCATGAAGAACGGTCGCAAGGCAATCAAGGGCAAGTGCCCCACCTGCGGCGTCGTCATGTTCAAGATCCTTGGCGGTAAAGCGACGCCCGCCGTCGTGCCGCCGCCTGCTGCGCCCGGCACTTGATCCCTCTTGTTATGCCGGAGCAGATCGCCTACGTCATTGTTACTCCGTATTCCCTCTACAAATCCCGGACGGGCGGAATTCTGGCGCGTCTGATCACCAGAACCGGCCTGGATCTGGTGGCGGCGCGGATGTTCGCGCCGAGCGCGGAGCTGGTGACGGCTTACTCCCAGGCGGTTGTTTCAGCCCAGGACCCGCAGGATCGGCACATCCAGGAACTCATTCGCGATTACATCCTCGAAAACCTCGCCCCCGATCCGAAGACCGGCCGCCGGCGCCGGGTGATGATGCTTCTCTTCAAGGGCGATGATGCGGTCCGGAAAATACGAGGCGTGGTGGGCAACATCAGCACCACTCGCGCGAGCGGGGAAACCATCCGGGACACCTACGGCGATTTGATTCTCGGAGAAGATGGCCATGTTCGTTACTTCGAACCAGCGGTCCTGGCAGCTCCGGTCGCCGATGAAGCGGAATCGAAACTCAAGCTTTGGGCGCGTTACTCGGACTCCGACGGTGGCATCCTCGAGAACACCATCAACTACGCTCCCAACGAAAATTCCCAGCGGACGCTCGTCCTGATCAAGCCGGATAACTTTCGCTTCCCGACCGGCCGCCCCGGCAACGTCATCGATTTCTTCTCCCGCACGGGCCTCTACATCGTCGGAATCAAGGTTCTGCGCATGAGCGTGGCCGATGCCATGGAGTTTTACGGGCCAGTGCTCGAAGTTCTGCGCACGAAGTTGACCGATGTTGTCGGTGCGCGCGCCAAGGCCGCCATCGAGCAGGAACTCGGCTTTTCAGTTCCCGCTGCGGAGGAAAAGCAGTTGGGCGAGACTCTCTGCCCGCTTTTCGGAGACTACCAGTTCGGCAACATCGTCCGCTTCATGTCCGGGAAGTCTCCCGCCGAAACGCCCGAGAAGCAGCGCCATCAGCCCGGATCGGAGAAGTGCATTGCGCTGATTTACGAAGGCCCGGAAGCCGTGGCCAAAATCCGCGATGTGCTCGGCCCCACCGATCCCTCCAAGGCGCCACCAGGCTCGATCCGGCGCGAATTCGGGCAGACCATCATGGTCAACGCCGCGCACGCCAGCGATTCCCAGGAGAGCGCCGAACGGGAATTCAAGATCGTCAAGGTCGGCGAGAATAATTTCCGCGCGTTGATCGAAGAAGCCTACGGCAGCATTCGATAGTTGCGGAGCCGGGAAGAAGTCAACGCGCTGGCTCGCCTTTTGGCTCGACGCGACGCGGCTTATTCCTGCCCTCGCTGGCCAGCTTGTCAGTCTGTTTCAGATCAATCGTCATCTCCGGCTGCCATGGCACTTCGCGTTTGTTGACACTCAACACACGACGGAGCAGTTGAATCTCGTGCCCAAACAGATCCAGAACGACCGTCCCTGGCAGGAACGTCGTGTCGATGAAAACCACCGAGCCGAACGGAGTGTTGGTAACCGGCTTGTCAAAGATGACGGTGCTCTGGAGGTTGGTTTGTGGCAGCCGTTCCCCCTCGAAGCGAAACTCGATCTTCCTCAAGTTCAGCTTCTCGTGCGTCGCCGTCACGGTTGGCCGTCCGGTGACATCCGTGGAAAACGTCACGCTCCAAGGCCCCTTGCCCGGCCTTGATCGTTCGATCAGAAGAAAAACGGCAACGTAAGCGCCCAGCACGACGAGCGCGGCGACCAGCAACTGTCTCCCGGTTCCAGATTTCATGTGGGCTCAACGATCACGGGAGATCTAACAGAGTCAAGCCGCACCACAATAGCTGCGCGAAGGAGAGTTCAATCGGATGGAGGCCAAATCTGAAGAATTGCAACAGGCCAGCCGGTGATGTTGATGTCCTACCCGAAAGTCTTAAACACCCGCCGCCCGCGTAAATACATCGCGCACAGCCTGAGCAAGCTCCGTCGTGCGGTAGGGCTTGCGAATGAAGTGCTCCACCTTCACGGGGGCGTCCCGGAGAATCCCCTCGTCCACGGTGCCGCTGATCAGGATCGTTCTGAGGTTGGGGCACATGCCCTTGCATTTAATGATCAGCTCGACGCCGTTCATCCCGTGCATCGCGTAATCGGTGATGAGCAAGGCCGGCTGAGGATCTGCAACGCGAAACGTATTCCAGGCCTCGGTAGGGTCATGAAACTTTTCAAAACGATAGCCATTGCCATCGAGCACCATCTCGGCGAGTTCGAGCAAAAGAGGCTCATCGTCCACCAGATAGATCAGTGGCGTGGAGCCGTCCTGCGGATTGGAATTTGTGGAGCTCATCAAGAGTCTTAAACCTTGGACGTGAGTAAACACCTGCGACCTTCGGTTTGGCAAGCGCATGTTCGCGAACATCGGCAATTCAAGTGTGGCTTCATTGGAAGATTAGAGGTAAAGCTCATTCCGACACTCACTGGATGGCGCGCCAAAGCAAAAGGCGGGTTCCGGGATTTTGCAGGAGCAAGCCTGGTGTTATGGAAGACTGACAGCCCATTCCGAAGGGTGTCGAGCGAACCACGGATCACGGTTCACCGTGAATAACTGAAAGAATGCTATGGAAGGCTTCGTTATATTGCTGGTTCTCGGAATCATCGTCATCGTCCTTGTCCTCCCCATCGTCGCGGTCCTCAAGGCGAACCGGGCCACAAAAGAAACCGAGCGTCTGAACCTGCGCTTATACTCGGTCGAGAGGCGGCTGGCCGAGCTTTCAGAACTCCCGCCACAGCCGGCGCCAGTTCATCGCGAATCTGCCACAGCAGCCGTGGAAATCTTAGCGCAGACCGAAGTGGAAACCGAGTTGATCGCACAGCCGGAAATCAGCAAGGAGACGGCTCAACAAACTCCGGAGCCGATTTCCGCACCCCCGATCGTCGAACCTTTCCGACCAACGCCACCACCTTTGCCGATGCCGAATTGGGCTTCCAAGACGTCGTCTCAGACGGAACCTGCGAGCCAGACAAGAGGACGCCCCGCCTTCAGTTTCGAACAGGTCAAAGGCAGCTTGAACTGGGAACAGTTCATGGGCGCGAAACTCTACGCATGGATTGGCGGCATCACGCTGTTCCTCGCCGTCGCTTACTTTGTGAAGCTTTCTTTCGACAGAGGCTGGCTGCCGCCTGAAGTGCGCGTCGCGATGGGTTTCCTGCTTGGCTTGGGACTCGTCGTAGGCGGCGTGGTGATGCGCCAGAAAGAATTCACGATCCTGTCCCACACGTTTTGCGCGACCGGTGTCCTGATTCTCTACGGAGTAACTTTCGCGTGTAGAGCGATCTATCACTTCGCGTTCTTCGGGCCAGGGCCAACATTCGCGCTCATGGTGCTCGTCACGGCGACTGCGTTCCTGCTCGCGGTTCGATTGGAGGCGCTGGTGGTTGCCGTGCTCGGGATGCTCGGCGGGTTCGTCACACCCATCCTCCTCTCGACCGGACAGGATGCTCCCGTGGGGTTCTTCGCCTATATCGCGCTGCTGGATGTGGGTGTGATCGCCGTAGCACTGCGGCAGCGCTGGAACTTCCTCACGCCGCTGGCCGCCGCCGGGACGGTGTTCATGCAGATCGGCTGGGCTTCGAAGTTCTTCAATGTCGGTGGCTACTACGAAGGCAGCAAGACACTGATCCCGATGGCGGTGTTGCTAAGTTTCAATCTGATCTGGCTTGGAGCAACGAAACTCGCACGCCGAAACGATGAGCAGGATCATCTCATGAGCGGCTCGACGGCAGGCCTTGGGTTCGTGGCTTTCTTGTTCGCGTTCTACTTTCAATCCTTCGCCGGAATCGCGGAACGACCGTGGCTGCTGCTCGGGTTTGTGTTTGGTTTGAATTTGATCATCCTGGCATTGTCGCGAATCGACCGTGCCTTTCGGAACGCTTATCCGATGGCAGGCGCGGCAGTGTTCATCTTCCTCTCCATCTGGATGAGCACAAGCGTCACCAACTCGCTCCTGCCCGCTGCCCTCACATTCACACTCGTTTTTGCCCTGGCGCACACGCTTCTTCCGCTCACACTGCAGCGGCTGAACGGAGGCGCCGAGCCGCCACCGAAGTGGGCGATGTTATTTCCACCGGTAGCGTTGCTGGCGCTCCTGATCCCTGTCTTCAGGCTTTCCGAACTGACCATTCTGATCTGGCCAGTGATCCTGCTCGTGGATGTCCTTGCGGTGGCGCTCGCCGCCATGACGCTCTCAGTGCTGCCGGTGGCGGCAACTCTTCTGCTGACGCTGCTGGCTGCGGTCGGAGTGTTGTTCAAGGTTCCAGCCGAACTGACAGGACTGCCCACGCTCCTGGTCGTCATTGCCGCTTGCGCGGTGTTCTTCGCCGTCGCGGGCATCTGGCTGCGGCGTAAATGGCCAGCGTCAACTGGAACTCAATCATTATCCGCCAGCGATGAATTGAATGCCCGGTTCGCCGCACAGATTCCGGCTTTCGCGATCGTCCTGCCATTTGTGCTTCTCGTGATGATCGCGGGTCGGCTGCAACTGTGGAATCCATCGCCGGTTTTCGGCCTTGCGCTGCTGCTGGTGGGAATGTTGTTTGCCGTGACGCGGATGTTCCGGCTCCCGTGGCTGCCGTTGATCGGGTTGACGTGCGTAGCGGCGCTCGAGTACGCATGGCACCTTCGCCTTTTCAAACCGGAAACTGCGTCCACGCCCCTGCTCTGGTATCTCGCATTCTTCACCTTGTTCGCCGCGTTTCCTTTCGTGTCGCAAAGACAGTTTGCGAATGTGACCGGCCCATGGATCGCCTCGGCGCTGGCCGGTCCCGCACAGTTCTATCTCGTGCATCAGTTGGTGAAGTCAGCGTGGCCGAACAACATGATGGGCCTGCTGGCGGCTGCGTTTGCGGTGCCGGCACTCGCAAGCCTGGTGGCCGTCCTGAAGACCTCTGATGACAAGGACTCCGCCAAACAGACGCAACTGGCATTGTACGGCGGCGCAGCCTTGTTCTTCATCACGCTGATCTTCCCGCTCCAGTTCAGCCGCCAATGGATCACGATCTCATGGGCGGTGGAAGGCGCGGCGTTGTGCTGGTTGTTTCATCGCGTGCCACACCCTGGCTTGCGCCTGACCGCCGTGGGCCTGCTGATCACGTCGTTTGCGCGACTGGCGCTGAACCCCGCCGTTCTCAGTTACCACGCGCGCAGCGAGACGCCGATTTTCAATTGGTACCTCTACAGTTACGGCGTGGTCACCGTTGCGCTCTTCATGGCGGCGCGCCTTCTGGCACCGCCACGTGACCAGGTGCTGGGGAACAGCGCGCCTGGTGTTTTGAACACGTTGGGCGCGATACTCGCCTTCCTTCTCCTCAACATCCAGATTGCGGATTTCTTTACCGCGCCCGGCGCCGCGGTGTTGACGTTCCAATTTTCCGGCAACTTTGCCCGCGACATGAGTTACAGCATCGCCTGGGCATTGTTCGCACTGGCGATGCTGGTGGTGGGACTTGTGCGACAGCTCGCTCCGGCTCGCTACGCGGCACTGGCCCTGCTAGGCGTGACCATCGTCAAACTCTTCTTCCATGATCTCTCACGCCTGGACACTCCCTATCGTGTTGGCGCATTGGCGGCCGTCGCGTTTGTCGCATTCGCCGCATCTTTCCTTTACCAGAAGTTTATCTCCAATTCTGCAAAATCGGATGAAAAATAGATTCCAAGCCAGCCGAGTTCATAATGGCGCAGCCCTGACCACACTGATCCTCTCCGCGTGGACAGTGTTTGGGGCATCGTTCACGGAATGGCAGCAACGCGCGCCTGTCGAAGTTGCCACGCCCGGACTGACCCGACGCGCCCTGTCACCAGCAATCCTTGATGCAAGCCGTCACGACCTGGAGGATCTGCGCCTTGCCGATCCGAATGGCACTGAAGTTTCGTTCCTCCTGCAAAGGCCATCACCTGAAGGGGCAACCGCGCGCGCTCCAAAATCGTTTCGACCACAGTTACGCGGCTCCACCACCACGTTGACGATCGAAACTGGACTGGAGATGGCTATCGCTGCCGTCACGTTGGAGACGCCGGAACGTACTTTCATCAAGGCGGTGCGGCTGGAAGGGTCAAAGGACGCACGAACATTTTCCCCACTGGCCGAAGGCGTGCCTTTGTTTCGACAGGGCGGTGGAAGTGATTTGACCGTCAGAGTTCCTCCGGGGATCTGGCCCTGGCTTCGGCTGACCGTGGATGACGAACGCTCGCGACCGGTGCCTTTCACCGGGGCGCTCCTTCATGTTGCACGTCTGGAGGTGTTACCTGTCGAACCTGTAGTGGCGACCATCAAATCCCGAGACGAAGCTGATGGTGATACGCGGTTGGTTCTGGATCTCGATGCCGCGAATCTTGCCCTGGCCGAAGTGGAGTTTGACACCACCGAGCCGCTCTTTCAACGCCAGGTGAGCGTGCGCGTGGCGGAGTTGGTCGGGGAGGAATTGCGCGAGAACGAACTGGCGAGCGGAATGATCTACGCCGTGGATGCAGGTGTTGGGACGGCCACGAGACGAACAAAAATCCCCATCGAACGTCGGGTGCGAACGCGCGAATTGATTATCGTGATCGCTAACGGCAACAGCCCGCCGCTGCCGTTGAGCGCGGTGCGGGCGTTTCGTCGTCCGATCCATGCGCTGTTTCAAGCCAAATCACCGGGCGCTCACACGGTTTTCACCGGTAACTCTCAATGCCCGCCACCACGCTACGATTTGGGCGGGTTGACGGTGCAGTTGAAGAAGGCGCAATCCACCACCGCGACATCTGGAATTTTAATGGCGAATCCTGATCATCGCAAACCCGACACTTTGCCCGGCCTCGCTGAAAGTGGCGCTCCCCTGGATCCGAAGGACTGGGGATTCCGGAAGCCGATCTCCCTGCAGCTTCCGGGCGTACAACAGCTAGAACTCGACCTGGACGTGCTGGCTCATGCGCGTGCTGATCTCGCTGATCTGCGTCTGGTGCGTGAAGGTCAACAAATTCCCTACCTGGTGGAGCGTCCATCATTGAGCCGGCGCATTGAGCCGTCAGTAAAACAAGAGAAAGACCAGAAGCGCCCGGCGGTGTCCCGTTGGGAACTGACACTCTCGCATGCCAACCTGCCATTGACGCGATTGGAGTGCCGCCCGCGCACGCCACTTTTTAGACGAAGCGTTCGAGTTTTCGAACTCGCTTCAGATGGACGCGGCGGGAAATACGAACGCAGCCTCGGAAGCACAGAATGGCAACGCACTGCGGAATCGAAGGAGACCCAATTCACAGTGAAATTTGACGCCCACCCACAGACCAGCACTCTTTTCCTTGAAACCGACAACGGCGACAATCCGCCACTTGAACTCGAAGGGTTCAAATTCGTTTATCCAGCGACCCGGCTTGTATTCAAGGCGGCGGACGCTCCGGTTCTCTACTATGGCAATGCGAACGTGAACGCTCCCCGATACGATGTGGCGCTTGTTGCGCGTCAGCTATTGGCGGCCGGAAAATCAGCCGCGACCCCGGGAGCGGAACAAGCATTGAAAAAGGCGGACTGGTCCCAAGGCGAGCCGCTTTCCGGCGTGCGAGGCTGGATCTTCTGGGGAATCCTTGCGGCAGTAGTGATTGGACTTCTGGCAGTGATCGCCAAGATGTTGCCAAAGCCCTCGGCATGATCCAACATAAGCCCGGTTGGTCATGCCACGCGGCTGCGGGACAAGTTCCGCGAACCCGGCCCGTTACGGCATGACCAGGCGATAGTACCGCGTCGTTGTCCTGAATGTGTCGGCGACCGAAATTGGCCCGCCATCGGGTAAACCGAGCACACTGCGAACATTCTGCCACACGCCCGCGCTCAAGTTCTCCGTCACTTGAATCGTGGCGCTGCGTCCTGTCGGCACCGCTACGGTCAGTTTGATCGTACCTACTTCAGCCGGTTCGGCGCGCAATTCAAGCCGGCTCCGGGCATCGCGCGGTGACGTTCCTGCGAGCATCTCCTGAAAGTTGGTCAGGCCGTCTCCGTCCGGATCGCCGTCTCGTCCGTCGTCGCCCGTGGCTGAATCCGGCTTCAACCCGTTCGCCAGCTCCCATCGATCGCCCAAACCATCTCCGTCGGCATCAACGTCGCCCGGCGTTGGGACTGTAGCCAGCCAGTTCGCGGGATCGTAGCCATAGGTGCGAACATCCCGTCGTGTGAATGAGAGTCCCTTCCCCTCGGGCTGGATTGGCCAGGGCGGCGAGTTGGAGTAATCTATTTCGTCCACAAGCTCGAACGGAACTTCACCATCGGCAGGCAACGACGACAAAGCCGACGGGGCAGGACGCAACAGACGCACGGAGCCTTCCGCGTTGTTAAGGTGACCTGACCAGGGCCCGAGCATGATCGCGCGGGCATCGACACCCAGGCGCGCGCGGAACGCGGCGGCTGCCCAGGGTTGAGCCTGCGGATCAAAGCCTACGAGCAGCACGATGCCGCTGGCCGGAACGACGGTGCCCGCCGGAAAATCAAAATCCACCTGTCCGCGCAACTGCCAGGTTTGAAAGGGAGAACCTGGGTCAAACAGCGCGACCGGAAGTGCGGTGATATTTTGCAGTTCGATGAATTCGTCGCCCGTGTTGTTCTGCCCACCGATGAATTTCGGATCAGAATGGATCTCACTCACGACGATCGGTCCGACGCGTGGTCCCGTATTCGCCACGCCGAGTGAGGGGTTTGATTGAATGACGAAACTTTCCACGCCCGTACTGCTGACGTGTCGGCCCGTGGATGCGCCACGCGCCGAGGCACCGTACTCATATCCATGCATCCAACCGGTGAAGTTGCCCGCGGTATCGGCGGAGAAGATATAAATCCCCTCCCCTTTGGCGTTGAAGGAAAAGACCGATCCGTCGGCTGACGTGAACGTGCTTTCAGAAAGGACCAGATAGCCGTTTGGCTGGAGAAAAGTTCCATTCGGGAGACGATGCTTCTTTGGTTTGTTGAATGTGTCGGTCAAGAACCAGCCGGAGATATTCGCCGGCGCGGCAGTGGGATTGAACAGCTCGATCCTGCCATCCTGTGTCTGTCCGATTTCAGGCAGCAGCTCGTTCACATAGATCGACGGTACACTAAACGGCTCCGGGTCAACACGGCCAGGCGAACCACCAGGGCGGGCGCTGATGCGCCAGTTCGAGAGGTCGCCAGGTTGCGCAACAGATGGTATTTCGTCCACTGGTACCAGGGAGAATCCAAGGCCATCCGCCAACGGAAATCGAATCGCAACGTAGCTCAGATCGGCGACCGGCTCCAGCAGCGGACCCACGAGCGTCAGGCGGTTTCCTGAGTTCGACAAGGTGCCTTGATACTCGCCAACGATGCTCGTGATTCCAGGATAACGTGACTCAAAAGCCGCGCGATTTTTCACAATCAACGCTCGCTCGCCGGGCGCAAGTGTTGTGATCGAGTTCGTCGGCGCAAAGGCAAACCGGATGCCGCTCATGAATTGATAGCCCACGAGACTTACCGGACCGGCACTGATGTTTTTAATCTCGACGAATTCAAAATTCTCATCGCCGAACAGGCTGCCATTCGGAGGGTTTTCGGGATGAAACATGATCTCGGTGATGGCCAGCGGCGGCGGCGTCACCGTGAACGTAACTGCCACCGGGCTGGACCAGGGTGTGGAGGAGGAACCGGGCGGCCCGCCTGCCTGCCTTACAGTCGGGTTACGTGTCCGCGCTGTCACCCTGGAGTTCTGTTGGAGAACGATCGGTCCGGTGTAGGCGATGGCTTTGGGTGAAATGTCCCCCTGCGAAAGCCGCGGATCTGAACCGTCAAGAGTGTAATAGACGATGGCGCTGGGCGCCGCAGTGATCTGCAGCGTGAATCCCGGCGTGACCTGCCCGCCAGCCGCGCTGAACAACGGCGGTTGGGCGAGCTGTTTGTCAATGAAATCCATGCGGTTCGAGAGCCAGCCCTTCATCCGGTCCACTTCCGACTGGAAAGATCCTCCCCGAAGCACGGTGCGCCAGCGCGCACGATCTCGTGGCTGAGCCTCGCGCAATTCGCCGGCCTGCCGGTCGATCAACGCATTGATGTAGGCGTTAGCGAAATGTTCCGCCCGCGCCTTCTGCCATCGATCCACCCATTTCTGCCAGAAATCTCGATCGGAAAAGAGTTTTGTCCACCACACGGCACCGAAGAACGGCCCCGTGTTCCACGTGCGCGGGTTGGAGTCGCGGCCGTCGGTCGATCCTAGCGCGCGATCAAAATCCCAGTGTGGACCGAACACGATCTTGGCGTTGCGCGGCTTGTGAAAGTAGGTGCTGAGGACGAGCGCGTCCACATTGCCGCTGAGAACCTCCACAACATGAAAATCGATCCACGAATCCACATCGATGAAGGCTGAATAGCCCACGATTGGATCGCGAAAATTCGGGCTGGCCAATGCTTTTCCAAAATCTGAGTAGTACTTCCGGATATACTGCTCCTGCGGATCACGCTGGGGAAGTTCGATTTCGCGTTCCTTGGGATCGATATAGCCGACACCGGTGCCAGCGCCGGAGAAACCGCCGTCACCCGGATCGAGCCGGTCCACCTTCATCAAGAAGCCGCCGGTCACCTCGGGAGGAGACAGGTTTTCCGGCTTCAGCTTGTCGATATCGATGCGGTGCTTGCCGATGGAAATCTTCTCTTCGAGCACGTAGATGCCGTTGTAATGCGCCGCGCTGATCGGGCCGCCAGTCTTGTTCAGGTACACCTCCACAAAGCGCGTTCGCGGCGAGTACCGGCCCATGTCACGACTGAGTTGATGGATGAAAGGATTGTGAATCAGCACCGGTTCGAAATCATTCGGCGCGTAAAGAACCCAATCCGCATCCGCGGGCATGCCGAGGATTCCACGATTCGAATCCACACCGAACTCATCCCAGAATTCCATTGCGAAACTCGCTTTGGCAATCCCCTCCGTGCTTGACCCACGAATTTTAAGCGCCCCTCGCGTCGAGAAGGTCGGAGGATCCGTCAATGCCGCCCGGCCAGCGACTGGTTCATAGACCGTGACGCTTGCGAAAGTCTGGCGGCTCGTGTTCGGCGCGCCCTTCCCCATCGTGTGGAGAATCATCACCGGAAGGTCGGAAACAAAACCAGCGACGTTATTACTCAACATTAGAAAGCTCTCGGTGCGCGGCGGCCCTGGGAGCAACCCATCTTGAAATGTGCGGGCTCTTATCTGGACACTGTTGCTGATGCGGATCGGCGCAAGATAAACGGGCGAACCATTAGTCGGGAGATTGCCATCCAGTGTGTAACGGATGACGGAATTGGCGGCGGTCTTGAGAGCGAGGTCGAACGGCTCGATGAAGGTTCCCGTAGCCCGCGAATACTGTATCTCCGGGCCGAAGCCGGGGCCGCTGGACACATTGAGCGCTCCCGGTGTCGGCTTCGTGAAGTAACCCGTGGTGTCTGAGACGCCCTCGACACGTCCGTAGGAGACATCCGTAAACTGCTTCGGATAAACGGGAGCGAACTGGGAAGCAAACTTCCCAAGAGGCGTCACCAACGCGAGAAATTCTCCATTTGGAGCAAGCTTGAAATTCGTGTGCAGGCGTCCGGTGACATTTGTGCGATCTTTTTCCGAAGCGAACACAACCAGATAGTCGTTGGGTTGAATCGTCACATCGGGAAAACGCCACTTGGTAAGCTTCGAAGCCTCATCCGTGAGAAACCAGCCATTCAGATTCGCGGGTGTCTCATTCGGATTGAAGATCTCAATCCAATCCGAACTGTCACCGTCCTCGTCATTGAGCGTCCGGTCATTGTCGGCCATGAACTCGGAAATGACAACGCCCGGCGCGGGCGATTTGGCATCGAGCTTGTATGTCCACGACCCGCCAGCGAACGGATGGGCCGCGCCCACCAAGTCTGTGATTCCATGATTCGCCCGCCATGCCACAGTAACCTCGCCATCCGCCGGCTGCGGAAAGGAGAAGACAAACGCGCCTTGCACCGCTTCAAAGACATTGGTCGCTCCCTTGCCATTAATTAAAAGATCCCCCGGATCAACACCCTTGACCGCTTCATCGAAGTGGACCTCGACCGTGATCAATTCCCGCAACGTGCTGCCCGGCGAGGGTACAAGGGTTTCCAATACCGGCGGCGCCGTGTCCATGAAGAGTGAAAGCGATGCATTGATAACGAGGTCGGTGCTGTCCGCGAGAGACACATTAAATGCCTGGATGGCCACAATGTTGGTTCCAGCGACGAGAACCTCCACGGGGCGTGGGATGTCATACAATTCAAAAGGGATTGGTTCGGTAACGGCGCTGGAAGCCAGGCTTTTGAAAGCAAGGTTGCCTTCCGGAACATTGAAGCGCGCCACTTCATGGCCGTTGATCCAGGCAATGAAGCCGTCATCGATGCTGACTCCCAATTGAACCAACGAGATCTCCGCCGGATTCGTCACCACGAATTCCTTGCGCAGGAATACAGATGAGTAACTGCCGCGCATGTCGGTCAGTTCGGTGCCGAACAACGGTTCGCCGTAAAAGAGAGGTGTCTGTCCCGATGCCCAGGCGGCGTCCTCAAATCCAAGCCGGCGCCACGCCGTGGTGTCGGGAGAAGAAGCCTCGGCTCGGCCCTTGAAGAACTCCCATTCCGCACCGCGAGCAATGATTTCTTCCCCACGAGCACCGGAGTCAGACAGCCACAAAGTAAAGGCAACCAGCAGGGAAACGCGCAACAATTGGAGCAACTTCATTAACATGGATGGGGCAATTTACCTAAATTCCCAAGCGAGCCAAGCGCGATTATTGGACGTGACCGACTTGGTGCATGGTCAACAGACGCTTTGACAGTCACGACCCCGGGGAGTAAGAGGGGCGGCAACGTCCAAGTGAACAGCTAAGAACGACCGCGCAACATTTATCTTATGCACCAGTATATCGAACGAGTGGTTGATCTTCTTGATCCCGCCAACAACCAGATTTTCAACATGAGCCCGGAGGACGCCGCCCGACGCGTGCTCGAGGGAACTCCAGAACAGGTGCGCGAGATTGACGGTTCATTTGCGCTGATTGCGAAGCGCGGCAAGGCTGTCCGCATGGCGCGGACGATGGACCGGCCGATGCGCTACTTCCTGGCAAAGCGACAAGAGGGACCAGCGCTCGTGGTCGCGGAACGGATTGATGCGATCAGGTCATGGTTGGAGTCGCAGGGGTTCGGAAGTCAGTTTCATCCGAGCTACACGCGCATGGTGCCGGCACATCATGTGGTGGAAATCCAGTTGATCGGCTGCCCTGACCCGGACCCGGTTTACACACGATTCTTCACTCCCGAACGCAATCGCCTCTCAACGGATCTCGATGCGATCGGCCGGGCCTACATCGGAGCGCTGGCAGATGAGGTTTCCAAATGGCTTCGCCGGTTGCCGGAGGGTGAGCCCATCGGCGTGTGCTTCTCCGGCGGCATCGACAGCGGCGCGGTGTTCGTCACCACGTATCACGTGATGCGAAAGCTCGGGATGAATCCAAGCCGGTTGAAAGCGTTCACGCTTTCGTTCGGTGACGGACCGGATCTCCAGCAGGCCCGTTCATTCCTGGAGAAGCTGGGATTGGGAATGTTCATGGAACCAGTGGAAGCGGACCTTTCCTCGATCGACGTGGCCGAGACGATCCGCGTCGTTGAAGATTACAAGCCGCTGGACATTGAAGCCGCGTCGATGGGAATGACGCTGTGCCGTTCGATCCGGGCTCGCTATCCCGACTGGAGGTATCTCCTGGATGGCGACGGAGGCGACGAGAATCTCAAGGACTATCCGATCGAGGAAAATCCGGAACTGACCATCCGCTCGGTGGTGAGCAACCTGATGCTTTACCAGGAAGGATGGGGCGTCGGTAAGATCAAGCATTCCCTGACATACAGCGGCGGACTCAGCCGGAGTTACACCCGGACTTACGCGCCCGCGCGGCATTTTGGGTTCAAAGGCTTCAGCCCCTTCACACGGCCCAATGTCATCGATGTATCGGAAGGAATTCCATTCACCGAGATCACGCAAATGTCGGTGGAGCGGCTCTACTCACTCAAGGGGGAGATCGTTTCTCGCGGAGTCCGCGCGATAACAGGCTTGGAGATGCCGGTATCTGAGAAGCGCCGTTTCCAGCACGGAGCGGTATCGAAGGAACGCCTGCGAACACGCCTTCCCGAGCAGGAAGCGAGCTACAGGCGGAAGTTCCTGGAGATGTACCAACAGGCGGGGTGAGTTTGCGGAAAGGGGCTACCTCCAAAAATCAGACGCGAGTTGAGGCCATGAACCTCGGAAGGACGAGTTACACGAGTCCCCAACTGGAACACGAATCCCCACTGGAATGGGACGTGGTGGTCAGAGTGGGCCTCGTGTAACTCGGCACTCCGAGGCGGGGAGGTTCATGGGGAGGGACTACCTCCAAAAATCAGACGCGAGTTGAGACCATGAGCCTCGGAAGGACGAGTTACAGAGGCCCCAACTGGGACACGAATCCCCACTGGAATGGGACGTGGTGGTTAGAGTGGGCCTCGTGTAACTCGGCCCTCCGAGGCGGGGAGGTTCATGGGAAGCGCTCCGGCACCCATTCCTCCGCCCCTGCGCGGAGGAATGAATGCCCGAAGCACAGGAGATTATCGGTGGTGTCCTGATCTTGCTCGTAACCTTAATCATAATCCCTCAGTAAGAGCATGAGCAGGATTAAGATTAGGACACTGCCAGATTATCAGGTCACTTGACCTGCTTTACCTTCGCCCACTTCTTCGCCTTGGCCGAGGTCAGCACGGCATCGACGACGTAGTCGGTGGCGAGGCCATCTTTGAAATCCGGACGGGCGGGTTTACCACTATCGAGGCCCTTGATGAACTCGACTACATGATGAATGAAGCTGTGTTCGTAGCCGAGTTGCAGGCCGGGCACCCACCAGTTGCCGCAATACGGATGGTCGCCATCGCTCACATGGATGGATTTCCAGCCGCGCTCGATGCCCGCGTCGCTGTGATCAAAAATCTGGAGGCGGTGCAGGTCATGCAAATCCCACTTGAGGCTCATGTGCTCGCCATTGATTTCAAGAGTATAGAGAGCCTTGTGCCCCCGCGCGTAGCGTGTGGACTCGAACAGTCCGAGCGAACCGTTGTTGAAGTGGCAATGGAAGATGCACGCGTCGTCAATGCCGACCTTCTCGACCTTGCCTGTGAGGTTGTGTTTGCGTTCCTTGATGAATGTCTCGGTCATCGCGTTCACATCCTTGATGCCCCCATTGAGCCAGATCGCAGTGTCGATGCAATGCGCGAGCAAATCGCCGGTGACGCCGGAGCCGGCGGCCTTGACGTCGAGACGCCAGAGAGCGGTGCCACCTTGAGGGAGGTCCGCGCTGATCGTCCAGTCTTGAAGGAAATTCGCGCGATAATGGAAAACTTTTCCGAGCCTTCCGGAATCGATGATGTTCTTGGCGAGTACCACTGCCGGGCAACGGCGGTAATTGTACCAAACCATGTTTGGCACCTTCGCCTTCTGGACGGCCTTGACCATTTCCTCCGCTTGCTTCGGATTCATTGCCAGCGGCTTTTCGCAGAGAATCATTTTGCCGGCCCTGGCGGCGGCGATGGCCATCTCTGCGTGGAGATTGTTCGGCACCGCGATGTCGATGAGATCAATGTCGTCACGCGCGATGAGTTTCTTCCAGTCTGTCTCGACGGAGGCGTAGCCCCATTTGTCAGCGAACTCGCGCGCCTTGGCTTCGTCGCGGCCGCAGACGGCCTTGAGCACGAGTTGATGATTTGACGGAAAGAAATGCCCGACCTGGGAGTAGGCGTTCGAGTGGGCCCGGCCCATGAAGCCGTAACCGATGAGACCGATGCGGATTTGTTTTTTCATAGGAAAATGCGCGGCCAGCGTGATCGAAAACCCCGAACAGCGGCAAGCACGAAGTCTGTCTTCCTCGGCCTTTTTGCGGTTCCATCACCACACTGCGCCCCCACCGCTATGGCGCGGCATGATTTCGGACGGATTTGCCGCCTCGGAATCGCTGGTGGGCAAGCCGGAGTTTACCCGGTTTTCCATTTGCCGAGAGGCTGGGCTCCCAAAGTTCCATTCAAGAGTTTCAGCCAGTCGGACGATTTCGCACGGTCGAGAGTGCGGCGTGCCTCATTGAGGCGGAATTGAAGACCGAGCCGGCGCCCTTCATCGGCGTAGCTGGGCTTTGCAAGAAACGCTTCCAAAGCGGCGACATGGCGCTGCCAGAGCCGGACATCCACGCCCTGCTTGGCTTTGAGGCGCGCCGCATACCAATCGCTAGAGAGCATGTTCTCGCGTGTGAAAAGCGAGCGGATGTCAGGATGGTTCAAGTCTTTTCCCTCGAACTGATCGTCACGCATGATGTGGAGCAACGCACGAATCGGCGGGCAGGCGAGGTCCACACTGGCGTCATTGAAGTAGTGCTGTGCCACTCGTTTCTGTGTGGCCACGATGTTGTCCATGCCGTCGGCAAAAACGGTCATGTCCTGCAATTCCGGCTGCAGCATTTCGGGGGTGAATACCATGTGAGGGTGGTTGAACATCCGTCCGAAATAACCACGCACAAACTTGGCAGTGATCCGGTAACCAAGACGGCTGGCGAGTACTTTGTTTCCGTCGTGCTGGAAATCCTGGCATCGTTCGAGAAACCCATCTCGAATCAGATTGCGTGGATCACGCTCTTCGACGGACATACGGCTCCAAAGTTCCGGCATCAAGAGGCTGACATCGTGATCCACACGCACGTTGGGGCCAACGCAGGCGGCCGCAGTCAGGAAGGCGTCGCAGCCGGTCAGGAGGTATGAGACGAGGGCGGCGTTGAGATCTATAATCGGCGGCAGCGCGTTGAACGGCCCTTTGGTGAGCGCACCTTCGGAACCCGCTCCAGTGGTCGAGGGTGACTTGCCCGTCATGCTGCAAATAAACTCCATGAAGAGCTCGGGCAGCTCCATGTAATGAATCGGGTTGTAAACGGCCAGCGGCCGGATCCGTCCGGCGGTGTCTGGAGGACTGTTGCGGCGTCCCGGCAACACGGCATTGACGGGCGTGTGGACCGGTCGGCCGAGCGGGATGCGGCGGTAGAAGCGCGTGCCAATCTCAGCGAGGTACGATTCGCGGGGATTGAGCAGATCAGGTCGGATCTGCAAGTAGCGCGGATTTTTGGTTGGCTTTCCATCCACGATACGCGGATGCGCGGATGAAACGAAGTAGCTTGGCCTGCCAGTCGCAGCGACTTCACGAATGAACTGGTTCATCGCTGGCGTGAACTGTTCGAACCCGATGAAGTCCTCCATCATCTCGCGAGCCTGTGTCACGGTAAGCGGCTCGTAATTCGAAAGGAAATTCCCGTGGCGCGCGAAGTCGGCTTCGGTGACCTTGTCATATCCGCGATGGACGGCATCGTCGGGGCGCTGAAAGAGCCGGTATTCGCAGTTCTTCACGAATTTTACCGCGAGTTGCCGGTAATTAGGGTTCAAAGCTTCGAGGCGCTCGACCGGCACCACGACCGAGGCGGTGATGTCATCCTCCACCTGGAGCTTCGAGGCGGGATGAAAATCTTTCCTCATGCCAAAGGTTCGCCAGGATCCATCCTCTGCGAAACCGACGCGGAGGTAGGTGGTGACCAGCTTGCGGTTGTCGAGTTTCAGCTCATTTCCGGGAGTGCCGTTGATCATATCCACGCTGAAGTGGCCGCGCCAATCCTCACCCCAAACGGCCTTGTAGTAGCGCTTCACGACGAAGACGAGTTCCTTGATGTACTGCGGAATCGCCTTCAGCCTGGCGTTATACTCGTCGGTGTATTCTCGAACATCCGGTGTCAGGAGTTTAATCACCGATCCGAGGGAACGTTCCTGGCTGAGGATCGCGCGTGAGTCCTGTTTACTGGAATCTTTGAACCGTTTGCTGTAGTCGCCGTCGATCAACTCAGCCACTCGGTCAAAGTCATCCTTGAAATCCGAGACGAAGACCGGTCCGGTGAGAATCGCGTCGGTGATGGGCTTGGAGATTTCCGACTTGCCGCCGCCGGACACAGTGCATGGTTTGTGACAGAGCACTCCTTCTGCGACGGTTCCGACGAGACGCCAGGCGCGGTTGTAGCCGGGCGGTTTTTCAAGACGGAGTTTGTAGCCGGATGGGCGGACGTAAATTTTCTCCGGAGAAAGATGGATCGTCGTGATTCCAGCCTGGTAGGGCCACGACACGGTTTGCTGATGGAGATCGAAATGCGCGTCCTCATGAACGTAAACGACTTCAGGAAAACGCTTGTCCACACCATAGCCGCCGGGTTGCACGTTCATCAGGCCGCCGAACATCGCGATGGCCTGGTCAAAGGAGTAGCCGAGGTTTCGCACATGCAAGTCGCCACTGAATTCCTCTCCGAGATCAAAGCTCGGATACACCAGAGCGCCGCCGGCGTGTTCTTCTTCGCAAGAGCCGAATAGATTCGCCGCGTAGCTGATCTGTGTTTTGACCTCTTTTTTGCAGTAACCAAAATAATTGTCCGCGATGATGGTGACGATGACGCCATGCTCGTCACGGCAGGTGATCTTGAAGGGGACGCCGTTGTTGTAGAGTTCGTCAGCCGTGCGCCAGCACATGCCGTCGCGGTGTTGCCGTTCCGTCGCGCGGTCCCACGATGGCAGTCCAACGGCCTTTTTAGTTTGCTGAGTGAGATGAGGTGCCAGGATGACGCAGCCGGTGTGGCCGCTCCAATGCTCGGTATCGAGTCCGGCGTCATTCTCCGGGAGTACAGGATCGCCCGCGTTGCCGAAGATGCTCTCCACGAAGTCGAGATTGCTGATGAGATTTCCTGGTGCGAAGAAACGGGTCTCCATCGTTTTCTCCGGCGTGTATCCGGGCACTTCCGGGCAGATCACCGGACGAAGCAGCAACGAAACGAAACACTCCGCCTGCTCGGCTTGCGCGGAGGTGAACGGGAGGCGGAGAAGTTCGCGGGGCGGGTTCAGCGCAAGCAGGAGGAGCTTGGCGAAGACGTTCTTCGGAACGGCACGTTTGTCATCCGGGATGGGCAATCCGCCTTCAGCGATGTGGAAGCTGCCTTCGGTTGTGCGGCGGTCGCTCTTCGGGTTGTGCAGGACGCCCTGCTTGACGCGGTAGGAGCTGACGATATCGGAAATGAAGAAGTCGCGGTTCGGAGGGAGCGAAAGGGCGCGGGCGAGGCCGTGCCGGTCAAGGGCGAATGTATGGCCGGGCAGCTTGGGTTGAATGCTGGTCGCGTAGAGATGCTCGTCCAGGAACTGTTGGATGCGCCAGTCCGCGGGGCAGAGATAATTGGCGAGCAACCGGTCTGTCTCGCGATGGTGTGAGAGGAGCGCGCTGGCGAGATCAAGGAACTCCTGTTCGTCGTGGGTCCGAACAGTGGGGCACCCAAGTGCCGCCAGTTTCAGGTTGATGTAATTGATGAGCCTCAGCTCTGACTCAGCCGAAGGTTCGCCGCCCAAACCGATGGTTCTGCTCAGATTCATAATCACCCGCGACGGCTACGAGCCGTCGCGGGCGACAACCTTGGCGACGTGCGCTGGCTAGCGCAAGAATTTGTCCGTGACAATTCGTGTGGGCTATCTCCGCAATGGGAGGACGGGACTGATAATCTGGTTGATGATCATGTTCCCGCCCGAACAAGTGGATGCTTATGGAGTGGGAGCCGGCTTCAGCGGCATGACCGCAACGCCGTAGTCGTTCAACGGCACCCAAAGGCCGCCGGACAATCCGCCGTCGGCACCGCGCAGATCATAGTAGAGACAACCATCGGCTTGACCGGAACCGCGAGAGAGCGGTGCTGCAGGATTAGATGCGTCGAAGAAACCAACCTGGCGATCTTGCTGAACGGCCAATAGATTTCCAAAGGCCACCAAGTCGTTTGCAGGCGTGCCGAGCGCGGCGCTTCCCGCGAGTTCAAATTTGCCGGTGTCGGCGACTTTCCAAACTTCCAGGCGCGGCACCGCGTCGCCCACCGGGGCACGGCCGATGAAGACATGGTTGTCTTTGACGAGGGTCGGATGAGGCCATTCCTTGAGCGAAAGAGAGGTCACGAGCGAAGCAGAGACTCCATCGTAAGCGCTCGCGTCGAGCCATTCGCTCCAGTCGGTGTTCCAATTGGCATCCCAATGCGCCCCCACGGTGTAGATCAGCGCTCCGTTGTGCGAGAGTCCGCGCAACAGGCCGGGAATGTTCACCGGCTTGCGAACGGTGGGAGATTTCACATCGGCAAAATCGATGACATCCAGAAAATATCTCGTCGCCCACATCCCAAAGGGCGTCGGTGTAGAGATGATTTCTCCCGTCGAAGGATCTTTGCTGATGGTGGGTTGGGGTTTGGGCTGTCCAGGAGGCAGCACCCCTTCGAGGTACTCGGAACTTTGATGGCTGATATACACCATTCCATCGGCAGGATAGGCGGAGCTGAACGACCACCAGTTGTTATTATCCTGAGTCAGGTGAACGACGGAAGCGAACTGGGGCGATGCTTGATCGCTTACATCGAACGTGAAAAACATGCCCCCTCCAGAACCGCCCCACCATGGACGTCCGAAAGCCACATCAGCCACCGGACCGCCTCTGGCAAAAAGCATCGGATAGTAATATCCTCCGCCGACCCACGTCAGCACGCCAGGTCGAACCCAGACAGGCTCCATACTGCCGCCAATAAACTCTTCATGCGCGCCTTCCGCCTTGCCCAGAACCTTCAAGGCAGGAAGTTGTGTGAGATCGAAAATGGTGACGGTGACTGAGCCTTTGTTGGTCTTCGCAGGCTCCGTCACTTCCTTCCCGTAAGGAGTCCAAAGTGGCCCGATAATCTCGGCGGATTTACCCTGGGCGAGGTAGAGTCGTCCGTCTTTGACGGTGCTGCCGAGAACTGGCAGGTCGCTGGGTAGTTGGATGTGATTGAAAAGTTTGGCCGGATTGGATGAGGCTGCGATTCGGATCGAACCTTTAGATTGGTTGTTCCAGCCCCAGGAAGTGTTGGCGATCTCGATCAAGAAATCGCCCTGAACGAATACTTTGTTGACCGGCCAGGCAAGTTCGGTTTCGGCGGTGACAACCGGCTTGTCGCGATTGGCGGCATCAACGATCAACAGTGTCCGGCCATCAATGGACACGATGCGATCTTTATGAACGGTGGCGCGACGCGGTTGAAATTCGTGCTCGATCGTTCCACGCGCCTTGAGCGTGGTGGCATTGAGGTCGATAAGCTGCACGCGGCTGGCGTAGCCGTTTGAAGAATAACCTTGGTAAGGAACAAGAAGAAGGCCGGCTTCAGGAAGAATCGAGAATGCCTTCTCATCATAATTCGCCTCGCTCCACGAGGTGTTTTCCCCCAGCGGCACCTTGTCCAGCAGCGCCGGCTTGGCTGGATCATGCACGTCGAAGAGGGAGACCGCGACCTTCCAACTGTTGGTGTCGTCGATGCCGATGGTCACAAGCTGGTCGCCCAGGGGTTGGATAAAAGTGGACCATCCTGGGACGTGGAGTTCACCAACGACGTGCGGGTTCGAGGCATCGGAGAGATCGACAACCCAGAGGGGATCGGTGCGGAAATACGTGACGACATAAACGCGATCTCCATCGAAGCGCGAAGCGTGGAGCTGCTCGCCGCGCGCCAGCTCAAGCTGGCCAAGCTTGGCGGGAAGCGTCGGATTCGTGAGCGAAAAGGTTTCCAGTAACGTGAAGACGCCACGACCGCTTGTGTTCCAGTTCTCCGTGATGATCGTGAGGGTGTCGCTGTTGAGATTGATTTTGAATTTATCCGGCACACGTCCGGAGGTCTTGATCGAAGAAAGGGCATGCATGGCACCGTCTGGAGATGCGATGTCGATGCAACGGACGATCGAGCGCCACCAGCTCGTTGTGTCCTGCGTGGCGACAAACAAAAAGCGGTCGGTGGCGTTGATCACATTGCCGTAGCCGGAGTACCAGAGGGTGTCCTTCACGACAGGAGAAGCGGGCTTCAACAGATCAAAAGAGGACACTAGCGATCCCCATTCCCACTGGCTGTCCTTGGATCCCGCGATAGGACGGTAAGTTTGTGAAACAACGTAGAGCGCGTCTCCAACCATGCGACTTTCCTGGATTGTGCCTTTGACCGGGAGCTCGGCGACGATGGAAGGCTCGGCAGACGCAGGATTGACGATCAGCACGCGGCTGGTGTCGCCATCCGCTCCATAACCGCAGCCGTCACGCGCCAGCAGCACGACGTGGCCGCCTTCGA
This sequence comes from Pedosphaera sp., assembly GCA_009695275.1. Classification (GTDB taxonomy): domain Bacteria; phylum Verrucomicrobiota; class Verrucomicrobiia; order Limisphaerales; family F1-12-MAGs170; genus F1-120-MAGs170. The sequence goes on along the minus strand of SIBF01000002.1, from coordinate 23,719 downwards.
GAAGATACATCTGCTCGCCGACAGCGGGCATTTCGAGGGTTCCGCGGATCACCGGGGCGTCCGGTTGGGTGAGATCGATCACTTGCAAGCCGCGATACTGGTTGAAGAAGTAGAGCGTGTTCTCGTGAATCTTCCAGATGTCCGATTCGACAACATCCCGAGTTGCCTTGGCCGCACCCGAACTGTTGCGGGCAGTTTCGGCAGGAGGTGCAGCCGGTCCGGCAGCAAGGTCCATGATTCCACCACTGTTCGCCGGTCCGGCGAAGGAGTTGGTGCCTTTGTAGAAGGAAGTGGGAAGAGGCTCGCTGCTGTCGGCACGGACACGCAGGAGTTCAATGTCGGCTGACGGTTGAAGAGTGAAACTGACTTCACCACCGGAACCATCAAGGCGACTGACGGCTCGCGGAGACCAGGTGCCGCTGCCAAGCTTCGAGCGGCCTTCGAGGGTGATTTTCTTCAAACCGGCCGGCACTTGCACCACCACCACAATCTTGGTCTTTTGAACCTGAACGGAGGTAATTGCGGGCTCGGTCAGAGCGGCGTGAGACAGAAGCGTGGCACCCAGGCAACAGAGAGTGAGCAAAACTCCCCAAAACCGTCTTATTGAAAATGTATGGCCTTTCATAATCGTACAGAAGCTGGGTTATTACCGCAAGCAACGTGCCACAAAAGTGCGAAGTTGCCAGCGCTGACATTGGCAAGCCACGGATTTATGGAGTTGCTGAAATGCGCTACTGCTGGCCCGTCATTCCGACGAATGATTGATAAAAGGCAAAGCTGCAACCCGGCTCGGATTCAGGCGGACGACTTCACGCGGGGACCGTCGGCCTTATCTCTCCGGGGGAGACCAACCACCGTTGTGGGGAATCTCCACCATCAGAAACAAAAACTTCGCCGAAATCCCAGATCTCTGATGCATTGCTTGCGATGGGTTTCGTCCGTCAGTCGCCAATTGTTTCGACCGGAATCCTCATGCTGTAGAAGGAGCGATGGACGAAGATCAGCGCGACGAGAAAGAAGAACACACCAATGCCGGTCTTGACGGTCTGGTTCGTCATGGTCACGGCGATTTCCACGGCGAGCAGGCCGAAGAGCGTCGTAAACTTGATCACCGGGTTCAGCGCCACGGAACTCGTGTCCTTGAAGGGATCGCCCACCGTGTCGCCGACGACGGTGGCAGCGTGCAACTCGGTACCTTTCTGGCGGAGATCGACCTCGACGATTTTCTTGGCGTTGTCCCACGCGCCGCCGGCGTTGGCCATGAAGATGGCCTGAAACAGGCCAAAGAAGGCGATGCCGATCAGATAGCCGATGAAGAAGTAGGCGTTGAAGAAGGGCAGGGCGAGCGCGAAGCAGAACACGACGATGAAGATGTTCCACATCCCCTTCTGCGCATAGACCGTGCAGATGCGGACGACTTCCTTGCTGTCCTTCTCTGATGCGGTCACCGCGTTCAAGTTCATGTTCTCCTTGATGTACACGACCGCGCGATACGCGCCGGTGACGACGGCCTGGCAGGACGCGCCGGTGAACCAGTAAATGACCGACCCGCCCATGATCAGGCCGAGGATGATTTCCGGCTGCACTATGCTCAAGGCGTCCACCACGGGTTTGAACGGCCCGGCCACGCCCGAAGCCACCTGCGCCTCATACATGCTTTGCAACAGCATGATGATGCCGAACACCATCGTGGTCGCGCCGACGACGGCGGTGCCGATGAGCACGGGCTTGGCGGTGGCCTTGAAGGTGTTTCCTGCGCCATCGCCCTTTTCGAGCTGATGCTTGGCGTTCTCGAAGTCGGGGTCGAAGCCGAAGGCGTCCTTGATTTCGGCCTTGATGCCCTTGTGCCCCTCGATCTGGCTCAACTCATAAACCGACTGCGCGTTGTCGGTCACGGGACCGTAGCTGTCCACCGCGATGGTCACGGGTCCCATGCCCAGAAAGCCGAAGGCCACGAGTCCGAAGGCAAAGATGGGCGCGGCGAAAGTGAACTTGGCCGGCATGAGCGCGAGCAGCGCAGCATTCTGCGAGAAGTAATATGACACGGCCATGAGCAACATGATGACGAGGCCCATCCAGAAGGCGGAGAAGTTGCCCGCGACCAGGCCGGACAGGATGTTCAGCGATGCGCCGCCATGCCTGGAGCAGTTGGTCACTTCGCGGACATGCTTGCAACTGGTGCTGACGAAGACCTTCGTGAACTCGGGAATGACCGCGCCCGCCACCGTGCCGCAACTGATGATCACCGACAGCACCCACCAGAGATCGGGCAACACCGCGCCACTCGCGTCCTTGAAATCGCCCAGCAGCATTTTGCTCGCAACGAAGGTGACGGCGATGGACACCGCCGAGGTGATCCACACCAGATGCGTGAGCGGTGCTTCGAAATCAAAATCCTTCAGGCCGCCGAACTTGGCCTTGCTGATGCCTTCGTTCACGAAGTACGAGACGAGCGAAGTCACAATCATCAGCGCCCGCATGACGAACAGCCAGATGATGAGCGTCGCCACGATGCCCGGCGTGGCCGCCAGCGCGAGGGCGAGAAAGGCAATCAGCGCCACGCCGGTCACACCGTAAGTCTCGAAGCCATCCGCCGTCGGGCCGACCGAGTCGCCGGCGTTGTCACCGGTGCAGTCGGCGATCACGCCGGGGTTTCTCGGGTCGTCCTCGGGAAGCTTGAAGACAATCTTCATGAGGTCGGAGCCGATATCCGCGATCTTGGTGAAGATGCCACCGCAAATGCGGAGGACGGAGGCGCCGAGCGATTCACCGATGGCAAAGCCGATGAAGCACGGGCCAACCAGTTCGCGAGGCAGGAAAACCAGGATGCAGATCATGAAAAACAGTTCCACGCAAACGAGCAACAAGCCGATGCTCATGCCTGACCGAAGCGGGATGCTCAATGTGGCCAGCGGGTCGCCCCTCAGAGCGGAGAAAGCCGTGCGGGAGTTGGCGATGGTGTTGATGCGAATGCCGAACCAGGCGACGCCGTAGGAACCGAGGATTCCCAAAATGGAGGCCGCGAGAATCACCACCACGTTGGACGCGACATGGCCGCCGGTCATCTGCTGGCCGGCGGCATCCTTGTGCTCGGTCAGGAACCCGAAGTAATAAACCATGCACGCCGCGATCAGGAACCAGAGAATCGCCAGGAATTTCCCCTGGGCGAAAAGATAGGTCTTGCAGGTTTCCCAGATGGTGTTGGAAACCCGGCTCATGGAAACATGCACTGGCAAGGCCTTTGTTTGCATGTACTGGATCAGACCGAACAGCGCCCCGACGCCGCACAGCATAATGCCGAGGTACATGAGCGCGATGCCACTGATTCCTCCCAGACCATCGAATTTCACCGAGGAGAGGTCCGGGATTTTGATATCAGCTTCGCCTGCGGCGCAACTGAGTGTGGCCAGGAGCAATGTGAGGAGTTGTGGAACAAGGAAGGTTTTGTGGCATCGCATATATGCAGGCAGGAGATGATTGTTTTTTTTAGGGCCATGTTTACGAACAATTCAACCGTTCGACCAACCGAAGGTAGCCTTTGGATACGAAAAAAGCCGGGAGCCAGCAAGCGCATTTCCTGTTCGATGCACGCCAAAAATTGCACTCCGTGATAAATCGGAGAGTTTTCAAATAATTCTCCGCTCACCGCCGTCGAAGTTGGCGCGGTAAAAATCCGCATATCCAGAATGACAGCAAGTCGATTTCTTCGTCGCAGCGGCAAACGCCGGCTCTTCCGATGTACTCACGAGATAGCCCGGCTCGGCGAGCCACCACCGGCAGGCCACCAGACAAAAGGCAGGGATCATTCCTTGACGCACCCCAGCTCAAAACTTATCTCTAACTCCGCAACCCCTAATTCCAAATGAACGACCAGACCATCTCATCCTTGCCGACGACTCGTCGCGAGTTTCTTAAAACATCATCGTCCGCAGCCGTCGGCGGCATCTTCGCGGCGAATCTCAATCTCAGCCACACCGCCCGGGCAGCCAATGGGGATACCCTGAAGGTCGGATTGATCGGCTGCGGGGGACGCGGCTCCGGGGCCGCAGGCCAGGCTCTCAAGGCGGACACGAATGTCGCCCTCACCGCGATGGGCGACGCGTTCAGCGACCAGCTTGAACGAAGTCTCAGCACGCTCCGCAAGGAAGCGGGCGACAAGGTCCAGGTGCCGCCGGAGCATAAGTTCGTTGGCCTCGATGCCTTCGAAAACGTGCTCAAGAGCGGAGTGGACCTGGTAATTCTGGCCACACCACCAGGCTTCCGGCCCCAACATTTGCGAGCGGCGGTCGAAGCGGGCAAGCACATCTTCTGCGAGAAACCGATGGCGACCGACGGCCCGGGTGTCCGGTCGGTGATCGAGTCGGTCGAAATGGCGAAGAAGAAGAAGCTGGCGCTCGTGGCCGGCTTTTGCTGGCGTTACGATCTGGCGCGCCGCGAGTTGTTCAAGAGGGTTCATGACGGAGCGATTGGGGACGTTCGAGCCATTTACTCCACTTACTACACCGGGCCGGTCAAGCCCATGCCGGCACCCAGCGAACGACCGGCCGGGATGCCTGATCTCCAGTGGCAGATGCGGAACTGGTACAACTTCGTCTGGCTTTGCGGCGATGGCTTGGTGGAACAGGCGGTGCATAGCATTGACAAGATCGCCTGGGCGATGCGGGACGCGCATCCGATCAAGGCTGTGGCGGTGGGCGGCCGCCAGATTCCAAACCATGAGGGGACCATTTACGATCACATCCAGGTGAATTACGAGTTTGAGAATGGCATCCGCGCCTTCATGGGGCAGCGCCAGACCACGGGCTGCCACAATCAAAATGCTGATTTCATCATGGGTTCAAAAGGAGCGGCAACCATTGGTGCCATCCGCAAGCGGGATGTGGATATTTCCGGCGAAACATCCTGGACCTACGAAGGCGAAAAACCGGACATGTATCAGGTGGAGCACGACGAACTCTTTGCCTCCATTCGCGCCGGCCAGCCCATCAACAACGGCGTGCGCATGGCCAACAGCACGATGATGGCGATCATGGGCCGCATGGCGGCTTACACCGGATTGGAAGTTACGTGGGAACAGGCGCTCAACTCCCAGGAGAGCCTCGTGCCCGAGAACCTCGATTGGAACATGAATCTGCCCATCGCAAAGATGGCGATGCCGGGCCGGACAAAACTGATCTGAGCCTGAACCGTATTCGACCGAACATTGTTAAAATTAAAGTAACCTCAACCTTCGACCTGTGATGAACAACTTACTTCTCCGGCGTGATTTCTTGAAGATCTCCGCCAGCGCCGCCATTGGAGCCGCCATGATCCCCGGAACGGTTCACGCCGCCGATTCTGGAAAGAAGCGCCCGAACATCCACAAGGGCATCATGTGGTCCACGGTTGGCGCGAAGGGTTCGGTGATGGAAAAGTTCAAGATTTGCAAGGAGGCAGGCTTCGAGGGAATCGAGGCAATGAGCCACATGAATCAGGAGGAGGTTCTCGCCGCGCGCGATGCAACGGGGCTGAAGGTGCCGAGCGTCTGCTGCGCCACTCACTGGAATGAAACTCTCACGCATCCCAATCCCGGCACTCGCGAGCGTGGCCTGGAGGGTCTGCAGCATTCGTTGAAAGACGCCGCCAAGTATGGCGCTCGCTCGGTCCTGCTGGTTCCCGGCGTCGTGAACAAGCAAGTCTCCTACGCTGATGCCTACTCACGCTCCCAGGAACAAATCCGTAAAGCACTGCCTCTTGCCGCAGAACTAAAAGTTAAGATCGCGATCGAGAATGTCTGGAACAACTTTCTTCTCAGCCCGATGGAAGCCGCCCGTTACATTGATGACTTTCAAAGTCCGTGGGTGGGATGGCATTTCGACATCGGAAACGTCATCCACTACGGCTGGCCCGAACAATGGGCCCGTATCCTTGGCAAACGCATTGTCACGCTCCACATCAAGGAATTCAGCCGGAAGCAGGCGGATGCCCAGGGACGCGGCAAGGGTTTCGCCATCGAGTTTCTCAAGGGCGACAACGACTGGCCTGCAGTAATGAAAGCCATCGACGAAATCGGTTTCGACGGCTGGGGCATTGCGGAACAGGGCGGCGGCGATTCGCTCGAAGGCCTGACGAAACTCTCGACCGAGATGGATCAGATCTTTGCGAGTTGAAGGACAGACGGCTTTTTCTTCGCCACCTCGGTGATGGTATGAAGCCGTGAAGCGCTTTCTCGGAAGGCGCAATCCAGGCGGTTTGCCCGACGGAATTGGTTGAACCAGTCTGTGGAATAAGGCAAAACTTCCAGTGTCATGCTCGCTACCGTCCGACATTATCAGGTGGTTCGGTCTTTGGGTGCCGGAGGGATGGGAGAAGTGTTTCTCGCGCAGGACACCCGGCTCGACCGTTCGGTGGCGCTGAAGTTCCTCCCGGCTGAATCCGCTGGGGACAGCCGTCATCGACAGCGCTTTCTCACCGAGGCCAAAGCCGTGGCCGCCCTCAATCATCCGAACATCTGCACCATTTACGAAGTGGGCGAAGCGGAAGACGGCCGCCCCTTCATCGCGATGGAATTGTTGGAGGGAGAAACTCTCGGAGCCCGGCTCAAGCGCGGGAACCTGGAGATGCCCGAGTTGATCGAGATCGGGTTGCAAATCGTGGAAGCTCTCTCGGCCGCTCATGCCAAGGGAATCGTTCACCGCGACATCAAGCCGTCGAACCTTCATGTGACCGGCGATGGACGCGTGAAGGTGCTCGACTTTGGATTGGCGAAGCGGCTGGCGGTCGAGAGCGCGACGGAGGAAGCGGCGACGTTGGTGCAGACGCAAGTGGGACAAGTGTTGGGAACTCCCAATTACATGAGTCCGGAGCAGGCGCTGGCCGGGGAAGTGGATGCGCGGACGGACCTGTTTGCTTTGGGAACGGTGCTTTACGAGATGGTGACGGGACGGGCCCCGTTTGCGGGACGGAATGTGAGTGAGACGCTCGACAAGATTTTACAAAGCACGCCGGAAGCACTGGCGCGATTCAATCCCGCTGTGCCCGCCGAGTTGGAGCGGATGATCCTCAAGTGTCTGCGGAAAGCGCCGGAGGAGCGGTATCAATCGGCGCGGGACTTGATCGTGGACCTGCGGAGTTTGAAGGAGAGTCTGAGAGCGCCAGAGACGGTGAAGACGGCGGTAATGGCACCGGCCTGGGCTGGCACCGGGCAGGTGGTCACGCTGCTGTTTCTGAGCACGAATGGCGAGGAGGTGGAGAAATCGCTGGGAGTGCGCGAAGCCACGCAACTGCTGCAGGCGCATCAGACCCTGTTCGAGCAACGCCTGCGAGCGTCTTCACAGTCGGTGGTGCTGGAGCGTGGAAGGAATGCGACGCTGTTGAGTTTCGCCCGGCCTTCGAGCGCGGTGCAGTTCGCCTTGGGCATGCAGTTGGCGACGGCCAAGCCGTTGACATGCCGGATCGGCATTCATCTGGGTGAAGTGGTGAAGGCGCAGGCGGACAAAGCGCACGAACAGTTCGGCGAGCAGTTGGTGCTGTGCGAGCGGCTGCTGCAAGTGGCGCGGCCCGGGCAGATTCTCATGAGCCGTGCGGTGTTCGACAGCGCGCGGCAAGTGGTGAGAACGGAGGCGGTGGAAGGTCTGGGGCAGCTTTCGTGGCTCAATCACGGGCCATACGTCCTGGAAGGGGTCGATGGGGCGGTGGAGATTTGTGAGATCGCGGAGGCGGGCCAGAAGACTGGTGGTCCACCGACGACCTCGGTAAAAGCGCAACGGCAGGTGACGCCCGGCGAGGAACAAGTGCTCGGGTGGCGACCGGCACTGGGCCAGGCGGTGCCGAACACAAAATGGGTGCTGGAACAGAAGTTGGGCGAAGGCGGGTTTGGTGAAGTGTGGCTGGGCCGGCATGAAACGCTCAAAGACCGGCGCGTGTTCAAGTTTTGCTTTCGAGCGGATCGCGTGCGCTCATTGAAACGGGAAGTGACGTTGTTTCGGTTGTTGAAGGAAAAGGTGGGGCAGCATCCGAACATCGTGGGCATTCAGGAAGTGTTCTTCGACGCGCCGCCGTTTTACATCGTGATGGATTACGAGGCGGGCCAGGACTTGCGCGGATGGTGGGAGGCGCAAGGCGGGGCGGAGAAGGTGCCGCTGGCGACGCGGCTGGAGATTGTGGCGCAAGTGGCGGACGCGTTGCAGGCGGCGCATGAAGCGGGCGTGATCCACCGGGACGTGAAGCCGTCGAACATCCTCGTTCATACTGTTCGTAGCAGCCGAGGTAACGAGGCTCTAACTGCGGTCCCTTCTGGTGGTGCCGAAAAGAATGAGCCTCCTCACGTCGGCTGCTACGAGGTAAGAGCCAAGCTGACCGACTTCGGCATCGGGCAGGTGGTTTCGCAGGAGGCGCTGGCGGGATTGACGAAGGCGGGTTTTACGCAGACGATGATGGGATCCGGCTCTTCGTCGCACACGGGGACGCAGCTTTACATGGCGCCGGAGCTTCTGGCTGGGAAACCGGCATCGGCGCGCTCGGACATCTACTCGCTCGGCGTGGTACTCTTTCAAATTCTCGCAGGAGATTTTTCTCACCCGCTGACGACGGACTGGGCGCGTGAGATCAACGATCCGTTGTTACGCGAGGATTTGCAGAAATGCTTCGCGGGCAATCCACAGGAGCGCTTTGCCGAGGCCGGCCAGTTGGCGAGGAACCTCCGCGCCTTGGGCCAACGACGAGCCGACTTGGCGCTGCGGGAAAGGGCGGCGACTCGCGGCAGGCTCCTGCGGCGAACGACCGTGGCCTTCGCCCTGGTCACGGCGGTCTTGTTGCTGGCGCTGTTTGCCTTCAAACAAGGTAGAGGCGGAGACAAGGAGGCTCCGCCCGTGAAGCTGGCCGTTTTGCCGCTGGTGAATCTCTCCGGTGTCGTGGACGAGGATTACTTCGCCAACGAAACGACAGATGACCTCATCAGCAATTTGGGTCGGATCAGCGCACTGCGGGTCATCGGGCGCGCAACGGTGATGCAGTTTCAGAAGACGACCAACTCGGTGCCGGAGATTGCGCGGAACTTGAATGTGGATTTCGTGGTCCAAGGGACATTCAAGCGAGCGACAGACAAAGTGCAGATCGGCGTGCGGTTGTTCAAGGGGCCGACTGATCGGCCGCTGTGGTCCGCAGAGTACGAGCGCGACGTGCGCGACGTGTTCACCTTGCAGAATGAAGTCGCTCTGGCCATCGTGAGAAAGATGAAACTGAAGTTGCACCCGGAGGAACAGGCTCGTTTCGCCAGCGCTCTTCGGGTCAAACCAGAGGCATTGGATTTGTACTACAAAGGGAAGGCCGTAAGACTCGGCGACGGTGACACGACCAACAAGGAGCAAATCAAATTGTACCAGCGCGCTGTCGCCATCGATATGGACTTTGCCCCCGCCTGGGCGGCTCTTGCCGGCGCTAACATCTTTCGTTTTTATCGCTACGAGGCGGAACCCGACAAGCCGTGGAAGGGCAATGCAGAGAAAGCGGTATTGAAGGCAATTACCCTCAATCCGACGCTGGCCGAGGCGTGGGCACAGAATGGACGACTCTATTGGCACCCAGGAAATTTCGACCACGAAAAAGCGCTTCAGCTCTTCCACGACGCGCTGAAGTTAAACCCTAGCTCAGGCGAGGCACTGAACTGGATGGGTTGGGTTTACAACCACACCGGGTTCTTCGACGGATCCCTGGCCTGTGCGAATGAAGCGGAGATGCTCGATCCGCTGGGGCAGGGCCTGTACCAGTCAGCGAGCCGGGCGTGCTCACTTCTCTGGAAGGGAGAGCACGAGCAGTCCCTCTCGCTCTGGCCCGGCCCTGATAGCGGAATTCTTCCTTCGCTTTGCGGATCCCACTGGGCCTGGGCTTTGTTCGCCCTCGGCAGGACGAACGAGGCCAACGCCAAGCTTCAAAAATACTTTGATGCGAACGCCGATGACCAACCCGGGGAGCTCACCGCCATGAAGGCCGTGCTGCTGGCGGCCGAAGGTAAGAAGGCCGAATCCATCGGGCAACTCAAGATCGCCGAGCAGAAAACTAACGTCAGCTTTGGGGAAACCCATCACGCCACTTATTTCATCGCCTGCGCCTATGCGCGCTTGAACGAGACACAGGCGGCGCTCAAGTGGTTGAAGCAAACCGCTGAGTCTGGATTTCCGTGTTATCCGCTATTTAGAGATGACCCCAATCTAAAAAATCTGCATCCCGACGTCGGGTTCATTACTTTCCTCCAAGAGCAGAAAACAGTTTGGGAAAAGCGGAAAGCGGACTGGGCAAAGTATGAGGCCGGCGGGAAAAGAGCCGGCAACAGATAGACAGGGTTATTTGCATAGGGAGTTCCGCTTTGCCGATTGACAGAACGACCTGAAGGGCAGCTAATCCGCCCTGTCATCCACCTTCCGCCCGCCGATTGGGTCGTGGAAATGTTCATGGTGTTTGAACGAAAGATTTTTATGCGAAATGTTCCAGTATCCAAGCAGGCTCAAGCCTGGTTCGGCGGTTCGGCCATGGTTTTCGTCTTGCTGGTTTCCGCGCCGAAAGCTTTTTCTCAACTCTGAACTGTCCGGCAAATGGCGTCCAGTTTGGGTGCCGCAGACGGTTCCTATTTGGAGGCCCAACAATGGGCAGGATCGCTCTCCTATAGCTGGCTGCATTCTGACCGGGTGTTTGCCGGCAGTCACGAGCTAACACAGTTCGAAAGTCCGGAAGACTTTGGCAACAGTTATTCGGTTGCGATTAGTGCAACCTACGCATTCACCAAGCGAATCAGCTTCACATTCAACTTGCCCTTCGTCTATGGCGAGCACCGCTGGGCTTACGAACACGACTTTGTGACCGCATACTCCATGACCGCCGGAGGTTTGGGAGATGTGAGCTTGGTCGGCAACGCGTGGCTGTTGGACCCGGACAAACATCGCGATGGCAATGTCTCCTTGAGTCTCGGAGTGAAAGCCCCGACCGGGGACTACAATGCGAAGGACATCTCCTACCAACCTACGGGTCCCGTGATGCGCCCGGTTGACACTTCCACACAACCTGGTGATGGCGGTTGGGGCATCATCCTGCAGATGAAAGCGTTCCAACGGATCTTCAAGAACACCGATCTCTACGCGGCAGCTTATTACCTGATCAATCCCCGAAAGAAGAACGGCACAGAAACCTTCGTACCCTGGTACCCAACCGGTTTCAATTACATCAATGGCGTGCCAGATCAATACTTGGGACGCCTGGGATTGTCCTACGCACTATGGCCGCAAAAAGGTCTGTCGGTCAGTTTGGGACCTCGGATTGAAGGACAACCAGTTCGAGACCTCATCGGCGGCGGCGATGATGGGTTTCGACGGCCCGGTTATACGCTCTCCGTGGAGCCGGGATTGAACTTAACCTGGGGCAAGAATTCGTTCGCGCTAAGTGCGCCCGTTGGGTTGGTGCGCAACCGGGAACGTAGCGTGTTGGAAAAGCAATTAAGCGCTGCCGCAGGCAGGCAGATCCTGGGCACGTCAGCGGTTGGGGATTTTCTGATCCTGGCCAGTGTTTCGCGGCGGTTCTGACGGGCGCATCTGGTGGGTGCCGAAGTCCGGTCGCTGCGATCATCTGGCCGATGCTCTTCGAGCGTTACCCCCCAAGTCCATCTTCCGCACCTCTCGAAACAAAAAGCCCGCTCGTGGCGGGCTTTCGCTCAAAGGATGAAATGCGTGTTCCGCGACTCAGGCGCGTTCCATGTACTTGCCCGTTCGCGTGTCGACCTTGATCTTCTCGCCCGTCTTGATGAAGAGAGGGGCCTGAACAGTGATCCCGGTTTCAACGGTCACTGCTTTCTGCATGTTGTTGGCCGAGTCTCCCCGAATGCCTTCTGGAGCATCGGTCACTTTCAGGATGACACTGGACGGAAGTTCGATCTGCACCGCCTTTTCACTGACAAAGGTCATCTGCACCGAGGCGTTCTCGACAAGATAATTCTTGACGTCACCGACAAGCTCTTTTGGCAAGGTGGTGGTTTCGTAGTTCTCGGGGTCGGAGAAGACGTAATCTTCACCATCCAGGTAGCTGAACTCCATGCGCCGGGTCTGGAGCGGCACGACCTCGATCTTTTCCGTGGAGCTGAATCGCACATCGGAACTTTTACCGGTCTTGATACTGCGGATGCTGGCTTGAACAAAGGCGCGGAGGTTGCCTGGGGTTCGGTGCTGACTGTCGAGCACAATGGCGACATCGCCGTTGTAGCTGATCGCCATTCCTTTGCGGATATCATTTGCTGTTGCCATATAAAATTCGTTCCTTCGCCTGCCATCCTGGTAAATCGAACGGTCGCAAGCGGGAAGCGGAAGCTACCCGAGGAGTGCTCGAAATCAAGTGCTACTTTCTGCCTGTCCTGATCTTCGCTCCAAGGTTCAATTTCAGGCAAATACTGCGGCTCTGTGTCGCGAAATTGAGCGAACGTTTCACCAATCTGGCCGGTTGTTTAAGTTGGCCTTGCTCAACCCCAGCAACGGTAATTTATGTCCGGGAAGAGATTGTCCAGCCACTCAATGTGAGCGAGCCAGGGTTCGTCGATGCGAGTGAGCGTGAGCTGTTCGTGGAGCGCGAGGAAACGAAGCAGGTGAGCTTTGATACGGCGGCGCGCGTATTCCGGGCTGGTGCCGGTGCGCAGAATGAAGGGCCAGTCGCTCGCCTGAGCCAGCAACAGCTCCCGCGCCGCTTGTTTAAGAGCACGCTCGGTCAGCGGCTCCGGATTCTGATGCCGATGCACCAGGTCCACCATCCGCTCGTGAGCCACGCGGAGATGGGGATAAATCCACTCGTTGGCGGGGTTGAGCCAGACCTTACAGTAGCCTTCCTCGCCCCAACTGGAAGCGCTCGGACGGGCGACCTGCTGCGTCGTGTGCCATCCCAGGTATTCCTCGGGAGTCGCGAGTTTCACAACTTGCTGATCGAAGACTGTTTTGCGGACGAAATAATCGAGGAATTCTGGTCCCTCGTACCACCAGTGGCCGAAGAGTTCCGCGTCGTACGGGGCCATGATGATCGGTGGCCGGTCCATGATTGCCGCTGCTTGCATCACTTGTTGAACGCGCGCATCCAGAAAATGCTGCGCGTGTGCGGCTGCGCGATCGAGTGCGATGGCTCGATTGTAAGTTTGTTTCGGATCCGCCCCCGTGATTGCCCAGTACTTGATGCCGGTAAAGCTGCGGTTGGGCGGGGCGGGAAGGTATGACTTGAGGTAATCGTAATCCAGGTCGAACCCAATATCGCGGTAGAAATCCCGGTAAGCCGGATCGCCGGGATAACCCTCGTTCCGGCTCCAGACCTGGCGCGCTGAATCGAAGTCACGGCCAAACGCAGCGACTCCATCGGGCGTAAAGACCGGAGCAAATGTTCCGTAGCGCGGACGGGGCGAGGCATTCATCAGACCATGCGACTCCAAGAGGAACCAACGGATATTCGCCTCCTTCAGGAACTCCTCCAACTCGTCGGCATAGGCGCATTCCGGCAACCAGATGCCTCTCGGTTCACGTCCGAAACACGTGCGGTAATGGTCCCGAGCCAGGAGTATCTGCGCACGCATCGACCCGGGGCAATCATGGAGCAAAGGCAGCAACGCATGGGTCGCGGCGGAAGTGATGATCTCGATCAGGCCAACATCCTGGAGCCCCCGGAAGGCGCTCACCAGATCCCGATTGTGGCGGAAATAAGACGCCCGCGCCGCACGGAAACGAGCCAGATAAAATTCAGCGATCGGATTCAGCGCCTTGTCCCAATGGGTGCGATGAACCTCCTTGTCGGCCAGATCGATCAAACCATCGAGGTAGCGCACGTAGCGATCCTGCAGAAGCCGGTCCTGCCACAATGAGCACAAGGTCGGAGTGAGTGTAAGCGTGAGCCGGGCCTGGATGCCGTCGGCAACCCATCGTTCCATCACGTCAAGCAGCGGCAGATAACATTCCGTGATGGCCTCAAACAACCAGTTCTCTTCCAGGAATCGGTCGTGATCCGGATGCCGGACATACGGCAGATGCGCGTGCAGAATGAGTGCGAGGTAACCTTGCATGAGTTCAGCGAGGGGCCTTGATGCGGATCATGGCACGTTTTCAGGCGCCGGCGCTCGCAGCCCGGATTCCTGCGGATGCGCTCCCACGTCCCCCAGGCAATCCGTCGAGCGCGCGAAGGTCAGGGACGCCCGGCGCTCCTCTTCCTTGTCCGACGCGACCGCCGTCACGGGAAGTTCATACTGGCCGTCGGGCAATGCAAACCTGAAACTGAAGCTGCCGTCTGGACGCAGTTTTACGTGACGCCCGCCAATCGTAACCTCGGCATCCTTTTCCGTGGAACCGTAGATGATCAGCTCCGCATTGATATTGAACCAAAAACAGCGCTTCTTTCCGCGCTTCGCATCCACGGCGCGGGTTGGGCTTGAAACCCCGAGTTCAAAATTGCTCAGAACCGCGCCCAGTGCGGCCATCCCACCCGCTCCGCCTGTGATCTCGTCCACCTGGAGCTGGCGGCGGATCAATTCCGTGATTTCCAGTGATCCCATCCAGACGCGACGCAGGCTGTCCAGCTTGATCACTTTGGCCAGCGCCTCCGTCTGTGCGGGCGTCCAGTCGGGCTGAGGAGCCGGAGTGTCGGCGACCTCGCTCGTGCCCGCGACCTGCGGTTCGGGAATCCGGGGAAGTCCAGCGTGCCCTTCGGAACGTAACTGCTCGATCATCTCCACCAAAGGCAAACTTTCCGCGAGAGCCTCGCGCGCCGCCACCACGACTTCCTCAAACTTCACTGCCTGAGGAAGCGTCACGAACTGCGCCGAAACATCATCCGATTGACGATCCGGAGGCGTTACCGTTGCGGGCGACATCGCGATCGAGTGCCAGCTCCCCTTCTTCGAGAGGTAGCCCAGCTCGGCGACATAACGAGCGCCTCCCTGCCCGACAAAAATGAACCAACTGCGGGACTCGGGATGAACTTGAGTTTCCGAGACCATCTCTCTGCGGGAAGAATTCAGATAAATTCGTACCACGAGGTGTCCTTCCGCGGATTGCCTGTTGTACTCCTGCCGCTGCTCCGTGGTGAGATCCCAAAAGGCGAAAAGCCAGTGAGGGTCGCGCGCTGTCAGAAAAAGCTTTTTTGTTCCGTAGCCTTCCGGCAGTTCGCCAGGCGTCTCCCAACCGGCAACTGAAAAGGCCGGAGCTACCGGCCCCAGCGCGTAACGTTCGCCCGGCCCACTCGGCACGGGCAGAACCTGTGACGGGGCGTCTCCTTCGAGCAGTAGTTTCGGAATCGCCAGCCGGCGTTGAACCGGTCGCGATCCAGGCACCGGGGGAGGAGACACGGCCTTGAGTTTGACATCGGATCCTCGAGCCGGCTTGGCAGGCTTTGCGGCTGTCTTTGAAGCTGGTTTGCGAGCCTTTGCCGGAGACTTGGCTTTGACAACGGTTTTGGATGTTTTCGATTTGGAAACTCTGGCCGGTTTGAGCTTGGCAGCGATGGGCTTGGCAGCGATGGGCTTGGACAGCTTCTTTGAATCAGAAGGTTTCTTGGTTTTCTTCGACTGCGGTTTCATATCACGATCGACTGGGATTCGGCCTCTCACCCGCACGTTCGCGGCCCGACACTACCGGAGGTCAAGTCCGGCGCAAACCAAAACTCCAGGACGCAGGTGAAGTCGGAAAAGGGAGTTCACTAACAGTTTGCATCTCAAGCCGACCGGATGCGCCGCCTTCCTAATTCTCAATTACCTCCGCTGATCACTTCTCCTTCAGCTCGATGACTCCTGTCCAGTCGGGCCCGGGTGGTGAGGTTTCCAATTCCGTGATGCGTTCGAGGTAATAGCTGGAAGGGCCGTCGCCAGGTTTGAGCTCCAGAACGCGGTGGAAGGCAGTCTCGGCTTCGGTGAATTCTCGCTGCACGAACCGCTTCAAGCCTTCGGCGAAGTTTTCACGCCAGGCTTTGGATTCAGCAGCCTTTTCCGGCTCGCTCACGAGTTCAAAAACTTCCACGGCCTTTTCAAAGCCCTTCAGGCGAAAAGATCCCAGACGGCGGCTGACCAACTGGCCGTCGATGGCCTGGTGTGTCTCGCCTGTGATCAGCACGTCAGTGCCGAGGTGCTTGTTCAAGCCCTCCATGCGCGAGGCGAGGTTGATGCTCTCGCCAATGGCGTCGTAGCCGAACTTTTCCGCGCTGCCGAAGTTGCCCACGTTGGCAATTCCAGTATGAAGGCCGATGCGGGTTCGAAGCGGTATGTCGGAACCTGCCAGTTTGAAGTCACTCATCTCGTCGCGCAGCAACAGCGCGGCGCGGCAGGCGCGAAGGTGGTGATCTGACTGCGTCTCGGGCGCGTTCCAGATGGCGAAGATGGCATCGCCGATGAATTTCATGACAGTGCCATCGGTTTTGAAAATGCAGGAGGGAACGGCACGATCAAAATAGGAGTTCACCGATTTGGCCAGTTGATCTCCATCCATGCCTTCGGACAGGCTGGTGAAGTTGGCAATGTCGCTGAAGAGGATGGTGATGAGCTGTTTGTCCGCCCCGGTTTTCAGGAACTCCGGCCGGTTGGCGAAGATTCTCACGAGCTTGGGAGAAAGGTAGCGCGAGAGGGATTGTTCGAGCACTCGCTTCTGCACATAAAGGCTGACCGAGTTGTAAAAAACGGACCAACCCCAGGCTGTGGGAATGATCGCAAGAACCGGAATCGCCCACGGGTACCAAGTTAGATAATGCGTCACAGCAACGTATCCGATAACCGCGAACATCGCGGCGGCCGACACGGCAAGCATGCTTGCAAGCACAGGGCGAAGCCTCGTCAGGCTGAAACCGAGAACCGCGCCGCTGCCCAACATCAGCCAGAATTCTGTGCCGCCGGGGGTCCGCGTGAGCCATTCTCCGCGGAGCAGATTCAGGAAGACCGTGGCGTGCATCTCGACTCCGGCCATGAACCGCAGGTCGGTGGACTTCTCGCGATTCAACCAGAACGGAGTGGCAAATTCATCTTTGCGGTCGCTGGCGAGGCGGGTCACAAATCCACCGCCGATGAAGACGGACTTGTCCTTGAAGAATCCTGGTGGCAGCGGCAGGTCCAACGGATCCTCGGAAACCGCGCGGTAAAAACTAAAGCTCGGGACGCTCCGAGGTGGCCCGTAATAGTTGATCCAACGCTCGGTGGCGCGGACCACGGCGGAAGTTGCGGAGGAGGCTCCCGCAAGTTCAGCGGCGGCCCAGGCCAGGGGAGGCACTAGGTCTAGCTTGGAAAACGGGAGGTGGCGGCGGATGACCAGATCGTTGTCCGGATTCGTCTCCACAGAGGCGAGGTTCGCCGCTGACTCTGAAAAGATGTCCAATGGCGGCATGATCTGCATCCCGATGGCACCGGCATCCTTTTCGTAGCCCAGATGACTAAAGTCAGCACCCAGCACAACGCGTCCATTGCGCTTGATCGACTGGGCGAATTCCTCGTCCTGGGTTTTCTTCTCCGGCGGACTCGGATCTGCGAAGAAAATATCATAGGTGACGGACCTCGCTCCATCGGCGGTGAGTCGATTCAGGAGTTTCGCGTGCAGGGAGCGTTCCCATGTTCGCGAAACTTCCTGCTTCAACCGATCAGCTGACTGGCCGTCGATGTAGATGATGACGGCATCTTGAGGAACCGGTGGCGGTTGGAAACGCTGCCGCAGCGCGAGGGGAACGTCGTAACTGAGATTCACCAGCCCGCGCCCCAAGGGATAATACACAAGGACAACACCCACGCCCGATGCGATGAGCGCACCGATGAGCGCCGGCCAGAGCTTTGACCATTTCAGGCGCACCGAGTCTCCAAGTTTCCCGTGAAGTTCTCCCAGGGCACTTCCATCACTTCGCCTTCCGCGTGGAGCGCTCCATCATCCAGAGAACGTCGGGGTTATTCGGCGATGGAACACCCAATGAAAGGAGCTGCCCCTTCTTCAGAACCGGCTTGGTCCGCGCGTCCTTCCACTTTCTGATTTCAGAGTGACCATCGGCAAAGGAGAAGCCCGCGGCTCCGTTGTGGTAGCTGGCCGGGAAATCGACGATCGACCATTGCTGCGGTTTGTCCGGGTAACCATTCATTCCGACGACGAATTCGCCGTCGTTGATGCTGTCCTCGCGTTCATCGAGAAACACCCAGGTGCCGCTCGGTCCGGGATCGGTGAGGTCGCTCATGTTTTTGAAGTTCTTGAATCCGGCAGTGAAGCCCTCGACGTCGGTGGAATTGAACCACGCATTCATGGCGATGCTGCGAACGCGCGTCTTGGTCACACCTGTGACTTTCACGGTGCTGTTGTCAGCCGGACATTTCCAGATGTCGGCGCTGTTACCGCAGTAGGACCAAAGCAGACTCTTGGTGATGTCCTGATTGATATCCCAATTGCTCCGATTGCCCCCGCTGAAATCGAGCGAGCCATGCACCCATTCGTTCGGGCCGAACGACTGGGGCACGCGGTCCTGTGAATCGTCGAGGTAAAGACGCCATGCGAGCATCATCTGACGACCACTGGCCATGCACTTGATCCCTTGCGCCTTGGTCTTGGACTTCGATAGCGCAGGTAGCAACATGCCCGCCAGGATGGCGATGATCGCGATGACCACGAGCAGTTCGATCAGGGTGAAGCCGCGACGCGGCGTGCGTTTGCTACTTGAAGTGGGAGGGGGGCGATGGTTCATGGCTGGCAGTTAGTTAAGCGCAGTACGGCCAGTTGTCCATTCAAGGCTTGAATTCCAATGCGCATTCCCGGACTTACGAGGTGTCTTAGAAATTCAGTTTCAGACTGGCAGCGAGAGTGCGCTCGCGCGGCAGTTCGCGGTAAAGGTTGAGCGGGTTCAGCCGGTAGTCTTGATCAGCGACATTGAGCAGGCCGAGCCTTACCTCAGCGATGCGGTTGCGAAAGCGGTAGCCGGCGTAGAGGTTCACCTGCCAGAAATCGTCACCCGGCAACGCGGGAGTGTAGCCAGAGTTCGATTGCATGAGCCAAAGTGCATCCGCTTCGCTGAAGAATCCGCAGCGATGATGAAATCGAGCCGTGAGAACGACTTCATGCATGGTGCCGGTCAAATCACGACGGGCGGCGAAACCTCCCGTGGCGGTCGCTGTCGTCGGAACGTCCGTGAATGCATCCTGAAGTTCAGCTACGCTCAGCCGATAGCTCGCTCCAAAAGAGAAGTTCTGGCCGGCCAGTTGATTCGCGATCACGCCAACGGATCGCTCCCGGTACTCCAATGTCTGTGAAGCGGAGGACGAAGTTGCCTTCAAGACGCCCGAAACTCGATTGAAAGTTCCAGCGGTTCGCTCGCCATCCGACGTGAGAATCTCTCCCACGAAACTCAGGTAAGTTCGAGTGGGGAGCTTGAGATCAACGGCAGCCCCGCCTGTCTCGAACTCGGTACCTGGCACCAGACCTGCCACGGACTCCGGTATCAAGCTGCGAAACGTCTGGTTGAAACCGGCCAGTTGCGTTGGCTCCAGGCGCACACTCTGATCGAAGAAAACGCCGCCCAGTGACCGTGTGTAGGCGCCCCGAACCGTGATCTCCCGGGTCGGCGACCATTCGATGGCGGCTTTGGGAGAAAACTTGTCCTCGCTCAACTTATCGTCCTTGGACAACGGTGGAATCTCACTGTTCCCCGGATGCTGCAAGTGATCGAACGTCAGCCCCGCAGTCAGCCGCAACGAGTCGAGTATCTGCCAGTGATCATAGACATACACGGAGAAACGGCGGAGAAGGTATTCGAAGTTGTTCGTCGTCGGCGCGAACACATCCGGACCTGGAAATCCGCGAATCTGAAGCGAACCCTGGTTGTCGAAGGAGCCCAATTGCGCTCGTCCACCAGCGATCAATGTATGGTTGCCCTTCTGGAGAATATGCTGGAGTTCGCTGGTGAAGGCTTCGAGCTGGCTCCCGAAATTCAGTGAGAATCCGCGCGGCACGACGCTCGTCACAATTCCATTCGTGTTTCGGTTAAACGTCAGAGTGGAACCGCTGGGGTCGGAGAGCAGGAAATCATCATGCAATCTTCCAACCAACAGGATCGTATGGCTTTCGGGCGCCCATTCGTGATGCCAGCCGGCGAAGACATTGGGCTCCTGCTTTTCCCTCAGGCGCAACGTGGGGCTCGCGCTGGCGGGATTGTAATACTGGGCGAGATCTCCAGCCTCGGCGTCGTAGTAGATCGTCTGGATGAGGAGCGAGTCCTGCGGTGTGAGCTGCTGCTTGAACTTTCCATAGAGCGTGAGCTGCTCGCGATCATTGTTCAAACGCTGGCCGGGTGATGTGTGATACTCCGCGTCGATGGCGTAGCTGGTGTTGCCGAAGGTTCCGAATTGCGAGCTGTAATGGTTCCACTCGCCACGGCTCAAGTACTCGGTGCTGGCGCTGACGCCGAGGCGGTCACGTTCGAGCAAGCGTGAGTACTCCTGCTGGGAAACATTCTGCGAAAGCGGCCCGGCGCCGACGGGCGCGAGGAGGTTCGCGAGGAGAAGCTCGTTTAGCCAGGGAGCTTCATAACGGAGATTCACCTGGTTCGGATCGCGCAACGCATCGTAGGTTTCCGCGAGGAAAAGGTGCGCGGAATAATTCGCGTAACTGGCATCGACGGACCGGGCGGCTTCGCGTCGCGCGAGGTCGTTCATACCCGCATCACGGTAAAGCGATGCTAGATTCGCACCGCGTACCGCGCGGTCCTGGTCGAGCAACAGGCGCGAGCGGAAGAGGCGGCGATTGTCATTCAACTCCTGGGATTTTTCGAGATCACTCACGCCGCGATTGATCTCGTTCTGTTGTTGCGCGATCAATGCGGAGTAAAGCCACGCAGTCGGATCGTTGGGGTCGAATTTCCTGGCTAGCTCGAGTTCGTGCATGGCTCTACGCGGGTCGCCCGCGTTACCGAAAGCCTTGCCGAGATAACTGCGGAGCAAGGCACGTTGGGGTTCGAGCGTGGCAGCAACCTGGAGATCAAGGCGGCCCTCGTTGGCGCGGCCCTGGCGAATCCTGGTCAAGCCACGACCGAGCCATGCGTTGCCGAGCGCGCCGTCAGCGGCAATGGCGGCATCAAACGTTTCTTGAGCGGCGGCGATCTTGTTCTGCGCGGCGAGAACAAAGCCTTTCAGGGCGATGCCTTGGGCGTTGCGGGGTGAGAGTTGGAGTGTTTTGTCGAGCGCGGCGGCGGTGGCGTCCGACCGGCCGTGGCCAAATTCCAGTTCCGCGACCCGCTCCCACGCATAACCGAACTCAGGAGACCTGGCTGTGGCGGCGCGAGCTGCGGTGAGAGCTTCGGTCAATTTGAAACGTGATTGGTGGTAGTAGGAGGCGGCGAGAAGCTCGGTGGCCAAAGTGCCGGATAGCGCGGAGCTTTGCGATGCTTCCTGTCCTTTGACTGCGGCAATCATCAGGCGTAGCGCCGCTCCTAGTCGCTGGTTCTGGTCGCCGCCCGCGTTGATCTGATTGAGTTGCTCCTCAGCCTGAACGACCTGTCCGGCGGCCAGCACTAGTTGAGCGAGGTAAATCCGTTCCTGTGGTGATGCCGGAGTGCGACCGTCCGGATAACTTGCAAGCGCGGCGGGCAGGCTTCCGGCACCGTAGGCGTCGAGCGAGACGGAAAGAGCCTTTTGTTCGGCAGCGGAGAGTCCCAGTTCGGATGGATTGAGAATCGCAGGATAATAAAGCGACCACTGAATGATGCTGTTGGCGTCAATCACGGCGGTCTTGCGCGGTGGCTGGCCTGCCTGCACCAGGCCCTGTTCGCCGCTGTTCAACTGAAGCTGCCCCTGGTCGGCGTTGAGTTGAACCACGCCGTCGATGAGAGTGACGATCGTGCGCCCGTCAGGTGTGACTTCCAGGGCGAATTCAGTCCCGAGGATGGCTCCGGAAGTCTGAGGCGTGCGGAATTCGCTCTCGCTGGGTCTGTCACGACCGAAGAAATAGGCGGCACCGGCTTTCAGATCGAGGCCGGGTTTGGCTCCGGGACCTTTGGGTGCCTGGATGAGGAGTGTCGTGAGCTGGTTCATCCGCATGACGGTAAGGTCGGATAAACGCAGCGTGGCGCGGCTGCGAAATGCAGTGCGAACCTGGTCACCCGCCTTGAGCACTTTGTTGGTTTCCGCGGCAGTCCAGTCCGCCGCGCCGACAGGGAGCAGCTCAACTTTGCCTTCAATCGTGAGAAGGACACTGTTGGTGTCGGCACCGGATGCAGCGTCAGCGGCTACCGCTGTTTGCGCGATGAAGCAGGCGGTGACGAGCGACAGGATCAGGCTGCGAATGAATTCGGAGATAGGTTTATGGGTATGCAGGACTCGCATGGTGCCCAACGGTATAACAGAAACCCAAAGCCATGACAATTTGACAATGTTCGAGTCTGAAAACCTGGATCACCGCCGGTGCAGACCGACCTTCGAGCTGAATGCGACGGTGTCCCCAAGTTGGAAAAAGGCTTTGTCCGGCATCGAGAAAAAGCTGCCTTCGATCTCCAAGCAACCCTATTGAGTCGAGTTTTCCATGCCTGAATTCCATCTCGTCCCAAGATTTCGTTCACACCGGCAATCGCGGTTTTTTAATGGTGAGTCCGAGACTATTTCGCTATGTGCTGATTCGTCGGAAGTGCTGGCACAATTCTGAGCAACGCACCTGCCGAAAGACGAAAGAGTCCACAGGAAGTAGAACCTGAGCCGGCGGACCTCTAAAAGCGACCGGGTCTGAAAGCACCGGTGAATCAAGGGGAGGACTGCGCCAGTCCAGTGCTGACCTTCCAAGCGAGTGGTTAAGAATTGGCTTCCCGATTCCAAAGTCTTTACCCCCACATGAACCTATTCCTCAGGCAGCCTATGATCTCCGGCACATGACAAAATAGAAACAAGCCGCCATGGTATGGCGGCTTGTTTTGGTCAAACTTCGTGAACCCGAGTCGCAGCTGTTACACCTGCTCGTTCTCGATATCAGGCTTTTGCCAACCAACGTCCTTGTGAGAGGGCAGCGATGGAAGTCAAGGCGATGCCAAGGAGCGCAAGGGAAGATCCGTTGTCTGGAACTCGATGGTCACCATTGCAACTATAGAGGTCAATGCTGGAGAAACTCTCACTAGGAAATTGAAAAGAATCATTCCCATTGAGAGCGTATGCTGTAACAAACCCCCCAAGCCCGTTGGGCGCCCCAATATTGAGACCATTTCCATAGTGAATGACAGCGTACTCCCATCCAGCCAGCCCTCCGCCCAACCAGTTAGCAGTTTGTGTGGCAGGCTTATAGCTCTCCCAATCTGCAACAATTCCCTGACAATTACTATCGACATCAATGAAGTAAGTCTCGAGGCGATACAGATTATGCTCGGAGTTGTTCGAATTGCTACCGCCATCCCCGGTTCCGTTCTTAGCAATGTAGTACGACAGAAATGCATAGTACGAGCCGTAAACGGTAGTTCCACTTGGCGTGAGCTGCGTTACCGGAACTGCGCTAACAGAGCCTGCCATGACGATTATCGCCAGGAAGGTGGATATGTTTTTCAAGTTTATCATAAGTTTATTTTTAATTGTGCTTGTGTTCAGTCTGGGTCGTTTCTCAGACAGTGAAACTGGATCTAGCCTGCAAAATTCATAGTGGACTTGTTGGTCGGAAATTTTGGAGGAAAATTTCTCGCGAACGATGGTTTGAGTGCTGGTGAGGGATCAAAGCGACCGGGATCGCGCGTTTGTCGGACTTTTCCGGAGTGGGCGCGTGGTTTTGCG
>SIBF01000182.1 GCA_009695275.1 Pedosphaera sp. | reverse complement strand
AGCCATCGCCATTTTTATCGGTCAGTGGACCTCCCAGAAGCGCGGAAGCTCCGATGCCGAGGGTTTCAACTTTTACATTTGGAGTGGTGGTCTGGGCCTGAGCGGCCAAGCCCAGCAACAACGACGCGAGGAGCGCTACGGATCGTCTGGCAATTGAACTGTTCAGTTTTTTCATTGAAGTTTATGCGTTTTCAGTTTTCCAACCAGTCGCGACGGGCGCAATTCTACGATGCACGTGCATCGCGCAGAAACCGTCTGGAGGTCGAGATTGGAAGACATAATCTCCAATCGCTCCCCGAAATGCAACAAAAATCATGTGGGTTTCTCAATCTCGCTGAATAGGCGCAGCCTCGTATTGCTTTTTCTCGCCTTCCTGATTTCCTCATTTGCAAATGCCTTTTGCCCTGACTGCGTCGCTCCGCGAACTCCGAACGTTGCTTGTGTTAGGCCGCGTCTCAAACCTGCCCACCGTATGGTCAAACTGTTTGGCGGGTTGGCTGCTCGGTGGCGGCGGCCCGCTGGGGAGGCTTGCGTTGCTTTGCTTTGGCGCCACGTTTTTATACGTCGGCGGAATGTTCCTGAACGACGCTTTTGATGCCGAGTTCGATAAGGAGCACCGAAAGGAACGGCCCATTCCTTCCGGGGCAATTAGCTTGGGGCGGGTCTGGTTTTGGGGATTTGCCGGCGTGAGCATTGGTGGCTTTAGCCTGACGCTTCTTGGGAATACTACTGCCATCCTAGCCCTGCTTCTTGCTGGCAGCATTCTTCTCTACGATGCCGTCCATAAACTGATCACTTTCTCGCCTCTCGTGATGGCAGCGTGCCGCTTCTTTCTATATTTGGCGGCAGGCTCCACAACGGTCGAAGGGGTGACCGGGCTTACGCTATGGAGCGCTGTTGCGCTGGCGGCCTATATCATTGGGCTGAGTTACCTGGCTCGCCAGGAAAGCTTGAGAGGTGTGCTTCGCTATTGGCCTTGCGGTCTATTGGCCGCCCCTATTCTGCTGGCCATGATCGCGAATGCTGGCCCTTACCGTGACCGCGCGTTTTTGCTTTCTGTCATTCTGGTGCTTTGGATAATCAAATGCCTTCGCCATACGTTTGGAGGGCCGGCTCGTCATATCGGGCGCACCGTTTCTGGCCTCTTGGCGGGTATAAGCCTTGTGGATCTTTTGGCCGTCGCGGACGCAACCCATCAGACCGCGCTCATCTTCCTGCTCCTGTTTTTGAGTGCTGTCGTCTTTCAGCGTGTTGTGCCAGCCACTTGATTTGAAGTCTGTTATTGACCGGATTGATCAGCGTCGCCTTCACTAAGGCAGCAAATCATTTTTATATGACTCAACACGCGGCACACGTTGCCAAGAACAAGAACCACTCCGGAGCGCCCACATCCACCTCCGTTGTGCCTCCTCAGGGCGATGTCGCGGCGACTGATGAGCTACGCCGAATCTATCAGAGCATGCGAGTAGAGCTCGCCAAGGTGATCATCGGCCAGAAAGAAGTGATCGAGAAAATGCTCATTTGCATTCTGGCGCGCGGCCATGCCCTGCTCATGGGAGTTCCGGGGCTGGCGAAAACGACGATCGTTAATTCCCTGGCCCAGGTCATGTCATTGCAGTTTAACCGAGTTCAATTCACGCCGGACCTGATGCCTTCGGACATTACCGGCACGGATATCCTGCAAGAGACCGACCAGCCTGGCAGGCGCGAATTTGTCTTCGTTAAAGGGCCCGTTTTTGCCAACATCGTCCTGGCAGACGAAATCAACCGGACTCCGCCGAAAACACAATCCGCCCTCCTCGAAGCGATGCAGGAACATCGGGTCACAGTGGCGGGCCGTTTCTTTTCTTTGCCTTCGCCCTTCTTTGTTTTGGCGACGCAAAATCCCATCGAACAGGAGGGCACTTACTCCCTGCCGGAGGCGCAACTGGATCGGTTCATGTTTTTCATTCACGTTGATTATCCGGACCGGGACGAAGAGCGGCGGATCGCGCGCGAGACCACGGGAGCGGCACCCCCGCCGTTGCAGAAGCTCATCAGCGGAGCGGAAGTCTTGCACTTTCAGGAAGTCGTCCAGCGCGTGCCAGTCCCCGATCACATTTATGATACGGCTGTCGATCTAGTGAGGCGCACTCGTCCACGATCCGAGCAGGCGCCGGACTGGCTCAAGAAGTGGGTCACCTGGGGTGCCGGCCCGCGGGCCGTGCAGTATCTGATCCGAGGCGCGAAAGCTCATGCGGTGCTCCAGGGGAGTTATCTTGTGCGAATGGAAGATCTGGAGGCAGTCGCTCAACCGGTGTTGACGCATCGCATTCTCACCAATTTTCAGGCGCAGTCCGAAGGGATCACCAGCACGGTCATCGTGGACCGGCTCCTGAAGGAAATTCAAGCGGAGACGCGACGTGGCTGAAGCCAGTGCAAAATACCTGGACGCACAGGTTCTCGCGCGACTGATGGCCCAGCCTCTTTTGGCCCGCTTTCCCATGGAGGGCACCGTCTCAGGCCAGCACAGGAGCCCTCACCGCGGCTCGAGCGTGGAATTCGCCGAATACCGCAATTACGTGCCGGGAGATGACCTGCGTCGGTTGGACTGGCGTGTCTTTGCGCGCTCGGATCGCTTCTACATGAAGGAGTTTGAAGCCGAGACAAATCTCCGATGCTACCTGGTGTTCGATTCCAGTGCCTCGATGCGTTTTATCGGAAAACACGGCAGCAAGCTGGACTACGCCCGCCGGATGATCGCCACGCTGGCCTATCTGATCGTCCATCAGGGCGACGCGGCTGGGTTGTTATCGGTGGGAGAAAAAACCGTGTTCGAGATTCCTCCCCGACGCAATCCAGCGCACCTTCAGCTTATTTTGGAAATGTTGGGGAAGGTCGAGCCTATCGGTGAGACTGGATTAGTCTCGGCGTTGCACGATCTAGCCGAGAAAGTTCGGCGCCGCGCTTTGGTGATCATCTTCTCTGACTTCTTCGCCGATCCCGTAGCGTTGTTGAACTGTTTTCAACACCTGCGATTTCAAAAACATGACCTGGTCGTTTTTCATCTGCTAGATCGGATGGAGCTGGATTTTCAATTCGATCGTCCGGTGCGTTTCGTGGATTTGGAAAGCTCGTTCAGTTTGGTGACGGAGCCGGCAACGATCCGGGATGAATACCTTCAGCAGTTGCGCGCTTTTCTGGGTCGGCTGAAGGATGGCTGCCACGAGTTCAAGGCGGATTACCGGCAAGTGGTCACGGACCAGGAGTACGGGAAAGTTCTGGCGGACTTCCTGGTGGAGCGCGCCCGCTATGCCGCCTAGCCCCCGCCGAGCTCCTTGCTAAGACCATGACTTTTCTTCAGCCGATTGTGTTGTGGGGGCTGCCTCTGGTGCTGGTGCCGATCATTATCCATTTGATCAACCGGCTCCGGCATCGGCCTCAACCATGGGCGGCAATGCGGTTTCTGATTTCGGCCACGCGCAGTTCGATCAGCCATGCGAAATTGCGACAGTTCTTGATTCTTCTGTTTCGAGTGCTGGCTGTCCTGACGTTGATTCTTTTTCTGAGCCGTCCCTTGGCTGGAGGCTGGCTGGGTTGGGCGCTTTCGCCGGCGCCGGATGTCATCCTCATTTTGTTGGATCGCTCGGCGAGCATGGAGAGGCAGATTGCAGGCACCACCATCACCGGACGCGAGCAGGCGTTGAAGCTCTTTTCGGAAGCCGCGAAAAAGTTCGAGGAGACGAGCCATCTGGTGCTCATCGAAAATGCGTTTCGGACGCCGCAGGAGATTTCTAATTCAGGCACTCTGGCGGGGCTCTCGTTGACTGCGGCCACGGACACTGCGGCGGATATTCCGGCCATGTTTCAAGCCGCTCTGAAATGGCTGGTCGAGAACCAGTCCGGGACGGCTGAGATATGGATCGCATCGGATCTGCAGCGGAGCAATTGGCTGCCAGAGGACGCCCGATGGAAGATTGTGGCGGGACAACTGAGCTCATTGCCGCAACGGGTCCGAGTGCGATTGCTGGCCATGGATCCGAGCCAGGAGTCCAACACGTCGATTGCTCTGAAGGAAATCACGCGACGGCGGCGGGCTGACAAGGGAGAACTTCATTTCGTGGCCGATCTGCAACGCAATTTGCCGGCCACCGAACCCGTTCCGCTCGATCTCACCCTGGATGACACGCGCTCTCAGCTCGAATTGATTATGGACGGCCAAGCTCTCCGCTGGCGGCACAAGGCCGATATTGGCGGCAAGAAATCCGGGGGCTGGGGATCCTTCGCGCTTCCGGCGGATGCGAATCGCCGTGATAATACGGCCTATTTTGTCTATGGGCAGGACACGATTTCGCGAGCGACCCTTGTGACCAGTGATCCTGCGAGGGCCAAATATCTGAGGTTCGCCGCCGGGGCGCTAGCCAATAGCTCGCAGGAGGGGATGCAAATCGTATCTCCTTCTGAATTTGAAACCGCGAATTGGGACGACAGCACGCTGCTGGTATGGCAGGAGACTTTGCCCGGCGGCGCCACGGCAGAACGTGTGCGATCCTTCGTTCAACAAGGCGGAGTAGCGCTCTTCCTCCCTCCCGGCCGTCCCGATGCCCAACAGTTCGCAGGCTTTGGCTGGGGAGAGGTCCAGAGTGCCATTGGCGAAAAGACCTACCGAATACTCCGTTGGGATGAGGATCAGGGACCGCTCGCCAAGACCGACGAAGGCATGAGCTTGCCGGTATCTCAGATCGCATTTCATCGGCGGCAATTAATCCTCGGCGCGAAGAACGTGCTCGCGGCTCTCGATGATGGCGTCCCGTTCTTGACCAGGCAAACCGTGGGTCGCGGCGAAGTATTCTTCTGCGCTTCTCTCCCGGTGAAAGAATGGTCGAGCTTGGGTGATGGCCCGGTCCTCGTGCCGATGATGCAGCGTCTCATGCAAGCAGGGAGCCGTCGTTTGCAGCCGGAAACATCGATCGGCGCTGGCGAATTGACCACAGCCGATGCGAGCGCTCGATGGGTGTCGGTGGATTCAACGAATCTCAAGGACGCCAGGCTTCATGCGGGGGTTTATCGTGCGGGCGAACGCCTGTTAGCGGTAAACCGCCCAACGCAGGAAGATGACCCCGAAATTGTGGATTTAGAGGTGCCCCGCCGTCTTTTTGGTGACCTGCCTTTTCAAGCGTTCCAAGATACCAGGAATCCTAGCGACCAATTGCAAGGTGAGTTCTGGCGCATTTTCGTTTTCGCGATGCTGGCGTGTTTGCTCACGGAAGCAGTCCTGATTCTCCCGGCACGCCGGACGGCGGCACGGAAACAAGGAGGCACCGCAGCCAACGCATCCTCAATGAGCGCGGAGGAGGCAACCTCATGAGCCGCTGGTCATTTGCCGTTTCTATTCCGGTGTTGATCACGGGCGTCGCTGTCTGGCTGGCGGCTGGCTGGCTCTGCTGGGCCAACTGGCAGCGGAGCGGGCGTCGCAAAGTGGTTGCGCTCCTCGAGGTCATCCGCCTTCTTCTCATTACACTGCTCGTCCTCAGCCTGCTCCGCCCGGAAATCGTGCGCCAGTTGCAGCGGACTGAGGCTCCGGAAATCGTCGTGCTCAACGATGCTTCGGGCAGCATGAAAACCCGCGACATCATGATCTCGAGCAACGTGATTTCGAGGGCTGATTGGCTGGAGCAGAAACGCAAGGCTCGATTCTGGGCGCCTTTGGAAAAAACGGCCAAAGTCACCATCGAAGACTTCGCGATCCCGCCCAACGGCACCAATGCTCCCAGGGTCAAAGTGGAAGAAGGCACTGACCTCGATCTCGCGCTGGAAACCGTTCTGAAGCGTCAGAAGAATGTGAAAGCAGTCCTTGTTCTAACAGACGGCGATTGGAACCTTGGCAAATCCCCGGTGGGGACGGCCACACGGTTTCGCGAGCAGCAGATTCCTATTTTTTCCGTGGCGATTGGACGCGAAGCTCCGGTGCCCGACCTGATTCTCGAAAACGTTTCGGCTCCCTCCTATGGATTGTTCGGCGAGCAGATCTCGATTCCTTTTAAAATCCACAATCACCTTCCGCATGAAGTCAAGACCGTGATCTCGCTCCTTGATTCCAAGGTTGAGGAAACCAAGAAGGAGATCGTCATCCCAGCTAATGGCGAACTCCAAGACGCCGTTGTCTGGTCGCCGCGCGCCGTCGGGGAAAGGACGCTGACGCTGAAGCTGCCGGTCGAGCCCGACGAAAGTCTTCCCGAAAACAACGAGCAGACTTTTCGCATCGCGGTGCGCCTGGAAACTCTGAAGGTGCTGGTGGTGGATTCCATGCCGCGCTGGGAATATCGTTACTTGCGCAATGCGCTGGAGCGCGATCCGGGCGTGGAGATGCATTGTTTGCTTTTTCACCCGGGCATGGCAGCCGGCGGCGGCAGGCAGTATCTTCCCTCCTTTCCTGGCACCAAGGAAATGCTGTCGCGATATGACGTGATTTTTCTGGGGGACGTCGGAATCGGGCAGAATGAATTGACGGAGAAAGACGCCGAGCTGATCAAGGGATTGGTCGAGCAGCAGTCGAGCGGATTGATCTTTCTGCCGGGGAGCCGCGGGCGGCAATTGACGTTTCTGAACAGCCCGCTGCAAGAGCTGATGCCGGTTCAACTGGACCGAACCAAACCCGAGGGAGTGGGACTGCAAAATGAATCCGCGCTGCAACTTTCCTCCGTGGGCAAGCGACATTTGCTGACCCGATTTGACGCGGATGAATACCGGAATGACGAGCTCTGGAAGCAACTGCCGGGCTTTTATTGGTCCGCCGCTGTCGAAAAAAGCCGCCCAGGCTCGGAGGTGCTCGCGGTCCATTCGTCACTGCGGAATTCGTGGGGCCGAATGCCGCTGCTGGTCACGCGCTCCGCCGGGAGCGGCAAAGTTCTGTTCATGGGCACGGACAGCGCCTGGCGATGGCGTCGGGGTGTGGAAGATAAATTTCATTACCGCTTCTGGAGCCAGGTGGTGCGCTGGATGGCGCATCAACGGCACTTGTCCGAGAAACAGGGCATTCGCTTGAGCTACAGCCCGGAAGTGCCGCAAGCAGGCGACACGATTTTCTTGCAGACGACAGTGTTCGACGCATCGGGGTTTCCCATCGAGGAAGGCAATGTGGTCGGCAAAGTCACCGCCCCTTCCGGAAGGGGAGAGCGTTTGGAATTTTCACCCCTGGGCGGAGGCTGGGGTGTTTTCAAGGCGAGTTTCAATCCGCAGGAAGGCGGCAAATACAAAGTGCGCGTCTCTTCGGAAAAGCATGGCCGCGATCTCGAGACCGAGATTCTTGTGACGCAACCGCAACGTGAAAAACAGGGCCAGCCAGTGAACGCCGAAATCCTGCGCGAGATGGCCGGAATAACAGAAGGGGCGAGCGGCACCTTGGACTCGCTCAATGAAATCGTGCAGCGTATTTCGCTGCTGCCCGAAGCCAAGCCGATCGAAAAGCGAATCCGTCTCTGGAGTGATCCGTGGTTCGGCGGGGGCATCTTGCTTTTGTTGGCGGTTTATTGGATCGGGCGCAAGATGGCCGGGATGGTTTGAAGCGTCCCTATCCGGTTACCTGCCAAAGCATCAGTGGAGCGTGGCTGTGGTGAAACCCAGCCGCGGAAGCTATTGCACTGCTGCGGCTGGTGCTTCGCACACGGCCGCGCTCCTTCAGGATTGGCAACTAACCGGACAGGCAGGGTTTGAAGGGGAGTCCCGACGTGAATAGCGCCACTCGCTCCGAGCTGTTAAGAGAACAAAGCCGCAAAGCCGGGCCGGAGAAGCCGTAACCTCCCGCCTTGGTGCCGGGTGTCGGCGGGCTGAACCACCATCGACCGGCAATCGCACTGCGGCTTCATGGAGAATGGGGCGCCGACAAAAGACTCTGGACTGCCTCGAAGGCATCGTCCGGGCTTGCCCGAAGATTCTCCTGTCGAAAAATCATCCGGCCCTCCGCATCGAGCACGGCGATCTGGCTCGTATGTGTGAGTCGGAACGATTCCTTCTTGAATGAAACTCCGAGAATGGCGGCGGCCTTCTTCGTCTCGGCGACGCTGCCCCTCAAGAGAGTCCAATGATTTCCATTCAATTGCTCAGCTTTGCGAAAGGTCCGCAGCGCTCTGGGCGTGTCGTCCGCGGGATCGAAGGTGATCAAAAGAAATCCGATGCGCGACCGCGATGACTCCGGCAGCTTCGATTCGATCCATTTCATCGTTTGGATGGTGAGAGGGCAAGCGACGTGACATGAGCTGTAAAACATGGCGACGATTTGAGGCCGACCTCGAAGTTCATCCAAGCGAACCCGCTGGCCAGCGTCGGTTTCCCAGAGCGAATCGATCTCGAAAAACAATCGGCCAGTCGCAGTCGTTGCTTCGGAGGCCGGACTGCAACAGATCGCTTGCCGCGCGGTGGAGGGCGAATTCGTCGTGCACCCAACAAGACAGCACGCCTGAATGCCAGCGATGACCAGCCATGACTCGCGAAGATGGATCTTCAATAGGGTGCCGACCATCGCCCTTCGATAGAGAGAGTCAAGAGTCGATTGATTCTGCCCAAGCGCATTTTCCGACTTGAAGCAAGCCCATCAAATTGACACTGTTTGTCCATGCTGCGCCCCGCCAAGAAACACTCCGTTTACGACCTGCGACAACTCAAAGGCAAACGCTGCCTGACCCATGTTCACGTCAAATCGCCTGAAGAGGCAGAGGCGGCGGAAGAGGCTGGAATTGACTTGTTGAGCTGCAGTTTCGACACGGCGGCAGCGCAGGCACGATTACCCCTTCTTGTGGCGGCGGCTCCAAAAAGTTTCATCTCGGGAGCAACCCCGCATGGGTTAGCCTCGCCGGAAGAGGCGATCCGGGTCGGATTCCAAGCGCTCGAAAAGGGCGCGAGCTCGGTCTATTGCTCCGCCAGCCCATGGACTATTGAGGCAATGGCGCGGGAAGGAATCCCGGTAGTCGGTCACTTGGGGATGGTTCCACGCCACGCGACCTGGACGAACGTGCGCGCGGTCGGTAAAACCGCTATCGAAGCCAAGCAGCTCTACGAGCAAATGAAGCGTCTGGAAAGCGCTGGTGCCTATGCGGCGGAACTTGAATTGGTGCCACACCGGCTAGCCTCGTACCTCTGCAAAAAAACTTCCTTGCTGCTGATGTCCCTCGGTTCCGGCAATGGCTGCGACTCACAGTTCCTCTTCTCCGATGACATCCTTGGAGACTACGACGAACGCATCCCCCGCCATGCAAAGGCCTACCGGAACTTTCTCAAAGAATACCAACGACTCCAGGCGGAGCGTGTCGCTGCGTTCAGGGAATACGCCGATGACGTGAAGAGCGGGCGGTTTCCCGAAGCCCACCATTTGGTGACGATGGATGAAGCAATGTTCCAGAAAACCATCGAAGCAATTGAAAGTGGCGGCAATGCGTGATCCGAAGGCGACCAACCGACCGCTTTCCGCGCTCCGAGCCTCTAAAGTATCGCTCCAATTGAATGAATGATTCTGGGCCTGATTCCTACTCCTACTCCTACTCTGCAAGAGCCCCACACCGCGGAAATTACGATTAGGAGTAGGATTAAGAGTGTGAAACGGCCCTGCAAAATCGGAGCTTAATTCGATGGCAGCGATGTCGAGCTCAGGCAAACAGGGTCAACGCGAGGCTTGATAACGAGGTGCGGTTCGGGTAGTGAGTTGATTCATGCACTCAAGTCGATTTCGAACCAGGGTTCTGTCCATTTTATTCATCGCAGCCTCGCTATTCCTCCCAAGCCGTGGCCTTGCACAGGAGCCGCCGCCAGACGCAGCCAAGCCGGCCTCGGCCGCAGGCGACGAGAAGAAACCCGACGCGAGTGCCCCCAAGAAGCCCAAGATCAAAAAGTACGATGAGATCATCACGAAAGAAGCCGTCACCAAGATCGGTTTGTTTCGGGTGCATCGCATCGACGAGAGTCTCTTCTACGAAATCCCGGCGGATGTCCTCGATACGGACATGCTCTGGGTGGTTCAAATCGCCGAAACCACGGCGGGAAATTCCTACGCCGGGATGCCTGCCGGAGATCGAGTCGTGCGATGGGAGCAGCGCGGTGATCAAGTTTTGCTGCGGGACGTGCGCTACGGGATTCGGGCGGACACGAGCGATCCCATCGCTTCAGCGGTCAAGGCGTCCAACCTGGCGCCAATCATCCGTGCGTTCGACATCAAGGCTTATGGCAAGGACAAGGCGCTCGTCATCGATGTCACGGACTTGTTCAAAAAAGACGTGCCGGAGTTCAGCGCGCGGCGGTCTCTCAATGCTGGCGCGATGGACAGCGCTCGCTCCTTCATCGAAGAGTTCAAAGCGTTTCCGAGAAATATCAACGTGCGCGTCCTGGCCACCTATGCGCCGGGCCGGTCAACCTCACTTGGCGGTGGCGCGGCCTCGCCGGGAGATGATTCCCCGCAGTCCAGCGGGATCACCGCGGTGGTGCATCACAGCATGGTGAAGCTGCCCGAGGTTCCGATGAAGGCGAGGCGTCACGATTCGCGCGTCGGGTTTTTCAGCGTCAGTTTTACGGACTACGCCGATAGCACTGCGCACGAGGCGGAAACGGTTCGCTACATCACCCGCTGGCGCTTAGAGAAAAAAAATCCGGACGCGGAGATCTCCGAGCCAGTCAGCCCAATCGTGTTTTACGTGGGCCGGGAAGTTCCGGAAAAGTGGAAGCGTCATGTCAAGGCTGGCATCGAAGATTGGCGGCCCGCATTCGAGGCGGCCGGTTTTACCAACGCGATCATCGGGAAGTACGCCCCTGATTCGCGCCAGGATCCGGACTGGGACGCGGAAGACGCGCGCATCTCGACCATTCGCTGGCTGCCCTCGAGCATAGAAAATGCCTTTGGGCCGCACGTGCATGATCCCCGCACGGGGGAGATTCTCGAAGCGGACGTCCGGATGTATCACAATGTGCAAAAGCTCGTTCGGGATTGGTACTTCGTGCAGGCATCCCCGTCCGATCCGCGCGCCCAGGCGCTGCCATTGCCCGATGATTTGATGGGCGAGTTGATCCGATTCGTCGTCGCGCATGAAGTCGGACATTCGCTCGGTTTCCCGCATAACATGAAGGCCTCATCCAGCTATACTGTTGAGCAGCTCCGCGACAGGGAATGGACCCACAAAAACGGAACGGCGCCATCGATCATGGATTATGCCCGCTTCAATTACGTCGCCCAGCCTGGGGACGGCGCGGCGCTTCTGCCGAACGTGGGGCGCTACGATCATTTCGCGGCGAACTGGGGCTACCGCCAGTTCCCGAAAACAGCCGACGAGAAGCGTGAGCTGGAAAAAATCGTGAAGATCCAGGTCGATCAGCCGATCTACCGCTTCGGCGATCCCAATGCGTCAGTGGACTCGACGCAGCAGACCGAAGACCTTGGATCGAACGCCGTCGAAGCGACACGGCTCGGCCTCCGGAATTTGGAGCGCGTCTCTGCTTACCTGGTGAAAGCCACGAGCAAGGAGGGTAAAGACTACGATTTGCTCTCCAACGGATACGACGCTCTGCTCGGTCAATGGAGTCGCGAGATGGGCCACGTCGCCAACGTGGTGGGCGGTGTGCAGGAGATCAACCTGTATTACGGTGACGCTGACCGGCGATTCTTTCCGAACGCCGCGGACTACCAGGCGAAAGCCGTTTCGTTTCTCGTGGACAATGCGTTCAACACGCCCACCAACTTTATCCGATCGGAAATTCTCGCGCGACTGTCGGCTGATGGCGCGGCTCAACGCGTGCTGAACGCACAAAGCCAGGTGCTACGAAATCTGATTTCCAGCCAGCGCATCAACCGGCTGGCCGAGATCGAGCAAACTCAAGGCAACGCTGCGTATTCGCCAGCGAAACTGTTTCTCGATCTCCGCAACGGCCTGTTCCGCGAACTGGACACCAAGCCACTCGATTTCGATCTGTACCGGCGAAATCTCCAGCGCTCTTACCTCGACATGCTCGCCGCGAATCTCAAGACGCCCGTGTCGAATTCGGATCTTCCAGCTCTTTCTCGGGCGGAGCTGATTGGAATCCGCGAGTTGATTCGGAAGGCCGATGCGACTGGGGCGGCCCCTGGCGTGCAAGCACACTTGGCAGACCTGCTGGCGCGAATCGAAAGGGCGCTCGATCCCCGCGCGCCAAGCCAATAGTTTTTCGCGCGGGATCGGCAAAAGAATCCCTGGAATTCCTGCGCCGCTATTTCTCCTGCTGCGCCAGGGTATCCAAATAGAACTTCTCGCGATCGGAGATGTAGGCGCGATAACCTTGCGAATCCACGAATGGGTTGCCGCCTGAACTGCTCGTAAGCTTTTGGTGTTTGGCTTCCATGCCGTAATAGTTCCCATGCGCGCCCAGGAAAATGTCGCACGGCAGCGATTTGAGCGTTTTGAAAGTTCGCGCGAAATCGTCCGAGATCGCTGGGTAATTGGGATTCTTCGCGAGTTGATAGCCCGCGTTCACATTCGGACTGCCTATGATCACGACATTCAGCAATTTCCCGCCATCCTTCGCTTGCATCGTCCAAGTGGTGCAGCCGCGCGTGTGACCGGGAGTCAGGCGCGCCACGAGGCTGATGCCGCCAAGTGTGACTTTGTCGCCGTCCATGAGCACGCGATCGATTTTGCATGGTCTCCACCGCATGTCATAAAGGTACTGTCCTTCGCCGCCAGTGGAGATCACAACGTCATCGCCTTTCATCACATGAACCTGCGCGCCGGTCAGTTGCTTCACCAGCGCGTGGCCTTCCACATGATCGTTGTGGGCGTGGCTCGCCAGCAGAATCTTCACGTCGCCGAACTTGAATCCCAGCTTCTCGACGCTGGCGCGAATCATCGGCACGGTTCGCTCGAAGCTCGAGTTGATCAGGATGTGCCCTTCCGGCGTGGTGATCAAGTAAGTGGCCAGGCCTCTGGAGCCGACGTAATAAAGTTGGTCGGCGATCCGATGGGGCGGAAACGGTTCATCCCAATCGCTCTGGGCGTGGGCCGAAATGAC
>SIBF01000181.1 GCA_009695275.1 Pedosphaera sp. | reverse complement strand
TTCTCCCCTGAGCCCCTCCTGCACACTGCTCCGCAACGCGTGCCGCCCCCGCGCCCCCTTCCGGCCGCCCGACTCAAAACCGTTCCGATCACCGGGATTTCAACTCGCCACTGTTTTTTCACCAGACCCCCATTCTTCTGAGGTGTGAACTGGAACAGCTCGCGACCTTCCGGGCTGTGGAACGTGAGGGGACGGCCAGCGATGCTCTTGCAGGACTGAACGAGAATTTCATCGCAAAGTTCAATGGGCTTCCGATTGCGCACGGGCATGTCCAGACTCAGGGCCGTCCTTATCCAGTCGTGGTGTTCGCGGATAGTTCGGACGCGGATGCTCCCACGCCACTCTACGCCGTCTCCCGGCGCGACGGTCATTTTCTCGAGCACTACGCCATGCCGAGCTGGGGCGATGCCCAGGTTTACACCGTCATCAACGGGTTCAAGATTCCGCGTTACGACGTGTTCAATGCCCGAAATCTCGCGGATGAAAACAGTCCCGGATTCGCTGCCTACGGTTACGATTACTCCGTGCGGCTGCAAGTGGCGAGGGACGGACTGTTCCCTGCACTCAGAAATAGAATTGATGCGAACAGCTACCGCCTTGCCGGTGAAGGCGCGCTGCTTCGACTGGGGAAGACGGAAGCCACAGAGCGGAGGCGTTCCTTCAATTATGGTGAATTGCACAACGCTTCGACGCAGGCCGTGCGGATTGCGAGTTTGCCTTCACTCGCGTAAGCACTGCTCCATGCGCGCCGTGTCCCGTGGACCAACATCAATCCTGTGGCGGACGCACCGCTTTCATTGAACCTCCCGGCGTTGCGCACCAACCTGCTCGGATTTCACGTCAATAGCTTTCCCCACTCACCAGAGAAGGACAGCGGGCACCCTGCGCCAGGGACCGGGCTGCTCCCCACTTCATTTGATCCCGAGTCAGGAAACTTCGTGAACACAAGCGCCGAAGCGGACCTCATCGGGTTGTCCTTGGCGCTCGGGGAGGACAATCTGGCTCGCGAACTGTTGTATCCCTACTGGCACAAGTCCCTTCGCGGAACTCAGGCATTGCATGACTCATACGATGGCTACACCCGTGCCGCGCGCACCAAGGATCCTCTGCTGCCGCGGGCTCCAGCATCCCATCAGAATATCGAGGCTCAACTTTCCATCGCTGAAGCATCCTTTATCGTAGGCCTGAAAACCGGCGACACCAATCTTCTCACGCTGGGCCGCAATCTGGTGGTGCTCGTCCTGGACCGCTTTCAGTCCACCAATCGCGTGCCGCATGGAGTCACAACTCTGCGCGCTCTGAATGATTGGGATTTTCTCGGAACCAGGTTGTGGCCGGAAGGCGCTCATTTTTCGACCCGATGGAATGCCCGTGCCTGCCTGCTTTTTCGACAACTCGACACTCCTGCGATCCGCGCGGCACTCTGGCCGCAGGATACAAACTGGACTCAACCGATCCACGACGCCGCGCTCGATTCGGAAGCATGGCTGCGCACGAACCTGCTGCCGGAAGTCACTCGCACCGGAGTCGTTCCTTCAGGTGTTTTCGAAATCCAGGATGTTCATGGCAAGACCACCGCGCTCACGCCGGAGCGATCAACCTCCGCCGCGGGGTGGCTTGATTTCCTGCTTGCCGCCGACGCGATTGGTGTGCCTCGCGAGTCCACACGGCACTGGCTGGACAATCTCGCCAAGACTCACGGTGTCACCATCAATGGCATCTGGGGGCTTGACGAAGCGATTGCACTGGATCGTCCGGATGTGATTTCGCCCGCCTTGACCGCCCATTTCGCGCGCGTGGCGGCAGTGCTGGATCATTTGCCTGCGGCGTCATTCGCACGTCGGCAGCTTGCGGCCCAGACCAGGCCGGACGGTTGGCCTGTGGCAATCACCGCGGACTCCTCCGCGAAACCAATCAATATTGGCAATGGCTCCTGGCTCTTCCCGGATACCGCCCGAACCAACTGGCCGGTTTCGTTTGCCGTGCCGGCGGATCTTTTACGACCTGCAATTCAAACAACCACCATCAATCCAAACCAGACAGCAACACTTGAGGATAAACTGGATCGCTCACGGACAGACTCGGCCGTCTCAGACTTGGCCGTCTTCGTGACCATTACGGCGCTATTTTACCTGGTGATCCTCGGCACGGCGATCTTTTGGTGGCGATTCCGTGGACTACGTGGGAAGGCGGATGCTTCGGTTGGAACCTCGCCCATCATGCCCGAGCCCTCGATGCAGCGCGCCGAGGAAGGATGGGCCAAACGCGTGCTCGGCGTGCAGACTCCTCCCGGTTCGGAGAATACACGTTTTTCCAACGCGCCGGTCGAACACAATTTCCTCATGCAGCTCCGTGCCATCTACAAACTGGCCGTCGAATGGCGCCGCCAGGAGAACGATTGGGCCGAGGATGACGTTCGAATTGCAGATGACGAATCGGACCCCTGGCTCAACGGCATGGATGAGTTTGCCAGCATCGTTGGGATTTACATGCGTTGGGTAATCAAGGCCGGGGCGAAGGACGGTTTCGAGCGCGCCGACATTCTGACCGAGCACGAGGACAGCAACCACATCTGGTCCCGCCTGGTCATGTATTTCGCCGAATTCTACTGGGGGCTTCTCGTACTCGTGGATCAATTCAACAACGTCGTTATTCACGACGATAAAGCCCGGGTTCACGGGGAAATTGCACGACTCCTCACTGCGTTGGGCGTCCGGGAGCGGACTCGCGCTTTCGATGCCAGGGTGCTTTTCAATTGCCCGGCCAATCCGCAGGCGATGGATCTCCTCGTCATCCAGAAGCCAGGCGCCACGCTGGAGAAGGTGCTCATGGGCGCTTCGCTCAAACTGAGGATTCCTATTTCCCACCTGACCGGCTTCGTCGAGAAGTACAAGACCTTCAAGCGCCGCGAGCAGCCATGGCCGATTCATCCATACATCATCGAGATGGCCAAGATGCTTCCGCATTTCGGCATCATGGGGCTTGGAGCACTTGTTTGGTACAATCAAAGAGTCGGCGAGAACCCAATAGTGGCCTACCTATGGGATCTCTTTGGAAAACTTGTTTACAACCCTGCGTCGCTCCTCTGGGGCGTGCCTCTGATTGCTGGGACCGCATGCACCATCCTCGGCCACATCACCCGGATTTATCGGTTTACCGCTCCCATGCTCCCGCGAATTCAGAATTCGACCATGATGCTGGACCGCACCATCACGGGCCTCTTTGCGCGGGGCCACGATGTCATGCCCGGCCTCCGGAAAGGTCGCGGCTGGGATCCAAACATTTACGATCGCGCCGCGTGGGTGCTGCGCGCAATTGGGTTCACCATTCTCGGAATCACTCTCCTGGGTGAAGAACCGCCCAGCTTCGCGACCTTCCTGACGGTGAAGGGCATCTTCGCGATGATTGCATTCGCGGAAGTGGGAGCCATCGTCCTCCCGCTTGCAGCCGGATTCATCAGCAAATGGCTTCAGGACCACAGTGCAACTGCCCCGGCGTTTCGCGGCCTCCTGCAATTCATCCATAAACTGAACATCACCGCGACCCGGCCAGCTTCTCCATTGTGGCTCTCAATCAAGTACCACACGCAGCCCTCCGCTCCGTCGGGAGACCGGGCCAGCACGATACAGACGGTCGTCTTTTATTTTGTCTTCGCGGCCCTCTTCGCATTTGTCGGCGCGTATCTGTGTCAGGAAATGTTCCCTCTTTGGTTCACCGAGAAGTACCTCACGGCGGCGAACTGGAAGCTGGTTCTTGGCGGGTTCGTGTTCTGGAACACGATGTATCTGCTGCGTTATGGTCTCTTCCTTGCGTTCACGGGAATCGCCTCTTTCACGGCGACGTTTCCCATCAAGGCGCTCTTCATCATGTTCGCGGCCGCGCAGGCCGTGCTCGTGTGCCTGGAAAAGATCAACGGCTCTCAATGGCAGGTGTCTTCCACGATCAGTTATGCCGTCGCCGCTATTGGGCTCGTGCTGATTTGGTTTGAGTCCCCCCTTGTAAGTTGGTTCCGGGCACGGCGCTCACCGACGCCAGCTTCAAACTCGGATGAATTGGGTGGCCACGTCACTGCTGTCGTTAAACAGGCGACTGCCAGTTCCGAAGAAGCCCGGCAGAGCGCTCCTCCCGCTTCGAACCTGGGCGTCGTTTACATGAGCGGAGATGACCTATCGCACCTCAAGCTGACGCCGGCTCTGTTGATGTCGCGTTGGACCATTCTCCGCGACCGCCTTGACTCCTCTGGCGTCGAACTGCTCTTTGGCCTCGCGGGACGACCGGACGACGCCACGCTTGAACGATGGTTCACCAGACTCTACGAATCCGAGAAGAAGGCTGAAGTAACTCTCTGGCATCCATGCCAGCTATGCGTCAATGAGGAGAAATCGATTTTCGATTCGAACCTCGGACTCCACATTCAAGTGGAAAGCGCCGAAGCACGCGAAGAACTCATAACCACCTGGCACTTGCGTCGATGGCTCGTCACCATGATGTCCACCGCGGGCCACGCGCAGGACACGGCCATCACTCTTGTGGACATCGCCGCCCGCCTGCATCGGGAAGGACTCGCCGGCGACACGGCCTTTTACCTCGTTCAGAACAAGTACGATAACAACGACAACAATCGGCCCAGCCAGACACCTTACGACAAAGGCGAACTGGCTCACCGCAACAAACTCGCCCGGCTGCTCAAACAGCTCGCGCCCGGTTGCCGCGCCTACAGCATTCAAAATTGGACGCCATTCGGATTCAAGGCAGGCGGCCTGACTGGAATGGATCTCGCTTATGAAGAAGCGATGCGGCTGACCACGATGCTTGTCCTCGACCGCAACGCCAACGTGCATGATCTCGACGCGTTGATGATCGATCTGCGCACGGCGCTCAATGATCCCGATGTCATCATCGTCATCCCCGGTCGTGGCACTACAAATACGCTCACGCCGCTCGGTCAGGCGTCACAGATGGTTGAGGAAGGGCATCGATCGTTCCTCAAAGGGCTGATGACCTGGCTGGGTGGTCGCGGCAGCGAAATGGTGGGAACAGGGTGGGGGAATCTGCTCGCGTGTTACTACGGTCGGACACAGCGCGCCATGCTTGATCCCACCACTCCTAAAATGCCGCTCACCTCGCGGATGCGGCGCGGATCATCCTTCGCCGTGCGGGTGGAAGGGCTCATCGGTTTCACGCCGCACGCGGTGGGAATTTCAGAAGACACATGGGCCGTTTTACAAACAGCTCACAACGCCATGGCGCTCGGCCGGCGGGTAAAGTTCCTCCTCTCCCGCGCGATCTGGCACAAGATCCGGGAAACATGGAGCCACGCCGAATGGCTCGCCTCATTCCCGCGTTGGTCGGGCGGCTTCCTGCAAATGATGCACGATCCGTTGATGCAACAAATCAACGACTTTGGGCCGGCATCCGTCTTCGCCAAGGAAGTCCGCTCCAATAGCGGTCGCAACTTCCTCACCGCGCCGTTTGCTCTCCTGAACATCCTCCTGATGCCGTTGGCGATCATGCTGGATGTGACTCCCTTCATCGAAATCCTCGTCGTCTTGTGGAATTTCGGTTTCGTCATGAACCAGATTCTCACCATCCACGGACTCAACGTGTACCTGGAAAGTTCAGGTTTCAGCCGCACTTCGGCGCTTGTGGGAGGCGGTATCGCTGGCGCGGCGTTGTGGGCGTTCCCCGCCTGGCAGATTTTCGGACCAGCCGTCCTCCTGGCAGGTTTCATCGCAGGAGGATTTGTTGCAGGCCTCAGCCGCTGGCTTTATTGCCGCGTCAGGGACATCATTCTTTTCGGCCCGCAGCTCGTTCTACACACGCTTGGACAACTTGTGCGGCAAAGTCTCGAATTCTCCGTTTCCGGCGCGTCTCCCGAGGATGCCAGGGGCGTGAACATGGCGTTCCGGACAAGTGCCGGTCCACGCGAAGATCGTCCGCTCGACACTTTCCCCACTTTCATCAATCTGAGAACCATCATCTGGGTGGTTGGCCTTGTGGCAATTTTCCTCAACGTCGTGGCCTTGTCGAACCTCGACATGCTCAACGTCCTCCTGCTGCTTCCATCGCTGCTTTTCAGTGTGAGCATCTTTGTCGGCCCTTTCCTGATGACTCCCAAACCAGGCAAGCGCATCGGGCTTTCAATCGCTTTCGCCAAGATACTCGGATGGGGCGCAACTCTCGCGCTGCTCACCGGTGTCTCCGTGATGTTCGGACGTGGTGGCTGGCTGGCTGGCTTCTCCATCCTGGCCATGATCATCGTCATTGCTCTGCTGCTGTTCCGGGCGCTGCGATTCAGCCTGGTCCACCGTGGAGTTAAAGCCGCTCGTCGTCGCTTCCAGACGCTGCTCATCAACACCGGAGTCGCGCAGGACATCGCCGGGAAGCTTGCTGCCCAGTTTGCGAGCGACACCCAGGGTGACCGCGCGAAGATCGAGGCCGCGCTCCGGCAGAATTCCGTTCCGGAAGCGGCTCACGAGCTTGTCATACGTGCAATCCTTGAGGACACCGCTCCAGCGCTTAGGCGTCCCGTTGACATCCTGACCCGTTCACGCTTCGCGCAGAACCGCTTTGTCTCCGCGTTCGCCAGATCTTTCCTGCTTTCGTACTTTGTGCTCATCTGGTTCTTTATCGTCCCTGTGCCTGGAATCTTCGTGTTCACCGCGCGCGACTACCGGATTTCTCTCCGTCACGAGGATATTTTGACGACGGTCTTCTGTGTCGTGGCAATGGCGTGCGCCGCTTTTTGGATAGGCCGGGCGGTGAACTGGTGGAAGCGCACTGGCATGGGTGCTGGAAGTCTCGAATCATCCGTCATGCAAGCCCACGAGCAATTGCGCCGGAATCTTGCGGCAGGCACCCCGCTCAACGCCGCTTCCACATCCGCTGCCTTTGCCCTGCTGACGGATGCGCAGACGTACGTGGATCAACAAAGTCCCGCTCACGCAAGGAATGCAATCAAGTCAGCCAGGCTTCATTTGAAGCCCGGCCGCTAGTTATACTAAGTGTATCCACGCTCCGGGCGTGCGGGCCTCTCTCGCGGAGTTCCATCGCCTACCGAGGCACGGGAGGGCGGTGTTCCACCACCGCCCTGATTTTTCCGCGAGGTGCGGACGGATCACCTACGGTGGGATGGACGGTTTCGTTGTTCAATTCGCGTTTCGGTACGGAGCGAATGCCAGAAACACACACCGAACGGTGACGACCGGACCTTCACACGAGGGATGTTACGCCTCCCCGGTCTCCCGCAGGGCAAAGGAGACGACGGATTCGCTCAACCAAATCCCGCGTGCTCTCATTCGCTCGATGGTTTCTCTCATGGAGGCGATTTTTCCTTCACGCCGAGCCCGGACGAGCATGCCTATCGCCCCGGTCACGTTCAGTCCACAGAGCCGGGCCAGCGGACGTCCAACGGGTTCATCGATGCAAACGTGGGATATGCCTTCGTCGAGCGCAAGCTGGATGACGGAGGCTTCGCCTGCGTCGAGGGAGTTGCGCAGCAGGGGCATGGCAGTGACCGGGATCGGCCAGCGTCGCAGCCAGGCGGCGGCATTGAACTCAGGGATGCCGAAACCGCGCGCACCAACCGCCGCGATCTCCTCCGCAACTGCGGAA
Organism: Pedosphaera sp.; assembly: GCA_009695275.1. Classification (GTDB taxonomy): domain Bacteria; phylum Verrucomicrobiota; class Verrucomicrobiia; order Limisphaerales; family F1-12-MAGs170; genus F1-120-MAGs170. Next base: position 5,460 of record SIBF01000181.1, on the reverse strand, counting down.
CGATCAGTTCCCGATACAATCCGTCGAGGGGCGAAAGCGAACCGCAACCGGCGATGCAGGCCAGCAGCGGGCTGGTGTTGATGACAAGCCGCTCCGGACTAGGCATGGGCGAGGTCCGCAGCCAGGTCGGCATCGTCGTGGGCGATCATGGCAACACCGTAACGATGCAGGTTGAAAAGAAACTCGACGCGGTTTACCCCCGCCAGGCGGGCGGCGAGGCCGGAGGAGAGACGCTTCAATTCGTAAAGCTTCACGGCCATCGCCATGCGAGCCTCGGCCTCGAACTGCGGACGGGTGGTCTGGAGGAGGTCCGGGAGCGAGTCCGGGTAATCGATCTGCATCTGCATGCTGGGAGTGTGGTGTCGAACACGAGCCTGGGCAAGGGCAAAGCCGGTGCCGCGACGGAGATAACACTACAGCGACACTTCCTTGGAGAACTCAACCACGGATTTCTCGGACCTGTCCTCCGTAGCAGTGGACACAGCGGAACGTTCAATGCTGAATGCGCTACTGCGGAGGGTGGATGTTCGTGGTTGGGCCGGAATCCAGCATCTTCTTATCCGTGCCATCCGCGCAATCCGTGGTTAATTCCTCGAAGTCGCTGTAGTGATCAGTTGACGATCTTCCAGCGTTGGCGTTCTATCGAACCGTCCCGGAAGGCTCAAGCCGGATCCAATACTCTCGGAACTCAGTGAAGGGGATCATGAAATCAGCGCGCTTCCTCGTTACGCCTCCCCGGTCTCCCGCAGGGCAAAGGCAACGACGGATTCGCTCAACCAAATCCCGCGTGTTCTCATCCGCTCGATGGTTTCACGGATGGAGGTGATTCTTCCCTCACGCCGCGCCCGGACGAGCATGCCTATGGCCCCGGTCACGTTCAGTCCACAGAACCGGGCCAGTGTAACGGATGGGGTTCCTCTGGGCCTCGGCGAGACGGTCCAAGGCTTCCTCGCTCAACGGCGAACGACCGGCCCGGTGCTGAAAGTCCTCCAGCAGTTCGCGGGCAAGGTGGGGTTTGCCGGGGAATTGGGCGCGACGCACCACCGCCGAGAGCGACTCATCGAGGCTCCATTTGGCCGCTTCCAGTTTCGCGACGGCGTCCATTTCAAGCTCAACGGCCTTGGTTGTCATGGAGCAAATTTGTCAGAACTCTGGCGCTTCAACAAGGCCGCAGTTGTGAGAATGCAGGCCGGCTCAGGCATGGGCGAGGTCAGCAGCCAGGTCGGCGTCGTCGTGGTCGATCACGTCAACACCGTAGCCATACAGGTTGAGAAGAATTGCAACGCGGCTCACTCCCGCCAGGCGGGCAGCGAGGCCGGAAGAGAGACGCTTCAATTCGTAAGATTTCGCCTCCCACGCCAATCGTGCTCAGAGTGACGAGATGAGCCGGCAGGAACAGCATGGCAGCTCCTAACGATTTGGAATTCCGACTTCCGACTTCCGACTTCTGCCATCGGCCTGTGAAACATGTGGGAGCACCGGCGGCAGCTTCAAAGTGGATGTGGTCGAAGCATCGCCGCGCGCGATTGGCCGCAAGTTCATCGAGCAGTGCGGGGACACGAGAACTTCGAAGATGTTACCAAGTCAGGAACCGATCCGTTTCTGACTCGTTTCCTTTTCCGAATCGCGCGTGGGCCGGTTCAATTTGGCGGTGGGTCGTTTGTCCTGGTTTGCGCAGCAAAAAACTTTTCCAGCACCGCGCAGACCTCAGGCACGTGGACGTTGGCGACTTCCCACACGATTTTCAAATCCACGTTGGCGTAGTCGTGCGCCACGATGTTTCTCATGCCGCGCATCTTGCGGAAGGGAAGTTCGGGAATAGCCTGTCGCGTGATTTCGGAGAGATGAACGGTTGCCTCACCGATGATTTTCAGGCGGCGCACCACGGCATCCTGCTTCTCGGTGTTCGCGCGGAAATCTGCCTCGGCGGTGTCCTTGACGTAAGCGGCGACCAGTCGGGCCGCGTGGAGGATGTCGCGCAGCCGTCCGAGTTGGTCAGCTTCCATACACGCAGACGGCCGTGGCCAGGATGTGCTCGCGGAAGTAGGGGTTGGGCGATTTTTCCAAGGACGACCGCAAAACAAAATCCACGGGAACGCCAACCAGTTCCTCCGCCTCGCCAGCCATTTCGAGCAGTTCGCTCGTGGATGGGGGCCGGGCGCTGTCGGTGGTGACGAGCATATCCACGTCGCTGTCAGCGGTCGCCAATCCCCGCGCGGCGGTGCCAAAGATGTCCAGCCGACGGAGGCGGTGCTTCTGGCAAAATGCCCCGAGCAACGTCCGCAGTTCGGCGAGCGAGGGTGGCTTTGTCCGTTGCAACATGACAGAAGCCTATCAGACGGCAGCGGAGTTTCAAGCCGGGAACCTGGGCTTGCAGCGAATTGGAATGCGCAAGCCGCGGAAGGGAAGTGAGGCTGTGGGGAGACATAAGTCACGACGATGGAGCTGCGGAGCAGCGGTAGAGAGTAGCCCACGGCGTGAGCTGTGGGAGAGCGGCCAGGAGGACTCAGCCCCGGAGGGGCGGCAGACGCAGGCAAAGGAGTGTGGAACCGGGTGTTTTCTTGCGCCCCTCCGGGGCTGGAGACTCTCCCCCTTCGTCCCACGGCTCACGCCGTGGGCTACTTTCTGCCGCACCTCCGGTGCTGTCAGATGGAAAGCGCCTCTCCACCTCTCGCTCACTTTTAATCACACCCGCCAGCCTGTGCCGTGACGGAGATCAGTTGACGATCTTCAAGCGTTGGCGTTCTATCGAACCGTCCCGGAAGGCTCCACTGGCTCCGAACGCTCTCGGGATTCAGTTAAGGCTATCATGAAAATTTCCTGCTTTACTTGCCTCGCTCTCGTCTTCCTCCTTCCCACGCTCGCTCACGCGACCGGCTTGAACGCTTCTCACTTTTCCGTAACCGACAGCCTCGCAGGCATCAGTGATACAAAACTCCTCGTCAACGGGAACACGCGCTACAGGCCAGATCTCGACCTCAGCCCCAATGGGGCTGTCGAAAACCAATTGCGAAACACGTCGCTCGATGAAGTCTTCCTGAAAATCACCTTCAAGCCCGGCGTCACTCCTGACCTCAACAAGCTCATCGAGATACGCTACGGAAACGCGTTTGACGCAACCGATGAGTTCGTGTTCAAGCCTGGCAACCAGAAAATCTACTCCCGCATCGTCGGTCAAGATTTGATGGTCTGGTACGGGTTAGAAGATCGCGCGGATTTTGGGCAAACCACCGTTCTCACCGACAGTCGATGGACATTCACCGTTGCCGGTGATGATCCCGTGGCCGAAGTCTTTTTTTTCATCTCGCATCACAGCAACGTCGCGAGCGAGATGCCTGATCTCCTGCCTCTGAATTACAATCACCTTTACCTCTTGCCCGAACCGACTTCACAGCTTTTCACTGAAGCAACGGACGGTCATGTTCAAGGTAAGCCGCTCCAATCCGCGCAAAAATTGATTGTTTTGGTGCATGGCTGGAACCCTGCCGACTACTCCAACAAATTCGCACCCGACAACGAAGACAAACCCGACGACTCAGACGAAAAGAAGCTTTCGCCCCGGTGGGCACAACTGGCCAGCAACTTAATCGAAAGCACCGTTGTTCAGCAATTCGGCTGGACGGTTGCACGATACGACTGGAGCCGCGACGCAAACGCCGGCCTTACCCATCCAAGAAATGCGATGGACGCCGCCATAGCTCACGGCGCGAAGCTCGGCCAACTCGTCCGCAACGCTGGCGCGACGCGGGTTCAATTCATCGCGCACAGTGCAGGCAACTGGGCCGCGCGCCGTGCTGCTGCGTACCTCAAGCTCAAGAATCCCTCCATCCAGATTCAAATCACTTCTCTTGATCCATACGTTACGGATGATCTGCAACCGGCCTATGAACTGACCTCCCTTTGGACCACCATTCTGGATAACTTTTACGTGGTTGATTTGGCCACGGATGCATTTCACTGGACCTCAGGCGACTTCACCGGCTGGAACAATCACAACATCGAGTACCTGGTTATATTCGGCCTGTACGAGCCGTGGATGAATGACCATGCGGGTCCAGTTTCCTGGTACGCCAAAACTGCCAAGGATGTGAATCTTGGAAAATCCGGCTTCGAGGCCGGCTTTATCACCAGTCTTGCGGCACGACTGGCGAGCAGGGTGAACGATGACTTCCCGGGGCAGGCTCTCGCGGGCGAGAGCGGAAGCGCGCTTTGGTTCAATTACCAAGCCACGGCTCAACCTTCCGAACCTCGTCACGATTCGTTCGTTCCGGCTCGGCGTTCTGTTTGGGGCCGATGGACCGCTCCGGCCAGCGGCACCGCCACGTTCGATACCTTTGGCGCCGACTTCAACGCAGTCCTTGCCGCTTACACGGGCGGCAGCCTTTCCTCTCTCACCCAGATCGCTAGTGATACGCGAGGCCAAAACGGCCGCGGCCAATGCCAGATTTCGTTCCCTGCCGTCGCGGGCCAGACCTATTACATCGCGGTGGACCAGGCGGCCGACATCATTCGCGAGGACGGCCAATCTCCCCTTCACTGGAGCATGAGCGGGGGCGGCGGACCCGCTCCCGCAGTTTCCATCACCGCACCAGCAGCGGGCGTGACGATCAACAACGTCATCACCGTCAACGCGAATGCCAGCAGCGCCACCAAAGTCGAGTTCTACCTCGACGCCGTGCGCCAATTCACCGATTCCGCTGCGCCTTTCACTTGGGCCTGGAACACCGCCACGGCTGCCAACATGCCGCACATCCTTTCCGTGAAGTCGTACAGCGGCACAGTCCTGCTGGCCACCAGCGCCAACGTACCGGTGACGGTGAACAATCCCAGCACGCCGTCGCCTGAATGCGTGGACCCGTCCGAGCCCAACAACTCCTCTCCCACCGCCACGCCACTCGCGCTCGCTGCCGCCGCCAGCGGCTACATCTGCACCGCGACGGACGTCGATTGGTTCAAAGTCGTTGTTTCCGCACCCGGCGTCCTCTCCTTCGACCTCACCGTGCCGGCTGCCAACGACTACGACCTGGAATTGTTCGGGCCGGACGCGGCATACATCAGCGGCTCCTACCGCGACACGGGATTGGCGGAGAACATCACCCACAATGCCACCGTCATCGGCACCTATTACGTGCGCGTCTATGGTTATCCGCTTGGGAGTGGGTCGTATGACGCCACCAAGCCGTACGGCCTGATGGCGAATTTCGTCACTGGGCCGCCCGTTCCGAATATGGCGGTTATCCCGGCTGGCTCGTTCCAGATGGGCGATTCGTTCAACGAAGGCATCAGCGACGAAGTGCCCACGCACTCGGTCTATGTTTCCGCCTTTTACATGGATCGCTACGAAGTGACCAAAGCGCTCTGGGATGAGGTGTATCAATGGGCCGTTCTGCGGGGGTATGCTTTCGATAATTCTGGTGGAGGAAAAGCGGCCAATCATCCAGTGGTGTTGATTAACTGGTT
>SIBF01000180.1 GCA_009695275.1 Pedosphaera sp. | reverse complement strand
GCTCCCTGCCAAGACGACGAAGAAATCCTTCACTGTCGCGGTCGGACAAGTCAATCAGGCTCCGCAAATTGGTCTGGGTAATCCGTTGCTTGGACCTCTTACGGCCATCCTTGATCCACCGACTGTCGCACAGGGATCCACCACAGGAATTATTCCGTTCGTTGTGTATGACGGAGATCCTGCGACTTGTGACGGTTGCACATTGGCGGCCAAGCTGCTCGTATCAGCAAGCGTCAGCGACACGACGTTGTTCCCAGGGGGGGCGATTGTCCTCGGTGGAAGCTCAAACAGCCGCAGCGTTATTGCGACGCCTGATCCGAAGAAATTCGGCTCGGCAACCGTCACCTTGACTGTCACAGACTCAGGAACATCGGCAGGCGCAGATGTGAAGAGCGCGAGTAGGACATTTCTAGTCACAGTTACTCGAGTTGAGCAAAGTCCTGTTATCGGCCCCATCGCCGATGTCACCACAAACATCAATGAGGAAACCGAGATTATCAGCTTCACAGTGACCGATCAGGAAACCCCTGCGGGAGACATCTCAATCGCCACCATCGGCTCTACGAATCCTACGCTGATTCCTGTTGCTAACGTGCAGTTCGGCGGGAGTGGCGGGACGAGATTGACGATCATTGTTCCTGCCAAGGATCAGTTCGGCGACTCCACCATCACCATCCGGGCTACCGACGGTGCAAGCAAGTTTGGTGATCGCTCGTTCAAAGTTACCGTGCGCAAACCCAACAACCCGCCGACCATCACAGCAATTCCGAACCAAGAGATTCAACAAGGTGGATCGACTGGTGCCCTGCCAACCACAGTTGGAGATGTGGAAACAGCGACCGGTTTCCTGGATCTGAGCTTCGCATCCAGCAATACTACACTGGCTCCTGTGAGCAATATCACCAAGGGAGGCTCTAAAGCCAACCGCACAGTGACTGTAACTCCGGTCGCTACTGAGAGCGGTATCGCAGTTATTACGGTTACCGTCACAGACGCTGATGGTGGGAAAGCCAGCACCTCCTTTGTTCTCACAGTCAAAGGCGAAGTTGATAATCCGCCAACAATCAGCGCGATCGCGGATCAGACCACCGAAGAGGATACCCCGACTGGCGTCATCACATTCACGATTGATGATGACAAGACCGCCAAGGGTTTCCTGACCTTGACGAAAGCATCATCAAATGCCGCACTTGCCCCGGTGGATGGAATTATCCTGGCCGGAACAGGCGGGAATCGTACGGCGTTTATCATCCCTGCCATTGGTCAAAGTGGTACTGCTAACATCACCATTACTGTGAAGGATGGCAAGAATCAGACTGCATCCACTACGTTCAAATTGACAGTCACCACAGCCAAGACTGCCATCGCGAACGACTTCAATGGAGACGGCAAACCGGACCTTCTACTTCAGGATGAGGCCGCATTCTTGGGCGTTTGGCGCATGTCAGGGAATGAGAACTTGCTCAGTGCAGGTTATCTCACACCTAACAACACGGGTGATATAAATTGGAGACTTGCCTCAACTGGTGACTTCAATGGTGATGGAGTAACTGACCTTGTCTTCCAACACACCGACACAACTGTGGCCATCTGGTATATGAATGGAGAGTCATTGACATCCGCAACTCTAACTGATCCTGCATCCCCTGGACCAGGTTGGAAAGTAGCCGCTGCCGCCGACTTTAATGGCGACGGGAAGAGTGACCTCTTGTTCCAGAATACCACCGGGGATCTCGCAGTTTGGTATATGGATGGTAACAGTCTTACCTCTGCCACACTCGTAACTCCATCAAATCCAGGCGATGGATGGACAGCTGTAGCAGCAGTCGATGTTAACAAAGACGGAAACGCTGACATTGTTTTCCAACACACCGATGGAACGCTCGCCGTCTGGAAATTGGACGGAGTCGATACCTCTAGCTTCTCACTCCTCGAACCTTCGAACTCCGGGATCGAATGGAGGCTCGTAGCCGCCTTGGATCTTGATATGAATGGCCATGTGGACTTCGTCTTCCAGAACACTAACAACCGCACACTGGGTGTCTGGTTCATGAACGGTTCATCATTATTGAATGCTAAACTCCTGAATCCTCCAACGGCAGGCGGAACATGGAATGTAGTTGATCCATAATTTATTCCATATAGTTTAATCGCAAAGGCCGTCTTGGATTTCCAAGACGGTCTTTTTCGTATAGAACACCAGCCAGCCAGTCATTTCACAGAGAACTACAACGATTAAATTCATTAGAACATTTCCACTCATGTTTAATTTGAAGCACTAGTCTCGGAATTCTGCGAAAATCCAGATTTCCTACCAAACCAAACTGAGATGCTCGAAACATAGCGAGTTTCCGGGATCAGGAACTTGTCGCTGAAAACATACATGCTATCCTGTGAACGAAATGACCGCGCACACTGACCCAACACAAACAACCGCACCCCTCAAAATGGTTGGTTGCGACGGGTGTGGGGCGAAGGTTTTTATTCAGAGTGCGCTTCCTCCATTCGCCACCACGCCGTGCAGCAAGTGCAATCATCCATTGATGATACCGGTGCGCATGCGCCAATTCGAACTATTGGCGCCGATCGCGTCCGGAGGAATGGGGACTGTTTATCGCGCTATGGACACCACCTTGCAGCGTGTCGTGGCGGTAAAACTGATGCGACGTGAATTGTCCGAGGATTCACAGGCCATGGAAGCGTTTTATCGAGAGGCACGTGCTTGTGCGGCACTCAACCATACCAACATCATTCACATCTACACTTTTGATGAACTGGAGGGGCAACGGTACCTCGTAATGGAGCTGGCTGACTGCGGGAGTCTGGACACTCGCATTGAAAGGGAACGACAGGTTCCGGAACTGGACGTCCTGGATGTGGGCGTCAAGGTCTCTTCAGCACTCGCGGCAGCTTTGAAACACAATCTCCTCCACCGCGACATCAAACCGGGGAACATCCTCTTCAACAACGAAAACGAGCCTAAACTCATCGATTTCGGGCTGGCCCGAAGCGCCGAGTCCACCAACGATGAGGAAGCGGTTTGGGGTACGCCTTATTACATAGCACCGGAAAAAATCAAAAGAGAGCATGAGGATTTCCTGTCGGACATGTATAGCCTGGCGGGAACGCTCTACCATGCGCTGACGGGCCATGTTCCCTTTGAAGCACCGACAATCGAAGAGGTGATCGCCGCCCAAATCCACACGCCACTCACTCCAGCGCACAGAGTTGTTCCTAGTGTTACGATTCCCACCAGTGACACGCTGTCACGCGCAATGGCCAAGAGCCCGAAAGAGAGATTCCAAAGCTATGATGAATTCATCATGGCATTGACTGCAGCAAGGAGCCAGTTACTCGTGGATCATTTCCGAAATCAAGCCAGGGCGGTACCCAGCCAAACGGATGCCAAAGGAGGAGGTATGAGAGGTTGGTTTCGCCGCTGAAATGTCCGGCAATGTTGGACCCCTGGATCCCTCAGCTCCCGGTCAATCTGGCTATTTCTTTTCCTTCTTCCGCGTTGCTTTCTTTTCCTTTGCTTCGGGCTTCGCGCCAAGCCGGAGCGAAATTGCCTCTTCTTTGCCGTCCGTTTTCAACAATTGACCTCTGACTTCCTCTCCAACAACTGCATCTTCGAGTTTCGCCGCTCCGCCGGCTTTGGTAATCTTCGCGTGCATGGCAACATGGATTACGCGCTTCTTTTCTTTGCCGTCAATGGTTATGGTCATGGCCTTGGCATCAACAGCACCCAACTTCCCATGAAATGGAATATGGTTGGATTTCAGTGAGGCTGCGACTGGAGCAGCGTCACCCTTCGCTGGTGCCGCAGCTTCCTTCTCGGCAGCGGACAGGGGAAGAGACACGGTTAATGTTGTGACAATGATTGCAGCCAAAACTCCAAGTCGCGAAACACACTTAAACATAAGAGGAATTCTTCTATAGGCCTATGCACTTGACTCTTGTGACGCAACGGCTGGTAGCCAGTTTGCCCTTAAACACCCCACCGGTTGGGGCAATTTGCAGGCCACAAGAGTCAACTGGATAGCCCTATTCTTCTATTAACTTGGTCCATCAACGGTGGAATCGTTATAGCGATCAGCCCGGACGCGGCAAGATCAATTCTCCGCGTCTTCCGTCCAAGTCTCACCGCTCCAAGAGTTGGATGCATGAAAGCTCGCGCCGATCACGTACAAACAGTTGGCCATTCGAAAAATCCGGGAAGCTCCAAGTATTGCAGCAAACCTGTACCCGGCTGCGTTCCTTGAAGCCCGATGGATCACCTGACACGAGGGCTAACTCCCCGGAGTCGGTGAGCACAAGGAGTCGATCGCCGATGGCGAGCGTGGATGAAAACTCTTTGCCGAAGCCTTCACCCGACCACATAAGAACACCTGTTCGGGCATCAACACACACGAAGTCCTTCTTTGCGCCATGACTGTAAAGGTGGTTCCCGACAGCAACCGATGTGGCCAGATTGACTTTCAAGTCCTTGTTCAACCAGTCCTCCGTCGCTTTCCATTCCGCTCCCGATCTAGCGATTTTCAGGCAGAGCATCCCGAAGGTGTGCGAGCAGACAACGACTCGATTCCCGTCAAGCGGCAGGGGCATGGCGACGTGGCGTTTGGCATTGGTCTTGAGCGGAACACGCCAGAGCAATTTTCCCGTGGCACGCTCGACACCGACCAATGACTCCGCGTTTAAGTGGAGGACCTGTTTCACTCCAGAGAATGTCCCGAGAGCAAGCGACGAATAGGCGGCCTACTCAGACCCGCACTTCCAGAGCGTCTTCCCGGTCAGCTTGTCAAAGCACACGAGGCTCGCTCCGTTGGTGCTTCCGACGGGAAGAATCACCCCATCGCCATCCACCAAGGCGGACCCGTTGTTTCCGCGATGCGAAGCAGTGCCTTCATTGGCTTTGCTTCCGAGAAACTTGACGCCGAAGTCCGCTTCGAAACTCTTCTTCCACACGGGCCGTCCGATCAGGGCCTGGTATGGGTGAAAAATCTCTTAACACACTCCTCTGTGTCGTTGCTATTAGCTTGGTTCCGGTTGAGAAGGATGCATCGCGCCTGCACCTACGGCGTTCGCAGTTATTCGTGGCCAATCCCAAGGTTTGATCCGTATGCGGCTCGATTGAATGGCCAGTCTCGCCTGGGATCCCAGTACCCTCAAATCCGCTGGCAGTTTCACAAGTCCCTCACAACGTACCGTCAGCGAGCAACGAGGTGATGTTTCGCGCGAGATCGTCTGCCAGGACGGGTAGTGTCTGACGCTCCGTGCTGGCAAGGTCCACCTTGTACCGCAGCGTGGTGCGACCAACCACGTCGCGATCCAGCACTGTCTTGCCCGTGCCGCGATCCACCGCAGTAACGTGAGCGTGGAGTCGGATCTCAAAATCACGCGTCGAAATAATGTCTCGAGGCTGGAAGGAAAGGCTCAGGCGTTCGTATTTCGTGAGCACACCGGTCACCACAACGTCGCCGGATCCCGCTGTATCAAGGCGATAGGTGCCATCCTGTTGCATCGTGCGGCGGAGAGCGATTCCGACGGCTTCCGCCAATCGGGGTTCAAACGTCTTGTTCTCGAAGAGATTGATCTGGACCGAGCGTGATCCCGCCGCCATTCCATTGGACGGCCCCAGCTTGTAACCAGCGCAGCCCGCCAGGCTCACCACCAGCAGAACCGCGCCAATCAACGAGGCAACTCGCATATTACTTCGCGGCGGGCTGCTCTGCCGTGCGCTTTCGGAGTTCGTCGATCCGCTGCTTGGCTTCTTTTCCGTAACTGGATTGCGGATCCTTCAGGTAGGCTTCGTTGTAGTAAACAAGGGCTCCGTCCCACTTCTTTTTCTTTTCGTAGAACTGAGCGATCTTGAAGGCGCCCTTGGCCTGTTCTGTTTTCAAGTCGGAAACCAACTTCTCCGCTTCACTCACGCGCTTATCTTCAGGATACAACGTGGAAAACGAACCGAATGTCTCGATCGCTTTCGTGGATGAGTTCTGGTCGTACTCGGCTTTCTTCGCCTGCCTGGTGTAGGCCAGGCCGGACTTGTAGATCGCTTCCGCCGCAACCTTCGGCTGATCATGATAGGTGTCCGCGGCCTTCTCGTAGGCTTTGACCGCGAGCGGATAGTCCGATTGCTTCTCTCGGGCGGCACCGATGTTCATCTGTGCCTGCGGGGCGACTTCGCTATAGAGACCATTGCGGATGATCTTCTCGTACATCACCGTCGTCTTCTCCATCGAGGGGAAAAACGGAATGTAATTCCAAAGCTTGAACCACTGGCCGCCAAGATACCGGTTGGCAATGATAAACTGCTGCTGCACCACCTCCTCGTAATTCTCGACCTTGGGATACTTCTCAATCAGTTTTTGATACTCCTTGAACGCCTTCTCGTCCTTTCCTCTGGCCGCGTAAGAACGCGCCAGAAGATACTGGGCGCCTGCTGCATAATCGGATAAAGGCCAGACGCGCACGGTACGTCGCGCCGCCTTGAGGGACAGGCTGTAATTCTTCTTGTCGAAAGCTTCTTGCGCTACTTCGAGCTGATCCTTGGCGCGTGTGCGCGTCCATTTGGCGCCCCCTTCTGGCTCATAGCTCCAACCTTCCCCTGCTCGATAGGTCAATGGAGCAGGACATCGCGACGGAAGCGCAGCGAGAAAGATCAAGGTGAGCACCACCTGAATAAACCATCGTTTCATGGCCTGAACCGTAGTGGAGCGAAAAATATCAGTCAAGAAAGCGCCTGCATAGATCTTCAGAGGTGGGTAACGCGCTGACTGGATGGCTCCTTGGCGACCAGGAAATTCTCCATTTGCCTTTCTGAGGATTTCCGTGAGTTTATCCGCGAAACGACCAACTGAACGGAATTGCCTAACCATGACCCCGATGACTCGAAAAACCTTCATCTCCCTCGCTCTCTTCCTGTCGTTCCATCTCGCGCCAATGTCCGCACCGGCGCAGCCGCTGCCGAGCGAACCGCGCAATCTTTCTGGCAAGCTCGACAATGGCGTCACCTGGATTTACCGCCAGCACAACCAGCCCCCTGGAAAGATGACGCTTGAGATGCACGTCCGCAGTGGCTCCTTGAACGAAACGGACGCACAGCGCGGCCTGGCCCACTTCCTCGAACACATGGCATTCAACGGCACCGAGAATTTTCCGCCGGGAAAGTTGATCACCTACTTCGAGAGCATCGGAATGCAGTTGGGTCCGGACTTAAACGCCTACACGAGCTTCGATGAAACGGTCTATCTGCTTTTTACTCCAAACACGGAGCTGGAGCAGATCGAGAAGGCGTTGACGGTGATGAGCGATTACGTTTTCCGCGCCTTGCTCACCGCGACAGAGATCGACAAGGAACGCGGCATCGTGCTGGAGGAAGAACGTCGCGGAAAGGGAGCCCAACAACGATTGCGCGACAAGCTCTGGCCGGAACTTTACGCCGGCTCCCGTTTCGCCGAACGGCTGCCCATCGGCAAAGCCGAGGTGATCAGCAAGGCGGCACGCGAAGAGTTCGTCGATTACTATCGCGCCTTCTACCGCCCGGAGAACGTCACCATCGTGCTCGTTGGCGATGCGGCACCTGAACCGGTTCTTCCGCTGATCAAGAAATGGTTTGGTGAATTCAAACCCTCTGGTCCGACCCGCACGGCGAAGGGCCCGGAGTTCAAACCGTTCACAGCAGATCGGGCCTTGGTGGCGACCGATCCGGAGATGGCTTACTGCCAGATTCAGATCGTGAACATTCTCGAAGGCCGTCCGCCAGTCACAACCAGGACACAGGCCCGGACACAACTCATCGACGAACTTGGAAGCTGGATCGTCAATCGTCGTTACGACGACCAGGTGAAGAGCGGGAAGGCGAGTTATCGCGGCGCGGCGGCAGGGGTCAGCGATTTCTTTCACGATGCCGAATTGGTGAGCGCCAGCGCAACGGGCGAAGCGAAGGATTGGGCCAGGATGCTTGATGAAGTGATCGCCGAAGTGAAACGCGGACGGGATCATGGTTTCACGGATCGCGAATTGAAACTTGCAAAGAGCGAAACGCTCTCATCGGTGGAACGTTCCGTGCGCACCGAATCCACGCGTAACGCCCGTGACATCGCCACCGAGATCATTAACTCCGTCAATGCCCGGGAGCCTGTGCTTTCGGCCCAGCAGTCGCTCGCTCTTCACCAGGAGCTGCTGCCCGAGATTTCCCTGGCTGAGGTTAATGCCACGTTCAAGAAGAACTTCACCCCAGGAAGCTACGCCCACGTTTTGACGATGTCCGGCAAAGAGACGACTCCAAGCCGCGATGAAGTTCTGACGAAAGCCCGTGCGGCGTGGGCGCGGGAGGTCGAGGCACCGAAAGAGGAAAAAGCCATCAGCAGCCTTCTCACCAGTCTGCCAACGACAGGAAAGGTCGTGGAAAGTTCCTCCGACAAAGACCTGGCGATCACGAGCGTCTGGCTGGAAAACGGCGTGCGCGTTCATCATCGCTTCATGGATTACAAGAAGGACAGCATCATGGTCAGCATCGCGCTGGCTGGTGGAGAGATTGAGGAAACACCTCAAAACTCCGGCGTGACGGACGTGGCGACACTCGCGGTGGATGAGGCGGCAACTTCAAAATTCACTTCAGCACAGATCCGCGACTTCATGACCGGCAAGAACATTTCCGTGTCCGCCTCCGGCATGGACGACAGTTTTGCCATCACTGTGGCGGGCTCGCCGGTGGATCTGGAGTCGGGCCTGCAGCTCGCCCACGCTTTGTTGATCGATGGGCGGATCGAAGAGGCGGCGTTCAAGAATTGGAAGCTCGGGTCGCTCCAGCGGCTCGAACAAAGCCAGCGGCAGCCGCAATACAAGGCTATGGAAGCATTGGCACATCTGATCTCCAACAGCGATGCGCGCCGGATTCCCTCCACAAAAGCCACCGTCGAAGCGCTCTCGCTCGAAGCCGGACAGAAGTGGTTTGATCGACTGCGCAAGGTAGCACCGATAGAGGTTGCCGTGGTCGGTGACATGCCGCTGGAGAAAGTCATGCCGCTGATCGAGCGCTACGTGGGGTCACTTTCAAAACGTCCGCGAACGGCGGACCATATCAAGGCGCTGCGCAAGTCACCCAGGCCGGCCGGCCCGCTCTCGCGCAGAGTCGAGGTTGCTACCGTCACGCCGCAGGCCGTTTCGTTGACTGGATTTGGCGGTGCCGAAGGCCGAAACACCAAGGACGCGCGGGCAATGGGCATCGCGGCCAATGTATTGACGAGCCGCCTGCGCCAGCGTTTGCGCGAGGATCTCTCGATAGTCTATTCCGTGGGTGCCCAACACGCGCCGACGTGGGCCTATGATGACAGCAGTCAGTTTCAAACCGGAGCATCCTGCGCGCCCGAAAACGCCGACAAAGTCATCGCTGAAGCGAACAAGATCTTCGCTGAGTTCGCGGAAAAAGGGCCGACGGACGAAGAGCTCGCCAATGCGAAGAAGCACATTGCCAACGCGCTGGACACCGAGCTGCGCGAGCCGGGCCGATGGTTCGGGATTTTGCGCCAGCTCGACTTGCGGGAGCGCAGCTTGGGTCCGGAGAAAACGATTCGCGACGATTATCAGGCCTACACCGTCGAACAGGTGAGGGATACGTTCCGCAAGTATTTCACGCCGGCGCGGATGTTCAGTGTGACGGCGATTCCGACAGGCGAAGCCAAGAAGTAAATTCGGTGAACAGCTCACATTTCAACCATGAGAATCATCGGCGGCCAGGCAGCGCGACACACTTTGAAGGTTCCCAAGGGGTACGATGTCCGGCCCACGCCGGATCGGGTGAAACAGGCCGTGTTCAACAGCCTGGGTGGCCGGTTCAATGAGGCGCGGGTGCTGGAGTTGTTCGCCGGTTCAGGCGCGCTCGGGCTCGAGTTCCTGAGCCGCGGAGCCACTCATGTAACGAGTGTCGAGAAGTCAGGGAAAGTGGTGCGGATGATCCGGTTGAACCTGGCGAATCTCGGCCTCGACGAAGCCAGGTTTGAGCTGAGGGAACAGGATGCCTTTGCCGCGATCACTCAACTGCGCACCACGAGACGGCAGTTTGATCTGATCGTCGCTGATCCGCCCTACGGCGAGAAGAACGTCGGCTGCCGCTCTAAATCGTTCGCCCAACAGTTGCTCGATAACGAAAACCTCCCTCATCTCCTGAATCCGGAGGGGCTTTTCATTCTGGGCCACACCAAGCGCGACACTCTGGATTTTCCCGCGGAATGGGCCGAAGCAAACACCCTCAAGCACGGAGACACCGTGATGCGATTTCTGAGTCGAGCAACGCAACAAGCTTCAGAGACAATAGCGAGTTGACGACTCTTCATCGCTCCGTTCCGAAGTGGTCCGACACGACATAACCGTGTGCCCGCTTGCACCAGACATCCACATGCTTTGTCACTGAAATCCAGTCACCACCGATTTCAGCGCAATTGGAACCTCCGTCCGCCAACGCTTCAGTAATCACGGCCTTTGGCAGACGAAAAGCGAGTGCGCTCATGCCATAGGCAATCCCAAAGATTCGATTGCTGCGCGTGTGGAGCACCACATAGGCGTAGGCATGGAGATCAGGACAGTAACACCCGACGTCGCGAAGACCGCGCGCTGAGGAGGTCAGCATGGATGCAACTTCATCATGCGCGGATGGATTCTGGCTTTCGATAAATGCCAGAACGACGCTGTTCTCGGGAATTCGGAATCGGTCTTCGAGGCTCCAGGGCATGTAAGTTGGTCTCCTGTCGGCAATCGCCGCCTGACGTTCACGGACTTGCTGAATTGATAGCTCGCCGGGATCAGGAAGATCGAGACGAAAATACCCCCTGAGCAGGCGCGTGGCATTTGCTCCTCCGGCTTTTCACTTGACGCTTTGGGGTATGGCGAAAGACTGGCCCTCGAATTTTCTGCCGGGCATGAGAACGCTTCACAGGTACCTCACCCGCCAAGTTCTGCTGGCGCTCGGCATGACTGTGGCGGTTTTCACGTTCGTCCTGCTGCTCGGCAATGTCGCGCGGGAAATCTTTGACCTGCTTGTCAACCATCAGGCCTCGCTGGCTGTCGTGGTGAAGGCGATCGCGCTGCTCATTCCGTACGTGCTCGTATTTGCGCTCCCCATGGGGATGCTGGCCGCGACGCTCCTGGTCTTCGGACGTTTCAGTGCGGATCAGGAACTCACGGCGGTCCGGGCCAGTGGCGTCAGTCTCGTGGCGTTGGTCACGCCTATCCTTGTCTTGAGCGTCCTGGTGAGCGGACTTTGCGCGTGGTTGAATCTTCAAGTCGGTCCAGCCTGCCGGGTGGCTTACAAGAGCCTGCTTTACGATCTCGGCGTCGAGAAGATGGACCACTTGCTCACCGAGGACCGGTTCATTGACGAGATCCCTGGTTACATCATCTACACGCGGAAGATCCGCGGTGACCAATTGGAGGATGTTCACTTCTACAAGTTGAAGAATGGAGAAATCATCCAACGCATCACCGCGGCGTCGGGGCGGTACGAGCTGAACAAGGCCACGCGCAAGATTGACTTCATTCTCACCAACGCGATTCTGGAAACGAGAGAGTCCTCTACAATGGGCGACAACAACGCCGTTACGAACAATACCGGCGCGTTGTCGGCGAAAGACCAATGGAGATCGGTGCGGGCGGACGTGTTCTCTCCGCCCGAAGACATCGATCTCGCTCCGCCGAAAGAATCGCAGCGCCCGCCGAAGTTGAGCGAGATGAGCTTCGTTCAACTCCGCGATGAAATCCGCACGTTGAACGATCGCGGAGTGGATCTCACTCCGGCTCTGGTGCAACTGCACCGGCAGGTGGCGTTCTCCTTCGCAAGCCTGGGATTCACGCTGCTCGGGATACCGCTTGGCATACGCGCTCATCGACGGGAGACGAGCGCCGGAATCGCGCTGGCACTCGTTCTGGTGCTCATCTATTACAGCTTCATCATCCTTGGCCAGTCACTCGAAACGCGCCCTGAGCTTGCGCCGCACCTGATCGTTTGGATTCCCAATTTCCTCTTCCAGCTCGTGGGAGGCGTCCTGCTTTGGCGGGCGAACAAACAAGGCTGATCCGGACGTACCTTCGCTCCCCATGAACCTCCCCACCTCGGAGGGCCGAGTTACACGAGGCCCACTCTGACCACCACGTCCCATTCCAGTGGGGATTCGTGTAACTCGTCCTTCCGAGGTTCATGGTCTCAACTCGCGTCCAATTTTTGGAGGTTCCCCCTTTCCATGATCCTGGGGATGAAGCGCAGAGTTCGGGAGGACACAGAGAAAGAAGGCAGACTCAACCTCCGTGGCCTCCAAAACTCCGTGCTCACGTTCTCTGTGCCTTCCTTGGGTTCGTGGTCCCAATGCGCGAGTTGGATATCGTGGAGGCTCTCTCCATGAACCGGCCGGCGGCGCGTGGACAGCTTTGTCCGCGCGAACGATCTTTCCAACTCGCGGACGAGGCGTCCGCGCTCCTGCCGATTGCAGGTTCATGGCCTCGATGCACGTCCAGTCATTGGAATCTTTCACTGCGGCTGCACCGGCAATTCCCGCAGTATCCGTTGGAAGAGTTCCGAGCCGCCCTCTTCAAGCTCCGCGAGCAGGGATGCCTCGTCTGATTCAGGGATAGGGATGTACTTTCCGGTCGCGGCGGCCAGCAGTTGATCATCCGCTGATCGGATCTCGCCGGAAGCATTGAAGATTTTGTTGCGCCGGTTTTCCACGAGCTTCCCGGTGGCCAGCAATTCCGCGCCAGGTCTCGCTGGCGAATGGAACCGGACATTCAACTCCGCGCAGTAGGCAAATCGTTTCGTTTGCACGCCACACGCCCAGACCATGACCTCATCCAGAATCGTGGAGAGAATTCCACCATGAACCACCCCCTTGAAGCCGACCACGGCTTCGGAGGGCGTGAAACGGGTCCGCACCATCGAGCCATCCGCAGACCTCAGAAAAAGCGGGGTAAACCGGAAAAGACAGTGACTGGTTTAAATCCTTCGGATTTGGTGTTTTGGTGACTGGCACGTGTGGCGATTGCGCAGCGTGGACTTCTCCCAGTGGGCGGCTGGGAGGTAGTCTTTGGGA
>SIBF01000179.1 GCA_009695275.1 Pedosphaera sp. | reverse complement strand
CAATGCGCAGGCTTCGTCGTTCGGGAAAAGTCGCTGGAAATCTGGAAGGGAGTGCGGGAACGGAAGATCGTCGCGTTGATGAATGTCCATGAACATGGTTCAGGCATCATACCCTCGATCATTGAGGGTAACAACCGGATAGGCATGCTACTTTCATGTGATAGGCAGCCGGCTTTGAAATGTGGTAAACCTACCCGCGTTCACAACTATTGATCGACGTGCGTTACAGCAATCAAGATAGCGATACACGAATTGACTTATGCAAAACCTGATCCAAAACCTCTTCCGTCGAACCGACCGGGCTGGCATCGTCGGACTCCTGTTTCTTCTGATGTTCGGTATCTTTCCCAACGACCGGCTCCTCGCGCAGAACACGGCGCCCACGATTGATTCGATCGCAGATGTAAACATTAACGAAGACACGTCGCAGCCGGTCCTGCTTACGGGAATCACCTGGGGAACGGATGCTCCCCCCCCAATCGCTCACAGTTCTGGCGACATCGAGCAATCCAGGGCTTATTCCCAATCCAACGGTTTCTTACACGAGCCCGAACACCACCGCGACTCTTCAAATCACGCCAGCCCCGAACGCGTTTGGACCCGCCACGATCACGGTCCACGTCAACGATAATGGAGGCACCGCCGGAGGGGGAATCAATACGACCTCTCGCTCGTTTCAGGTGACTGTCAACGGCGTGAATGACGCGCCCTCAATCTCCGTCATCTCCAATCAAACGATCACGATGAACGGCGTCTCAGGCCCGCTTTCCTTCACCGTTGGAGATGTTGAAACGCCTGCTGGAGGTCTCGGAGTGGTGGCATTTGGTTCTTCAAACAACGCCCTGGTGCCGCCCGCGAACATCGTTTTCGGCGGAATCTTTGCGAACCGGACGATCACCGTCACACCGGCGGCGAATCAGACCGGTGTCACCATGATTTCGTTTTCGGTAGCGGATCCGGGTGACGGTGGCGGGGTCAACGTGAGAACGACCACCCGAACCTTCAATCTTACTGTCAACCCCCTTGTTCTTTCGGCCAGTTGGTACCCGTTGATCGCACCGGGTTGGCCGATTGTGGGCGTTGCGGCGACGCCGGGCAGTGCCACAAGTGCGATTGCTACTCCCGGGACCGTCCTGGGAGCGAACAACTATCCTGGAACACAATCACCGGACAAAGCGATTGATGGCAACCCTGGCTCCAAATACCAGAACTTCTCCGAGACGAACGCAGGCTTGATCCTGACAATCCCAGGAGCTGCGGCAGCCAGTGGATTCCGATTCGCGACAGCCGACGACAGTCCCGAGCGCGATCCTTTAACCATCACAATCGAAGGGACCAGCGCCAGCGATCCTACCACCGCCGCCGCCGCCGCGACGTGGACGCAGATTTACAGCGGACCGAGCGGACTGCTGGCGAACCCCGGGCGTGTAACGCAAGGGCCGATTGTATGGTTTTCCAACCAGGCCATCTTCAACACCTACCGAGTCCTGGTTACGAGCGTTCGAGATGGGGCGGCTGCCAACAGCGTGCAGTTCGGCGAATTTCAGATGTTCTCGATCACTTCTCCCGTCCTCGTGGGAGGTGGGCTCAGGCGTGAACTCTTTCTGAATGTCACCGGCGGCGATGTGGCCAGCCTTACCAGCAGTCCGAATTATCCCGCGTCCCCCAATTCCGTGTCCATCATCAACGCGGCGGAGGCGCCATCGAGCATTGGAGACAGTTACGGCCAGCGCATCCGCGGCTACCTCCTGGCACCTGCAATCGGCAACTACACTTTCTACATTTCGTCGGATGATCAGAGTCAGCTTTTTCTCAGTCCGGACGCCAATCCAGCGAACAAAGTGCAGATCGCAACGGAGCCGCAGTGGAATGGGTTCCGTCAGTGGATCACGGGCGACAATCAAGCAGCACGCGGCAATCCCGCCTCCAACATTTCCTCGCCAATCCCGCTACAGGAGGGAGGCGTTTATTACATCGAAATCCTTCACAAGGAAGGAGGCGGCGGGGACAACGCGGGAGTGACCTGGCAATTGCCTGGCACGCCCGCGCCCGTCAATGGAGCTCCACCGATTCCTGGCCAATACCTCGCCCTTGATGGATCACTTCCACTGGCTCCAACGATTTCGGCGATCGGCTCACAATCAACATCCGTCAATGTTGCCACTTCTGACATTGCCTTCACCGTTGGCGATGTTCAAACAGCTCCAAGTCTCCTGACCGTCACCGGCATTTCTTCAAATCCAACACTGGTTCCAAATCTGCCGGGCAATATCACTCTCGGTGGATCGGGTCCGAGCCGCACGGTGAAGATCACGCCCGCACCGAATCAAATGGGGACGGCTACGATCACCCTCACCGTCACTGATGGGGGAGGCTTAACCTCCAGTATCAGTTTTACGGTCGCTGTCGGCGAAGTGCTCTTCACGGACAATTTCAACGTGTCCGCCAGCAGATGGGACAAGAATTTCGAGTACAACACACCGGGGCGTCAGGGCGGCACAGTCAGTCCGATCCTCTACACGGACCAGAATCCACCCGCCGGAGTGATTCAGATCAATAATCCTGATTCCCCGGGTAAACTCCGGCTTCAACCAGTGTCCGCGCATGGTTATCCCAATGTTTCTCCAAACCACAATTTCACCGAGGCTGGCAATTTCGCCGTCGAATTTGACCTGAACACGGGAATTGACGATGACGTGTCTCCCAGTGGCGATTACTGGGCGTCGGTGCTCATCGGAACTGCGGCTCCGAATCAGTATGTCGCCGACTCCGATGGTTTTGGTGTCTTTTTCCAAAACCGTGACGGATACGCCGTGGTTGATCGCTCAACCTTTGTCCGATACGAGCTTCCCGGGGCGGGCTTTCCAGATGGACGCCTTCCCATCGGTGAGTTTCACGTCCGTTTGGAAGTCACGACCGCAAATTTCCAGGGGAGTCCGGCGACGATCCGGATGTACATTAACGGCATCGAAGTTCGCCTCGGCAATGGCGCTGGAAAAGAACATGTCAAGGCAACGGGCTTTTTCGGGAACTGGATTACTCTCGGTGCGTCCGGGAATACCGCCATTACCCGCACGGAAGCATTCGATAATCTTTCAGTAACCGCGTATCCCTGTATCCAAGCATCCCAACACCAACCATTCCTGATCGTCGGAAACAATCCTGATCACATCCGCGTGAAGTTGCGTCCGTGGATGATTCAAAGCCAGGCCGTCTCCGTCACGCTCACCAGTCAGAATCCCGCCGTCGCCTTGCCGACAGGTGGAAGCGGCGCAGCGATCACTCTGAACTTCCCTGCCGGTTCCACGACGGAGCAAGTGGTCTCGGTAACAGGTGTCGCAGCAGGTACGACCCAGTTTGTGTTGAGTACGCCGGATGGTGTCTGCGTGGGCAGTCCTCTGAGCGTTACGGTAGGGGGAGTGGCCGGAAGCCCGGTGAGCCTGATCAATCCAAGTTTTGAAGCAGATATATTTACAATCATGCCCGGTTATGCCGGAGGGGGAAACGGCGCTATTACGGGTTGGGCTGGAGGAAGTGGCATTAATCCGGTCTCGGGCCAGAATCCTTTTGCCAACAACGGACAGATCCCGGACGGGAATCAAGTGGCGTTCATGCAGGGCGACGGCTCGTTGAGCCAGATGATCGGCGGGTTCACTGTGTCAGCGCCCTATTACTTGAGGTATCGCGAAAATGCGCGCAACTCCTGTTGCGGCGCGCTTCCAGGTATGAAGGCGATGATGGACGGGCTGGTGATTGTGGACGCCCACACGGTCGCGGCCGTAGGGGCCGCGAATCCCTACCGAGTGGTGACGAGCGCCAAATTCTTTGCGGAACATCCGGTACAGACACTGTCATTCGTGAAGAGCAGTCCCGGCGGTGGTGATAACACGGCATTGATCGATTTGGTCGAGGTCATTCCCGTCACCGGCCCGTTCGTCCGGTCTTACGGACCTGTCGGAGCAGGTGTTCCGACGGATTCCCATGTCACTATTCTTCTGGAGGACGGCATGACCACGGTGAATCCGAGTTCGATTCAACTGGTTCTGGATGGAGCACTCGTAAGTCCTGCGATCATCAAGAGCGGTAATCTGACCACTGTACAGTTCAATCCGCCAAGTCTGTTTGTTCCTCTCTCACATCATTTGGTGAGTCTCACCTTTGGTGATAATAGCCCGACACCCATACTCGGTCTTCGTGAATTTGTGTTCGATGCCGGTGTGTTTTCGAGTGCGCCGAGTGCTTTCTTCATCGAAGCCGAGGATTTCAATTTCGACGGTGGTGTGAATGTCGGCGGTGGGCAGCATTTGGTGGCTGCAGACACGATGCCGTATGCTGGTGGTGCCTACGCCGGCCTGGGCGCGGTGCAGGGCATCGACTACTTTGGCACCGGAGAGGATGACTCGAACAATTACCGGGCCGGGGAAAGTCCAAACGTGGGCATGACCGGCAGTGGAGACATCAGCCGGGGCTCGTTCGATATCACCACGAACTTCAAGGTCGGGTGGAATGGCTCGGGTGACTGGTTTAATTACACCCGCAATTTCGGCGCCTCAGGCGTTTACAATGTCTATGCCCGTCTCGCCTCCGGCGGCGCGGATATGCACACACAACTGGATGAAGTCACCAGCGGCGCGACGACTTCAACGCAGACCACCACCAAACTCGGCACCTTCGACGCTCCGACGACCGGCGGTTCGGACACGTTCACTTTCGTGCCGCTGAAGACACCCGCGGGCAACCTCGCGCGCATCCATTTGAGCGGCATGCGCACGCTGCGCTGGACAATGCTGCCTGGCAATCTGGACTTCAATTACCTGGCCCTCATCCCCGCCGATGCCGATCCCGACATCACAGCGCAATCGGGCGAGCAAACTGCCTTCATCGGCGAGTCAACCACCTTCACCATCGCCGCTACCGGCAGCGGACCATTGACGTATCAATGGCGAAAGAACGGAGCGGATTTGCCTGGGCAGACCAGCAACACGCTCAACCTCGCCAATGTGCAACCCTCCGACCTTGGCAGCTACACTGTCGTGGTGACCGGGCCCGGCGGCTCGCTGGAAAGCGAGCCATTCACGCTTGCCCTCCCATCCGTGTCGGTCGTCGCCACGGACAACTTCGCGATGGAACTGGGTGGCAACGACGCCTACTTCACCATATCGCGGACGGGTTCAACATCGGCTCCGCTCACCGTCAGCTACACAGTGGGTGGCACCGCGACGATGGGAACCGATTACCTCCCGATCACGCCGGCAAACACCGTTCCCATAGGGCAAGTCACCATTCCTGCTGGCCAGTCCAGTGCGATCATAGCTGTGAAACCCATCGATGACGCCTTGGTGGAGGGTATCGAGACTGTGATACTCACACTGAACGCTTCGGCGAATTACACCACACTAACGGGAAGCGCTACGATTGAGATCCTTGACGATGAAGACTCCAGCGGAAGACTGCTGCGTGAAGTGTATCGTGACATTCCCGGCGGAAGCATTGCTGATCTGGTGGCCGCCTTGCCTAAATTCCCAAACTCGCCGGACACTGTCGATTCGGTCACTCAGTTTGAGTCCGCCAATCTCGGAGACGATTACGGCGTCCGGCTCTCCGGCCTGCTCACGCCGCCTACCGATGGCAATTATACCTTCTACATCGCTGGCGACGATAACTCGGAGCTTTGGTTGAGCACCGACGAAGATCCGGCGCATAAAGTCCTTATCGCCTCCGAACCGCAGTGGAATGGATTCCGCCAATGGATCAACGGCTCGAATCAATCCTCGCGTGGCACGCCAGCCTCCAACATTTCCTCCGCCATCGCGTTGCTCGCAAGCCGCAGTTACTATGTGGAAGCGCTCCAGAAAGAGGGCCGCGGCGGCGATCAAGTCTCCGTCACCTGGCAGAAAGACGGCGATTCAGTGCCTTCGAAGGGGTCGGATCCCATCCCCGGCTCAGCTCTGACCGTGCGCCTGCCGATGGCCCTCTCAGCGCTCCAACCCGCGGCGGTCGTCTCGGGCGGAACTGACTTCACGCTCACGGTCCATGGCAACGGATTCCTCAGTGGAGCTGTGGTCGTCTGGAACGCGGGCGGCACGGAAACGGAACTTACCCCGAGCAACGTCACGCCGAGACAACTTCAAGCAAGCGTGCCAGCCGCACTCATCACATCGAGTGCCGACATCAGGACGGCCCTCGTCACGGTGCGGAATCCGGACCTCAAAGTATCGAACGCGCTGAGTTTCACGGTCGGCAGCGCGGCGGTGCAGGAAGTGGACAGCGGCGTAGTTCCCGCCGGCGGGACGGTGGCAGTCACCACTGCGCCCGTCGAAGTTAATGGTCAGCCTCCCGCAACAAGCGCGGGCGTCAGCGCGACTCTCGAAAACATCGGTGGCACCGAACCCATCACGGTCACTGCGGCCACGTACTCGACCAATCCCAACGCCGGCACGCTCTTCGACACCGGCGGTGGTTTTGTGGATCTTCAAGTTGCCGGCAATGTCCCGCTCACCGCCTCGATGACGGCGAATTTCTATTATCCTACAACTGTCTTGGACGAAGCCTCGCGCGTGCTGCTGTATTTCAACAACACGGATTGGGTGCCAGTCATCAGCAGCGGCAACAGTGCGCCGGTCAAAGACATGACGGACAATCTGGACGGCACCGTTTCCGGCGGACGTTTCACCGTTGTGTTCGATAACACGAGCACGCCGCTTATCACCGGTCTGGGCGGAACAGTCTTCGCTTCGAGCACACCGGCGGTGGCCGGCGACCACACGCCGCCAGAGCCGCCAACCTTGACGACGATCACCGGCCAATGCTCCGCAACGGTGCCGACGCCGACAGCCCAAGACGACGTCACAGGTCCGGTGAAAGGAAAGACGGGCGATCCGCTGGTGTACACCGCGCCAGGTACCTACACCGTTCAATGGACCTACACCGACGCCAACGACAATGTGAGTTCCCCCCAGTATCAAACCGTGGTGGTGTTACCCATGACGTTCCAAGGCTTCAACTCACCCATTGGCGGAGCAGACGCCACGGGAGGCAGCTTCGCCGATCCCCTTCGGACGTACAAACTGGGCAGCACCATTCCCGTGAAATTCTCGGCCACTTGCGCCGGAGCGCCGGTGCTCACGGGCATTCACACTCTCACCCTCACGAAGCGGAGCAGTCAGACGGACTCCGACACCGCGATCCTCATCACCGCGATGGAAGCCGCCACAACGGGCAACCAGTTCCGGCTGACTGGCAGCGAATGGCACTTCAACGTTGATACCAAAGCACGTGGACTGACGATGGGAACATACGAGCTGACAGCCACCCTTTCAGACGGCAGCAAACACGCCGTCTGGATTCAGTTGAAGTAACCGTCAGCATCGGTCGCTTCAATTCGGGAACACGAGCCCGTGGCGCCAGGGTCGCCGCGGGCTTTTTCTTTGGCAGTCGTACATTTAGGAACGCCGGGCAGCGCTCGATTTTCCATCGAGTGGTTTCATGGATGGAATTCCACGACTTAAATCGAAGCCATGAACCAGCTCTCTCACCAGGCAACAAGACGTCGAGCACAGAGGTTTGGAGGACACAGAGGTCTGCTCCGTGGCTTTCCTCTGTGTCCTCCCATTTTCCGTGCTGAAGTCGGTGATTCATCGAAAGCATCCACGATCTTGAAATCGTGCATTGAGACCATAAACTCAGGGAGGGCACGGGGAACGTGAGGACGGAGTTTTGGAGCACGCAAAGGTTCGAACTGCCTTCTTTCTCTGTTTCCTCCCAAACTCTGTGCTGCATCCTCAGGTTTATGGGGAGGAGGCATCTCCAAAACTTGGACGTGAATCGAGGCCTTGAACCGACGATGGATAGGAGCGCGGACAGCCATGTCCGCGAGTCGGCAAGATTGGGTTCTCGCGGACGAACCTGTCCGCGTTCCGATGAGTGGCTCGTGGCCAGGGCATCTTGCGGAACCCAAGTGTCCTGGTTTGCTCACACCGCGACATCAAATCTGAACCTTTACTTGAGCGCAGCATCTCATCAATCATGCAAATCATTCTCCATGCTCCGCGCCGACGAACAGAAGACTCTGGCAACACAAGCGCCTCGATTGGGGCAAGGGCAAAACCATGCGAAAGGAGCGCGGAATTCATTTCGCTGCGAGATCAGAACAACCTGTCGGCTGGCGGCTTGGCATCATTCGATCGCGCTCTCCACGCGCTTTGGCCCATCCGCGGTGTGCAACTTCATCACTTTGCTTGCCATCGCCTTTTGTTTGCCGGTGCTCGCCCAGACAGACGTGGCGCGCGGCAAACCAGTCAAAGCATCGGCAGCCACCTGGCCCGGATTGCCTGCCCCCAATCTCACGGACGGCAATCCAAACTCAGTGACTCATCCGCTGGCTGAAAGCGGCACGCTTGAGTTCTCATTTGAAATCGATCTGCTTGCGGGCTTCAATCTGAGCAGCATTGTTGTGCGGAACCGCGTCAATTGTTGCCCCGAACGACTGACAAATTATCGCGTCTCACTTCACCCTCATGATCTGATCACCGGCCTCGCTGGTCCGGCGGTGTGGTCTGCGGTGATCCGGGCGAATGGTTCAAACTCGGGTTTCAGCGGCCTTGATGTCGTGACGGCAGCGCTTGATCCTGGCGGGGTGTTCTCCGGCCGTTACCTCCGCATCGAGAATCTGAGCGGCGCTGCCTACAATCCGCAGATCGCCGAAGTGCAGGCGTTCATCGAGGACGCCACCACTCCCAATCTCGCTCTCTTTCGGCCTGTGACTTCAAGCGCGCCCACCTGGAGCAGTTTTCCCCCAGGCAATCTCACGGACGGAAGCTACGGTTCATTCACACACCCGCTGGCCGGCTCAGGAACCTTGGGATTCACCTTCCAGGTGGATCTGCTCCGCAGCTACGCTCTGGATCGTGTGCTTTTGCATGCCCGCGGAGACGGCTGTTGTCCGGAGCGGTTCACTCGTTACCGGGTGCAACTTCTGGCTGAGGTTGCGGGCGCTCCCAGCCTGACAAACTGGTCCGGCGACCTGCGTCTCGATGGTTCGTTTCCGCCATCGGGTGCTGTGGACGAAATCCGCGCGACGAACGGCGTCGGAATTTTCCAAGGTCGCTACGTGCGTGTGATCAACCTGAGCGATGAGCCCTACAACCCGCAGCTTGCCGAGATTGAAGTGTATCGCGCTCCGGGACCGGTGATCCGATTTTTTGGCGCAACCGCCGGCAACATCACCACCGTGAACTCCCCTGCCCTTCCCGCGCAGACCACGATTTCATGGCGGGTGGAAAACGCGGCCTCCGTCGCGATCACTCCCGGCGCAGGCACGGTTTCCGCAACCAACTCGATCATTGTGACGCCGGTGGCGGCCACCGTTTACACGCTCACCGCCACCAACGAGGGAGGCTCGACCTCTGAAACCATCAGCATCGCCGTGGACGCGCCAGCACTCCCGCCGCGCATCACGGAGTTCGTGGCTGAGAACAGCAGTACGCTTGAAGACGAGGATGGTGACGCGCCGGATTGGATCGAACTGCACAATCCAAACACGTTCTCCCTAAATCTACGTGGCTTTCATCTCACTGATGATCCTGTTGCGAAAGCCAAATGGACTTTTCCTGACGTGATGATTCCGCCGGGTGGCTTTCTCGTGGTGTTCGCCTCTGGAAAGAACCGCGACGCAGCAGGCTGGGAGTTACACACAAACTTCCAGATCTCCAAAGGTGGTGAATATCTAGGGTTGATCGCTCCCGACAGCGTCACAGTCTTGAGCCAGTTCCCACAGAACTACCCGGCCATGACGCGTTTTCCACCGCAGCGCGACGGCGTGAGCCATGGCCTGGATGACGCCGGAGTGGAACGTTACTTTCGTCCACCCACACCAGGCGCTCCCAACGGCGTGTCGAGCTACACGGGTTTCGTGGCGGACACGGTTTTCAGCGTTCACCGCGGTTTTTACACCAACACGCAAACCCTGCTTCTCACGTGTGAAACGCCGGGAGCGATGATCCGCTTCACTACAAACGGCACCAATCCCACCGCCATCACCGGCAGCGTTTACACCGGCCCCATCCTCGTGAAAAGCACGACGACCGTGAGGGCTGCGGCGTTTCGCGATGGCTTGGTGCCGTCGATGATCGCCACTCACTCCTACATTTTTCCTGACGACGTGGTGAACAGCAGCGTGCTCAATGCCGCCATTCGCAACGATCCTGTATTCCGCTCACAGCTTCGTCCGGCGTTCACCGATATTCCAACCGTCTCGCTGGTCCTGCCGGACACTGCGCTGATCAACGACAGTTCCGAGACGGAAGTGTCTTTCGAGTTTCTCGATCCGTTCACCGGCCACGAAGCGCAGGCCAACGGCGGCGCGACTTACTTTGGCGGGGCGTTCACCGGCTTTGCCAAGGAGAGCTTCCGTGTCGCGTTTCGCGGAGCCTACGGAGACCCGAAGTTGAAGCACCCCCTTTTTGACGGTCACAATCGCGGGCTGCGCGCGGCAACCGAGTTTGACGCGATCGAGTTGCGCAGTGGCTCGCACGACATGACCGAGCGCGGATTTTACCTGTCCAATCCGTTCACGGACTCCGTGATGCTGGAGATGGGACACATCGCGCCACACGGTCGATTCGTCCACGTCCTGCTCAACGGCAGCTACCGGGGTGTCTATCATTTGCGCGAGCGCTGGAATGCAGCCATGCACTCCGGGTATCTCGGCGGACAGAAATCCGATTACGAAGCGATCAACGGCAATTACAACGTGGGCGGATGGGCAGCTCCCGCCACACCCTACGACGGAGACGGCTCTGCGTGGCAACGCGTGCTCAACCTTCGTGCGGATCCCATCGCTATCCGTCCATACCTCGATCTGGTCAATTACATCGACTACATGGTCACCTGGATGTTTGGCAACGCGGAGGACGAGTGGCGCTGCGTGGGGCCGATCGAAGCCGGCTCGGGATTTCGCTTTCTCTTGAACGACGCCGATGGCTGGCTTTCCGTAAACGCCAACAACCGGGTGGCCGCCTGGGATGGCAACCAAAACAATACCGCGCACTCCGTCACAACACCCAACCGCGCCCCCGGTGACGGACCTGCCAGCCTCTTCTCCATGCTCCATCTTCACGGCGGCCCGGATTACCGCCTGCTCGTCGCGGATCGCATCCACAAGCATCTCTTCGGAGACGGCGCGCTGACACCCGCGAGAAATCACGCTCGGCTTGACGAACTGGCAGGCGCATTTGGACGCCCGCATCTGCTCGAAAGCGCCCGTTGGGGTTATCGTTCCCCTGCCAGTTGGACGGGAGCGGTGCAGGTTTGCCGCGCTCAATGGTTGCCAACTCGGACCGCGACATATCTCACGCAGCTCCGTGCCGCTGGTTTCTATCCGACCGTTGATGCTCCGGTATGCACGGCCACCAGCGGGGAGGCCGGAAGCCTCGCCGTCAGCATGACCGCTTCAGGGAGTGCAATTTTCTTCACCATCGATGGCTCCGATCCCCGCTCGCCGGGCGGAGTCGCTTCCACCACGGCGCGGCTCTACGCAGTGCCGGATAGACTGACTCAAAACTCTTTGATCAAAGCCCGTGCACGGGCCGCTGACGGCACATGGTCTGCGCTCAATGAAACATTCTTCCAAGTCGGTTCCAAACCCGTGCCAATAAACTCGGTGATCGTCTCGGAGATTTTTTTCAACCCTGACGGCGATGACGACTCTGAGTTTCTCGAACTGGCGAATGTCTCCACCGTAGCTGCCGTGAATCTCCGTGGCGCGCGATTCACTCGAGGTGTCGATTTTGAATTTTCACCCTGGCGCGATGCGATTCTTGCACCGGGAAAACGGCTGGTCCTGGTGGCGAGCGAGCACGCCTTTCATCGCCGCTTCGGTTGGGATCGTGTCGCAGGCGGCATTTACCGTGACCGACTCAATAATGATGGCGAGCGCCTGATCTTCGTCACTGCGGACGGTTCTGAAACTATCTTCGATCTCACGTTCAGCAAAACATGGACGCGCCTGGCAGATGGCGGCGGCCACAGTCTGAACGCTCGACAGGAAGCCCAAGGACTTGATCCAAACGACCCGGCGAACTGGCGGCCCAGTTTCACCATCGGTGGGACCCCGGGCACGGGCGAGCCAGGAGCGTCGTTCAGCCAGGTCTTTCATGGCGCGCTTCGCACGGGAGACAAGAACGGTGATGGAATTGTGAACTTTGCCCACTACGCGCTGGCTGGCGTCAACGCACTGGCAGCACCGACCGTCTCTCTGAATGATGGCTGGGCGACGGTCACGCTGACTTCCTGGCTCCCCGCTCAGGAAGCCCGCGTGACCGCTGAAATCTCAACGGACCTGATGACGTGGAAACCCCTCACTGAAAACGCTGACATCACGCTTGCACAACAAGGCGTCTCAGAAGACGGCTTGTTATGGCAACAATGGAAATTCGACTTGCGGAACTCGCCTTCAACAACTTTCGTGCGGCTCAGAATTGAAGAGCGGTGAACTCCCGGACCGATCCTTCGTCGAGCGGCTGTAGCCGCGGGAATCGTTTATCCTAACCGCAGATCAACGCAGATGAACTTTTGCTCCGCCGAGGGATGAGTCATGTCGTGCCGTTCACCTTGCAAGTAAGCCGATCAAAGCCGGAACCCCTTCCCCATCTGCGTGTATCCGTGCCCATCTGCGGTTCGACCGCTCTTTTTGGTCCCTCAAGAGCTGGCACAGCAAGCCACTGATTTCGTGAAAGCGGTCAAGACGCGGCAGAAATTCGCCCTCAACGAAATTAACGGTCACCGCTCCTGCACCTTGATCAATCTGGCCAAGATCGCCATCCAAACAGGCCGCGCATTGCGGTGCAACCCAGGCACGCCACGAAGAACTGGAACCGGGAGAGAAGGGATGAAACTTTAAGGTAACGCAAAAGTTCGATAGGAGATCAATCTGTACATGGCAATTGCAAGAGAATACTTGGAATGGCGCTTTGTTGATACGACGCGTCTTTTCAAATGTGTAAGTCCAAGACGGTGGGGTTTTTGGCAAAGAGGAGTGCATAAAGACGCTCGCGGCCGCCCCTTGCGGAAAGGAAGTGCTGACGAAAGCTTCGGGTATTGCACTTGGTCTTCGGTTTGACCTTGCG
>SIBF01000178.1 GCA_009695275.1 Pedosphaera sp. | reverse complement strand
ACAACAAGATTCAAAGCCTGGTGAAAAAAGCCTATGGGTATCGTAACCCGGAACGATTCAAGACCGACATCTTCTTCCATCTCGGCGGCCTCAACCTCTACCCCGTTCCCCAATGAAAATCCCAACGCTAAACTTCCAAGAACCTAAAAATGAGTTGTCCCCAAAACAACGGGAAGAACTGCTCGGCGCGTTGAAAGACCGGTTTGAGAAAAACCTGAACCGCCATAAAGGTCTGGAGTGGGCCAAGGTGCAGGCCCGGCTGGAAGCCAATGCGGAAAAATTGTCGTCGCTCCAAAAAATGGAACGCACCGGCGGCGAACCGGATGTGGTGGGTCAGGATAAAAAGCCGGGCGAATACGTCTTCTTTGATTGTTCTGCGGAAACGCCCAAAGGTCGCACCAGTGTTTGTTACGACCGGGAAGGACTGGAATCGCGCAAGGAACACAAACCCAAAAACTGCGTCATGGATGCGGCGGCGGACATGGGCGAGGAGGTGTTGACGGAGGAGGAATATTTCGCGCTGCAAAAGCTGGGCGAGTTCGACACGAAGTCGTCGAGCTGGCTGCGGACGCCGGCGGAGATCCGCGAACTCGGCGGCGCGCTCTATTGTGATCGCCGCTACGGCCGCGTCTTCGTGGGTCACAACGGCGCGCAGTCTTACTATGCTGTCAGAGGTTTTCGTGGGTGGCTCAAGTTTTGAATTTTTCCCATGAACTCCGCCTCACAAAATTTTCCGCATCACCTCGCCGCGTTGCGCGAGCGGATGTTGCATCCGACGGATTACGAAAAGGCGGTGCATTATTTTCTGGAGGAGTTCGCTGGAGATCAAGCGTTCGTGAAGGCGTCGGATGTAGACTCCTTGCCTCATCTGGTCGCGGTGTTGGGGCACGTGGCTTCCAAGGCCATCGGACGGCGGGTGGAATTGGAGGGCGCGTTGGTGTCGAACTTGCGCACGCACCGGTTCATCCACGGCAAAGCGCTGGTGGACGGGCGCATCGTGCTGTTCTTTTATTTTAAAGAGAGCGACACGGGCATGATGATGTTGATTCCGGGCGTTCGCGGTGAAGGAGACGTTGCGCGCTTCCACCTTACCGGCGGACTAACCGATCCGCAGAAAAATTGAGACCATGCCGGATTTACGCGCAGGTGTGAATCTGTTAAACCTTTGCCATGCCGATCAACGAGCCATCCGCCAATCTGCCGCTGGCCGACGTGCTGCGCGCGGCGAATGGATTGGCCGCCGCAAAGTTGATTGAGGACTGGGCGCTCGGTGGTGCATTGGCGGCGATTTATTACGTCGAGCCGTTTACCACCTACGACGCAGACATTTTCTTCATTCTGACTGACAAAGAATTGACCGCTGGCATCCTCGCCATCTACGCGCATCTGCAAGCGCAAGGCTGGCAGGTCGAGCGCGAACATCTGCTGGTGCGCGGATTCCCCGTGCAATTCCTCGCCGCCCACGGATTGACCGAGGAAGCCGTGCGCGAAGCCGAACGAATTGATTATGAAGGTGTGCCCGCGAAAGTCTTCCGCGCCGAACACATCGTGGCCATTGCTGCCAGCGTTGGACGGGCAAAGGACAAAGCACGCATCGAACAAATGCTCCAGCAGGCCGACCTCGACAAAACGCGGTTAGAAAACATCCTGCAACGGCATAACCTGAAGCTGCCAACGATATGAAACTGGAGATGCGGCAAAAACTCTCTCGCGAACCGTTCGCGGAAAAAATCCGGAAAGTCGGACAGCTCATCCGGCTGGCAAAAACGTTTCCACGCCGCACAGCCAAGACCACCCCGGCTCATTCTTGCGCGAAATGAAAGCCCGCAAATCTGCCAAAGCCCCTGCCTTTGTGTTGCGCGCTGAACGCGCCCAGCGCCGCGCCGCGCACAATCTCAGAACCCAGAACCGCGCCCTCGGCCTGCCTGTCATTGTCTGGCATCAAGGCAAACTGGTGGAGAAACCTCCCCCGAAATCGCCGAGATGGTGCGCCCCCGGCTGATTGCGTTGTCCGGGGCGGAACGTTTCCACATGGGCGTGCAGATGTTCGACGCCGCGCGGCGCATGGTGCTGGCCTCGCTGCCCGCCAACCTTTCCGAAAACCGAACGCAAGCGCCGCCTCTTCGAGCGTCTTTACGGTGAATCGCTGTCAACTCTGGCCGGAGGTTAAGACAAAACCCGCTTGAAACTTGAAACTTGAAACTTGAAACTCCGCGCAGCGGCTTGGCCTCGCTGAGGAAGAGGCGCTGAAGAAGGGGATGGAGGAAAAGCAAAGGAGTTCGTGGAAAAGGGCGCGGAGGTTTACGCGAAGGCGTGAGTCATGGTATTATCGCGACATGCTAATCGCTTCCTCAACGCGCTTCGTTCAAGCTCCTTTTGAGTCAGAGGAGGAGTTGGAAAACGTCGTAGTGCAAAACTACGAGTATATCTTCGGACCGTCGTCGATCTATTTGCCGAAGGGAAAAATCTCAACACCAGATGGTGCGGCAACAATTCCAGACGGGTTTACGCGAGGAGTTTTTGAAGAAGAATCCGGCTGAATAGTCGGTTGGTTCTCTGCCTTCGGGAATCCCAACGGGATTCCATCATTCAGCCCAGGGTTGGCCCGCAACGCGGGACTACCCTGGGTCACCGTCCCACCAATTGCATCAACCCTGAAAGGGTTGAATCAATCCCACACATACCGTTCGTCGAATTCAATTTCGTAACGCCGCAACAATTGCTGGAATTCATCCTGAAACGAAACCTTGCGATGATGTTCCTCCTGCCCGGAGATGTAATCGCGCACCGATTCGATCTGTGAAAACCCAATCGAGAAAATCCCATAACCATTTTGCCATGCGAAATCCGCGAGGTCGGGCGATTTGGTTTTCAGCCACAACGACGAACCGTGTTTGACCTCCTTGACCATCGTCGCGGCGTCGCAGGTGCGCGACAACGCGCAGAGCAGATGCACATGATCTTCCACTCCGTCAACAATGACGGGTTGGCATTCGAGATTGATGAGGATGCCGCCGAGGTAACGGTGCAATTCATCGCGCAACGGTTTGTCGCGAAGGAATGGCCGCCGGTCTTTGGTGGAGAAGACCGTGTGCACGAGGATTTTGGCGAGCGATTGCGGCACGACGGAATGATGCAGGATGCGGCGGTTTGATTCAACCCTTTCAGGGTAGGTGAAATTTGTTTGATTGTTGACCCAGGGTAGTCGCTTCGCTCCAACCCTGGGCTGAATGATTGAATCCCGTTGGGATTCGTTTTACGATGCCGACCGTCCGACCCATGAAGAACAGCACCGGAACTAAAACGAAGTTGTCTCCCAAACAACGGGAAGAACTGCTTACCGCGTTGAAAGACCGGTTTGAGCGCAACCTGAACCGCAATAAAGGTCTGGATTGGGCAAAGGTGCAAGGCCGGCTGGAAGCCCATGCGGAAAAATTGTGGTCGCTCCAGGAAATGGAACGTACCGGCGGCGAACCGGATGTGGTGGGCGTAAAGTCGGGCGAATACGTCTTCTTTGATTGTTCCGCGGAAACTCCCCAAGGCCGCACCAGTGTTTGTTACGACCGCGAAGGGCTGGAATCGCGCAAGGAACATCGCCCGAAAACCACCGCCCTGGACATGGCTGCAGCCATGGGCATCGAGCTGCTGACGGAGGAACAATATTTCGAGCTCCAGAAACTGGGGGGGGTCGATCTGAAGTCGTCGAGCTGGCTGCGGACGCCGGCGGAGATCCGCAAGCTCGGCGGCGCGATTTATGGTGATCGTCGTTACGGCCGCGTCTTCATCGGTCACAACGGTGCGGACTCATACTACAGCGGCCGGGGATTTCGTGGTTGGCTGAGAGTTTAAGTTTGCGCTGCGCCTCACAGAGGCGCGGTCCGTTGCATTCCCGGAGCGCGGCTCCGCGAGCCGCAGCAACGTCCGAACTTCAAGGCGCTTCAGTTCATTCCACGCGCGTTCTGACCCGCGAAGCTGCTGCGGGTCACAGACCCGCGCTCCGTTACAAATACGCTTTGACCAATTCCACGTGATGACGAAGCCGCTGCGCCTCACAGAGGCGCGGTCCGCCGCGTTCCCGGAGCGCGGCTCTGTGAGCCGCAGTAACGTCCGAACTTCACCACGTCTCAATTCATTCCTACGCTTTCTGAACGGCGAAGTTGCTGCGGGTCACAGACCCGCGCTCCATCATTCCGGCGGCTTGCGAAGGCGTTCCAACTTCGTTTCAATATCCCTCGTGAGCCAGTCATCGAAACCGCGTCGTCCCGGGCCACCGCACAATCCCGGCATGCGCGATTTGGTCGAGGTCAAGCGTCGTTGGTCGTCATCGCCAAAGATTGAAAACCTCAAGCAATGTTTTCGCGGTTGGAATGAGCGTGGTTATTTGCCGCACCGCGATGAACCGGGCCTGACGCAGTTCGTCACCTTTCATCTCGCGGACAGCTTTCCCGAATCGCTGCGCTCCGAGTGGGAGCATTTCGCCAAGCTTGAGGATGACCGAGAGCAGCGGAAGTTG
This sequence comes from Pedosphaera sp., assembly GCA_009695275.1. Taxonomy (GTDB): domain Bacteria; phylum Verrucomicrobiota; class Verrucomicrobiia; order Limisphaerales; family F1-12-MAGs170; genus F1-120-MAGs170. The sequence continues at coordinate 8,719 of SIBF01000178.1, read as the reverse complement.
ATCGAATCGTATCTCGACAAGGGACGAGGCGATTGTCATTTGCGACGTCCGGAAATTGCCAAGTTGGTTGAGGATAATTTCCGGCAGTTTTCAGGGGAGTGCTGCGGCTCACAGAGCCGCGTTCCGGGTGCTCCGACGCGCTACGAATTGCGCGCCTGGGTAATCATGCCGGATCACGTCCACGTTTTGTTCAAAGTGGGAGCGGTCTCGATGGTGGAGATTGTGGGCGCTTGGAAAAAGCACACTGGGAGGCTCGCGAACAAGCTGCTTGGAAAACGGGGCGCATTATGGGCGGAGGATTATTTCGATGTGTTCATGCGGGATGCGGAACACGAGCTCCAAACGGTTCACTACATTTAGAACAATCCGACGAAGGCGAAGCTGGTGATCGATCCGAAGGATTGGCCGTGGAGTAGCGCTCGATGCCGGGATCAATACGGCTTGCTGCGTCTTTAACGGAGCGCGGCTCTGCGAGCCGCAGCAGCATCCCAACTTCAAGCCGCTTCAATCCATTTCATGTGCATGCTGTCTGCGAAGCTGCTGCGGGTCACAGACCCGCGCTCCGGGGATTCAGTTGCCCCGACTTGTGAGATGATGCGCATGTTGGTTTACTTTGGCGGCGAGTCGGTCGCCAGCAAACTTATGAAACCCATCCAAGGCTACACGCTCATCACGCCCAACGACCTGCATTGGCGGCCGTCCAGTCTGATGAAGATCCCGAACGCGGATTATCTGGAGCGCACCGGGAGCGAGAACATGGGTGCGCGGCTCTGGCGGTTGCCGCCCAAGAGCGCGAACACGCTGCACAAGCACCTCCGCGCGGAAGAATTTTATTTCGTACTCGAAGGCACGGGCCGCCTGCGCGTGGGCGACGAGACCTTGACCGTGCCGCGCTACGGCGGCGTGCTGGTCGGCCCGGACCAGTTGCGCCAGGTGTTCAACGACACTGACGCCGAGGTGCTCTGGCTCATCATCGGCGCGCCGGAGGAACTGGAATTTCTCCAGGGCTCAAAGTCGAAAGTTGACCTCTCCCAATTTTATCCAGTCGATCCCACTCAACTCCCGAAGGAACTCGCCGGCATGGAGTGGCATCCAAAAGGTTGAATCAAACTTTCAGAATCAGGAAGCGCCCGGTCGCTTTTGACTTGGCTCCACGCAATAGATAACGCCTGTTTCACGAAACAGGCTAATAGCGGTGTGGAGTCCGGCGGATTTGCACCTGCGGGGTGTAGAGGATGCGGACTAGTAAGTCGCCACGTCCGCCGCGCGACTTGGGCAAACCTTCGCCGAGGAGGCGGATGATTTCGCCACGCGCCACCTTCGGCGGAATCTGGACCCGCAGGAAGTTGCCCGTTGCACCGCGCAAGGATTCAGCGCCGCCTTGCCCGGCGCGTTGGAAGTTGATCTTCAGATCGCAGCGCAAATCCGAGCCGCGCACCTTGAATCGGAAATCAGGGCGCGCTTTGACGCGCACCAGGATAAATCCGCCGGAGCCACCGCTGCGGGGCAAGCGGAAGCGGGTGCCGGGCGCGGTGTCCGCCGGCATGACGAGTTCGTAAACCTCCGGGCCGGCGGGATTGGCCGGTTCGTTCACGCGGATTTCCAGCCGGGTGCCGCGTAGGAATTCCTCGATGCGCAGATGAACTTCCTTGGTGATGTTCAGTATCGGCCTTCCGGTTCTGCCGGTGCGCGAGGCGGACTTTTGCCGTGCGGCGAGTTCGTGGTCGTAAAGGCGGCGTCGCGCCGGGTCGCTCAATATCTCATACGCGGCATTGAGAGCCTGAGCTTGCGCCACGGATGTGGGTGAGTTGCCGTTCACGTCAGGGTGCTGTTCCTTGGCGAGCAGACGATACGCAGCGCGAATCTGCGCGTCGGTGCTGCGCCGATCAAGGCCTAGCGTGGCGTAGTAGTCTGGAAGGGCGGGAGGCAAGGAGGCAGTTCTGGCTCAGGCTTTCCTCATGAAACGAGCCTTCAAACCAATGGCGATGCCACCCATTTTGAGGGAGATTTCTTGGTCGCCATTTCCGAGTCGAATCGGCTTCGATTTTGAGCGGCTTTTGAGCGCCGGTGAGACGCCAAGTTTCGGGTCATTGATCAAGATGTCGCAGTTGCCTTTGGTGTGTTTGAGCACGCGCGGCCCATCGGGCGGTTCCGGCGGGGCGGCACGTTCCCACTCGTGACCGCATGTTACGCATCCGTAGCGCTCAGGGAGTTCCATCACTTGATTCATCTCGCACAACTGGAGGCAGGTTTGCTCATGTGTCAACACGGTGAAGGATTCCTCGTTGAAACACAATCCATGTCAACGACTGGTCGTTCTCCGGGTTCGCGATTTCCCGCCTCAAACATCTTGAAGCTGGTGTTGTCACTTCATCCCCATCGTTGCTTGCTGATGAGCGTGGAAAATGTTTTCCTGCGTCATGGCGCAATCATATCCGACAATCATTCCCGAACTTCGCAGTCCTTTCGATCAGGTGAATGGGATTGTTTATTTTGGGCGCATGCTGGACAAGATCCGGCTCGCCGCGGCGGGGAAGTTGCCGGATGGCTGGCAGGCGGCGCGCGGCACCACCATGAAGGGCAGTTTCGACTGGCGCTGCTGCCAGTTCCTCAAAATTGACTACGCGGCGCTCGAAGCGGAAACGCTCAAAGGCGACAAGAGCGATGCGGAGTTGCTCGCGTGGGGGCTCCAGCATGGTCGGCAGCCGGATGAGCAGGAGATCGAGGTGTGGAATGCGTTCATGACGAAACGCGGCTGGCGCGATGCCGGCATGCAGCGATTGAACGAGCGTCTTGGCGAGATCGGCCTGCCGCCAGGCACGGTGCAGACGATGTTTGAATTCATTGATCTGGATGAGGGGCGGCGTCAGGCCGGGAGCCAGCAATGAACGAGGTGGAGTCCGGCTTCTCTTGTCGGGGTGATGATTTCTTTTCGCCCTTGGAGTCGCGAAATTGAAAAGGCTCGTGGTATGCGTGGATTTGGGAACGACTTTTTATCCTTCCTGGTCTTGCGCCGTTCGAACCACTTTCGGTAATTGCTGAATCCAGCCACCAGTTGTTAAAGGCGCGCGGTTGCAACAGTCCGACACACAACATTGCCACGGGCGATCTTGCTGTTAGTTTCAGTCCAACCCGTGGGCGCCTGGCGGTGAATACCTGTCCAGGTGACCGGGTCGAAACTGATCTTGCTTATGAATTGTTTCAAACAAGTGCCCAGGCTTTTCAGTCGGCTTTGCGCGTTGCTCTCACTCGCAGCGGCGTCCGGCGTGCTTTTCTGCGGGGTCGCGTCCGCAGCGCAAAAAGTGGATTTCAACCGCGATATTCAACCGATCCTGTCCGACAATTGCTTCTTCTGCCACGGCCCGGATTCGAACAAGCGCAAAGGCAAGCTCCGGCTCGATGTCCGGGAGGAGGCCATCCAGAAGAAGGCGTTTGTTCCGGGCAAACCGGACGAGAGTGAACTGATCACCCGTATCTTCACGAAGAACGCCGATGATCTGATGCCGCCGGAGGAGTCGCACAAGAAACTCACCGAGGAACAGAAGAGTCTGCTCAAGCGCTGGATAAGTGAAGGCGCGGAGTACCGCAGTCATTGGTCTTACACACCACTGGTGAAACCAGATGCCGACACGAATGCCATCGACACGCTGGTGGAGAAACGCCTCGGTGAGCTCGGATTGAAGCCGTCACCTGAAGCGGACCGGCGGACGCTGGCGCGAAGACTTCATTTCGATATTGTGGGATTGCCGCCGAAACCGGAAGAAGTCGAAGCTTTCGAGCGCGACACTTCGCCGGACGCTAACAAGAAGCTGATCGAGCGGCTGCTGGCTTCAACGCATTATGGCGAACGCATGGCGATCGGTTGGCTGGACGTAGTTCGTTTCGCAGACACGATCGGTTATCACTCGGACAATCCGCGAAACATCTGGCCCTACCGTGATTACGTGATCAAATCATTCAACGAGAACAAGCCATTCGACCAGTTCACACGTGAGCAGCTCGCCGGCGATCTGCTTCCGAACAGCACGCAGGAACAGAAGGTCGGATCCGCATTCAACCGGCTGCTCTTGTCCACGGAGGAAGGCGGCGCCCAACCGAAGGATTACGAAGCCCGGATGTTGACGGATCGAGTGCGCGCGGTCGGCAGCATTTGGCTGGGTCAAACGATCGGTTGCGCCCAATGTCACGATCACAAATTCGATCCGATCACTCAGCGTGATTTCTATTCGATGGGCGCATTTTTTGCGGACATCAAGGAACCGATCATCGGCCGCCGCGAAGACGGAATGCTCGTTCCTGATGGCAAGCAGGCAGCCGAACTCGCCCGGCGTGGCGTCGAGATTGAGCGCCTTCAACAGGACTTTGACAGCCCGCATCTGGAACTGGCCAATGCCTTCGCCCAATGGGAACAAGCGCAACTCGACGCGTTGATGGGCGATTCAGGGTGGCTCTCGTTGAAGCCGGTGAAAGCCGAGTCTGTCGGCGGCGCAAAGCTCGCCGTGCAGCCGGACAATTCAATTCTCGCCAGTGGCAAGAAGGCGGACAAGGACACTTACACGCTGACGTTTGAAAACGTGCTGGCATCAGTGGCGGGCTTCCGCATCGAGGCGCTGCCGGACAACTCTCTCCCATCCAACGGACCAGGTCGCGCCGATAATGGAAACTTCGTGCTGACGGAGGTCGTTGCTTCCATTCAACGCTCCAGCGGGAGCAGTGAAGCGCTGAAGTTCTCTCGCGCTCGCGCGAACTTTGAACAGACCACGATCGCCGAGGACAACCCTTACAAAGCGTGGAAGGCTGCGGCTGCGATTGACGGTGACGGAAAGGGAGAAAGTTTCGGCTGGGCAGTGTTGCCCGAGGTGGGGAAGCCTCACCAGCTTCACCTGGAGCTGGAGCGATCGATCAGTATTCGCCCAGGAGAAAAATTGAAGATCGAAATTCGCCAGAACCACGGGAATGGAAACCACACGTTGGGTCACTTCCGCATCGCGGCAGCGCCAGACGAGCTGGCGGTACGAGGACGATTTGTTGTGCCGCCGTCGCCGGAGATCGCGGCCATCCTGAAAGTGCGGCGCGATCGGCGCGAGAAGGCGCAGGCAGACAAGCTTTTTGCGCTCTACAAGAGCGAGGCGCCCGAACTCTCGAACTTGCGCACCAATCTCGCGACCGCCCGCAAGTCACGGAACGATTTCGAGGCTACAGTGCCGCGCTGCATCGTGTCCGTGTCGGCAGAGCAACCCCGGACGGTTCGCATTCTTCCTCGAGGGAACTGGTTGATCGAAACGGGCGAGATCACACCGCCAGCACTGCCCGGCTATCTATCTCTTCGAAGCTCCGGAGCGAACCACCTCTCCCGGCTCGATCTGGCCAACTGGCTCGTGTCCCGCGAAAACCCGCTGACAGCAAGAGTGGTGATGAACCGCCTGTGGAAGCAATTCTTCGGCGTCGGTCTGTCCAAAGTGATGGATGATCTCGGAGCGCAGGGCGAGATTCCGCCCAATCAACCCTTGCTCGACTGGCTCGCCGGCGAGTTCATCAACAGCGGCTGGGACACGAAGCATATCGTTCGGCTGATCGTGAACAGTCGCGCTTACAAACAAGTGTCCACCGCCCCGAAGAGCCAGCTTGCGAATGATCCTTACAATCGCGAGATCGCCCGGCAGGGCCGCTGGCGCCTCGATGCCGAGCTGGTGCGCGACAACGCACTCACCATCGCCGGCCTGCTGGTTCCGAAAATTGGCGGACCGAGCGTGAAGCCCTTTCAACCCCCGGGCTACTGGGAGAATCTGAATTTCCCAACACGCGAATGGGAATCGAGCGCTGGTGAAGATCATTACCGACGCGGACTCTACACCTGGTGGCAAAGGTCATACTTGCATCCGAGCATGGTCGCGTTCGACGCGCCGAGCCGTGAGGAATGCGCCGCCGAACGGAACCGCTCGAACATCCCTCAGCAAGCGCTCGTGCTCTTGAACGACCCGACGTACGTGGAAGCCTCGCGCGTGTTCGCGGCACGCATCATCAAAGAGGGCGGAAGCGATGTCGGCTCACGTTTGAACTGGGCGTGGCGTCAGGCCCTCGCCCGCTCGCCAAAGTCTGATGAAATCGAAACCATGTCTTCCCTCGTCAACAAACACCTCAACGAGTACCGAGGCAACATCGAGGCGGCCTCGTCATTGATCAAGGTCGGCGCGAGTCCGGTGCCCGGGGATATCGATGTCTCCGAACTCGCGGCCTGGACCAGCGTCGCCCGTGTCATTCTGAATCTCCACGAAACCATTACGCGTTCCTAAAAGTTGCCATGAACCTCTCATCCGAACTTCGACATTTCTTTCTCCAACAACAGACGCGACGCGCATTTCTCGGCCGGACCTCGACAGGTCTCGGCGCGCTGGCTCTTGCCAGCCTCATTCATCCACGGGTCCTGACGGCCGCCGCCAACAAGGACAAATGGATGGGCGTCGTTCGCGAGCCACACTTTCCGCCAAAGATCAAGCGTGTGATCTGGCTTACGATGGCAGGCGGGGCGTCACATCTGGAGACTTTCGATCACAAGCCAAAGCTGGCGGAGATGCATGGCCAGCCGATGCCGGAATCGTTCACCAAGGGCAAACAGATTGCGCAGCTCCAGGGAGCCAAACTGACATGCTACGGTCCGCAGCTCAAGTTCCAGCGCTTTGGAAAATGCGGCGCGGAAGTCTGCGAATTATTTCCACAGATCGGATCGGTTGTGGATGACATCTGCTTCGTACGTTCAATGACCACCGAGGCGATCAATCATGATCCGGCGCACATGTTCATGAACACAGGTTCACAAATTGCGGGGCGTCCAAGCATGGGTGCATGGACCGTCTATGGACTTGGCGCGGAAGCGGAGGAATTGCCGGGGTTCGTGGTGTTGACCTCGCTCGGCAAGGGCGGACAAAACCAGCCGATTGCCGCGCGGCAGTGGGCACCGGGATTTCTCCCGAGTCGTTTTCAGGGTGTTCATCTTCGCGGCAAAGGCGATCCCGTCCTCTATCTCGGCACGCCTCCGGGAATCACCCGCGACCAGCAGCATGACGCTGTGCAAGCCATCAACACACTCAATGCGCGTCATGACGCGGTGGTGGACGACCCGGAAATCTCGACGCGCATCGCGCAGTATGAGATGGCGTTTCAGATGCAGGCAAGCGTTCCGGAGCTGATGGACGCGAGCAAGGAGCCGCAGAGCATTCTTGATCTTTACGGCTGCAAGCCCGGCGACGGTTCCTTCGCTTCGAACTGCCTCCTCGCCCGCCGTCTTGCGGAACGAGGCGTGCGCTTCACCCAGCTTTACCACAAGGATTGGGATCATCATGGCGGCGTGAAGGAAGGGATCACGTTGAAGGCTCAGGAAGTGGACCGGGCGTGCATGGCCTTGCTCACCGATCTGAAGCAGCGCGACATGTGGAAGGACACATTGATCGTTTGGGCCGGAGAATTCGGGCGCACTCCGATGAGCCAGGGAGGCGACGGTCGCGATCATCACAACGCCGGCTTCACTGTCTGGCTGAGGGGAGGAGGGATCAAACAGGGGATTTCCTTCGGTGCCACTGATGAGCTCGGTTACTCCGCCGTGGAGAACGTCGTGGATGTTCACGACCTTCACGCGACGATGCTGCGGCTGTTGGGAATCGAGCACACGAAGCTCTCGGTGAAATTTCAAGGGCTGGATGCGCGGCTCACTGGCATCGCGGGCAAGACGATCGAGGGGATTTTGAGTTAAGAGCCTGGAAAATGTAGAACGCTCTCAGCCCCCAATTCCCTAACCTGTCCCTGTTCCTAAACCTGGAAATGAAGCACAGAGTCTGGGAGGACACAGAGAAAGAAGGCAGAGCGAACCTCTGTGCCCTCCAAAACTCTTTGTTCAAATTTCCAAAACCTTCCCGGATTTATGGCCCGTGAGCAGATCCGAAAGGAGAGGGGAGCGCTCCTTGGTCCGGAGGCGTCAGAACCAGAAAGAACACCGCATCGATCTCCAGGTTGACGCGACTCCTCGCGTGCGTTCAAATCAGCTTATGTCCGCTCTCACTTCTCCTTGCCGTGCGGTGACCTCTTTTGCCCTCGCTGCTGCCATCTCATTTCCTCTCCAGCCCTCACGCGTGGACGCCGCCGAAGGTCTTTGGAAGAAACATGTCGTTCACGAAGGCGCCCAAAGCCTGACTGCTGTAGCTGGCGATTTTACGAAGGACGGACGACCCGACATCATCGCCAACAGTGGCGACAAGACCCGCCTCTTCGTCGGACCTGATTGGAAGGAGATCGTGCTCGATGCGACTGCCGGACATGATTTCAAAACACAAATCATCCACAGCGAGACGTTCGATGTGGACGGGGATGGTGATTTGGATTTTGTCGGCGCGCGCTACCGGCCCGGTTTGATCGTATGGCTTGAGCAACCCGATCGCCCTCTCACCGAGCCATGGCCGCTGCACGTCGCCAGCAAGGAACTCAATGGCATTCATGGTTTGATGAAGGGGGACGTCAACCGCGACGGTCGGATGGATCTGATCGCCAACAGCGCCCAGCCCATCGACACCCCTTTCCCGGAATCTCTCATCTGGCTCGCCGTCCCCCCGAACCCGCGCGCGGCCAGCAGTTGGAAGGCTCATGCGTTCGCGGACAAGGACGCTCCCGGCCTCACGCATTACCTCGGCTTTGGCGATGTCAACGGGGATGGGCGTCCTGATATGGCGAC